>DASZUI010000050.1:0-9000 GCA_035547675.1 Devosia sp.
GTCGAAGGAGGTGATCTCCTCGCGCGCCAGGGCGGGCAGAGCGAGGCCCGGCAGAGCGAGGATGAGCAGCGTCAGCAGCGCCGCCAGGGCGCGCAGGGCAAGACGCATGGCGGACCGCCTAGGAGAACTTGACCTGCGGGACGGCGCGGTCGGCAGGATTGTCGATCTCGAAATATTGCGCCGTGGTGAAGTGGAACATGGAGGCGACGATCGAGGACGGGAAAGACTGCACCGCCGTGTTGAGGTTGCGCGCCGTGCCGTTGTAGTAGCGGCGGGCGAGCTGGAGCTCGTCCTCGATCTTCTGCAGCGCCGCCTGGAACTCGAGGAAGGTCGTGTTGGCCTTGAGGTCGGGATAGGATTCGGCCACCGCGATCAGCCGGCCGAGAGCGCCGGAAAGCTGGCCCTCGGCCTGGGCGCGCTGCTCGGGCGTGCCGCCGGAGACCGCCTGCGCGGCGGCGCGGGCATTGGTCACCGCCTCGAGGGTGCCGCGCTCATGGGCCATGTAGCCCTTGACGGTTTCGAGCAGGTTCGGGATCAGGTCGGCGCGGCGCTTGAGCTGCACGTCGATGCCCGACCAGCCCTCCTGGGTCAGCTGCCGGTTGGAGACGAGGTTGTTGTACATCACCACGAACCAGGCGGCGATGGCGAGTATGACGACGACGATAATCCAGCCGATCATGTATTCCCCCAGTACGGCGAGAGCCGATATCCGCCGCTATGCTTTCAATAGCGCCGATTTCGATGAACTGCAGGTGAATTCTGGCGATTGATCCCCAGGGAAACGGGATGCGCGGAGGAAACGGAGATTCCCGCTTTCGCGGGAATGACGAGGTGGAGTTGATGCGCCGGGCCCCCACCCTTCGTCATTCCCGCGAAAGCGGGAATCCCCATTTTACAGCCTCTGATCGGAAAAACGCGTGGCGCCGCAGCCGCTCATTCGGCCGGGGTGTGCTTGGGCGCGTGCTTGCGCTCGTACGGGTTCGGATATTCTGGATGCTCGGCGAAAAACCGCTTGCTGTCGCGCTGGGCTATGAACAGCACGACCATCGCCGCGACGAAGCCGAACGCCAGACTTAGCAGCGTGAGCAGAAAATTGACGTCGTTCATTCGGCCAATCCTCTCAGCACCAATCTCGCAGCTAAATGTAGGGCGACGCTCAATAGGATGCAACTCGCCACGACGGCCGCCAGTTGCAAGGGTTGCCAGACGCTCGAGGCAGAAAACAGTCCAATAACCGGCGCCAGGACGCCAGCCGCGAAGAACGCCGCAGCCAAGCTATTGAGATAGGTCGCCGAGAGCTTGACGCGCTCGTTCTCTATAAGCTTGCCAGCCATCCCTACGCCGCGCCGCCGCCTGCCGTCTGCAGCCAGGCGGCGCCGCAGGCCTTGGCGAGTTCGCGGATGCGCAGGATATAGCTCTGCCGCTCGGTGACCGAGATGACGCCGCGGGCGTCGAGCAGGTTGAAATTGTGCGCCGCCTTCAGCACCTGCTCATAGGCCGGCAAGGCCAGCGTATGGCGCTCGGGCGTCGCCTGCCCTTTTTCCAGGAGCGAGCGGCATTCCTTCTCGGCGTCCGCGAAATGGCGGAACAGCATTTCGGTGTCCGAGGCCTCGAAATTGTAGCGCGACTGCTCCTGCTCGTTCTGCAGGAACACATCGCCATAGGTCACCTTGGAATTGTCGCCGGCGCCGTTGAAATTCAGATCCATGATGGCGTCGACATTCTGCAGATAGCAGGCGAGGCGTTCGAGGCCATAGGTCAATTCGCCCGAGACCGGATTGCACTCGAAGCCCGCGACCTGCTGGAAATAGGTGAACTGGCTCACTTCCATGCCGTCGCACCAGACTTCCCAGCCGAGCCCCCAGGCGCCGAGGGTGGGGTTCTCCCAATCGTCCTCGACGAAGCGGATATCGTGCAGCTTGGGGTCGAGCCCGATGGCATAGAGCGATTGCAAATAGAGGTCCTGCAGATTCTCCGGCGAGGGCTTCAGGATCACCTGGAACTGATAATAATGCTGCAGCCGGTTGGGGTTCTCGCCATAGCGGCCGTCCTTGGGGCGGCGCGAGGGCTGCACATAGGCCGCGTTCCACGGCTTCGGCCCGAGCGCGCGCAGCGCCGTCGCCACATGCGAGGTGCCGGCGCCCATCGGCATGTCATAGGGCTGGAGGATGACGCAGCCCTGCTCGGCCCAGAAATTCTGCAGGGTGAGAATGAGGCCCTGGAACGAGTTCTTCGGGTCCATATGCGGCTTGGCTGCGTCGGTCATGGTGATTTCCGCTGAAAACGCGCGGAAACTAAAGACGGCGCTTCACGCGGTCAACGCCGTTCGCCAGAGTCGGGCGGCCGGTAGACGCCGTCGGGGCCGCGCTTCAGTTCGATGACGTCGGGGCGGGCGGTTTCGTTGAGGTCGGGGCGGCGCGGAAAGGGGCCTGCCTGCCCCTGCATCGCACGGAAGGGAGCGGTGAAATCGCGCCAGAGCCGGCGGACGCCGAAATAGATGAAGCCGGCGATGGCCGCATAGATGATGACCTTGATGAGGATCGCCGTCATTTCAGAATCCGTGTTAAGCGGCCTTCGCCTCTATCGCAAACGCTCAAAGACCGAATCTCGACCATAGCGCGCGTTCCTCCAGCGCCGACAGCGCCCCGCCGGCCAGTTCGCCGCCCAGCGCCGAAAAGCCGAAGCGCGGCAGCGACAGGAGCGGGCGCTTGGCGGCGATCGGCTTCAGCCGCACATCCTGCCCGAAGCGCTCGCGCAGCACCTGGTGCAGATCGCCCAGGGAATCCACGAGCCCCAGTTCCAGCCCCTTGACGCCGGTCCACCATTCGCCGGTGAAGAGCGTATCGTCGTCGGCCTTGAGGCGCTGGCCGCGCATCGCCTTCACATGGCCGATGAAGATCTGATGGATATCGAGCTCGTGGCCCTTGATCCGCTCGATATCGGCCTCGCTTGCGGGCAGGAACGGATCGAGCGTCGACTTGTTGCGTCCGGCCGTATAGACGCGCCGCTCCACGCCGAGCTTTTCCAGCGCCTCGGGGAAGCCGAAGCCGGCATAGATCACCCCGATCGAGCCCACGATCGAGGACGGATCGGCGATGATTTCGTCGCCGGCAACCGCGATGAAATAGCCGCCCGAGGCCGCCGCATCCTCGACGAACACCAGCACCTGCCTGCCGTACTGGTCGGCGAGGTCGCGGATGCGCTTGGAGATGAGCCGCGACTGCACGGGCGAGCCGCCGGGCGAATTGACGATGACGGCGACGGCGGGCGCGCCCTTGATGGCGAAGGCCTTTTCCAGCAGCGGGGCGACGGACTGGATGTTGAGCCGGCCGGGCCGGTGGTCGGGCGCGATCACCCCCTGCAGGCGCACCACCGGGACCACGGCGCCGCCGCGTCCGAAAATGCGCCGGAGCCAGCCGGAAAAGCCCTTGGCGGTAACGTCACTCATCTGTTGCCCATCGCTGTCCAGGGTCCGTCATGTAGAACCGGAAATGCGACTTTACCAGTCGAGGCGCGCCTGCCCACGCAGAATCGCCTCGATCGCGGGCGCAAAGGCCCTGCCCTCGCCGGCATGGATCGGCCGGCTGGCGAGCAGGCTCAGCGGCGCGCGGGAGCCCTTGATGCCGCGCAGCAGCAGGCGGGTGGCGGGTGCCTCCGGCCGCGGCGACAGCGGCAGCAGGGTCAATGCGCCGAAGCGGCCCTCGAAGGCGGCGAGCAGCGCCGCGAGCGCTTCGGCCGGCATGACGAAGATCGCCTCGCCGCCGGGCGCGGCCGTGGCCGCCGCCGTCTTCACCCAGAGATCGAGCGCGGATTTATCCATGTGCCGCGCCGCGGCCCGGCCGGCCCCCCGCGCCCTGGTACCCCTGCCCGCGGCGAAGTAGGGGGGATTGGCGATGACGCTGGCATAGCGATCGGCGGCGATGCCGGCAGCCTCGCGAACGGCGCCGGGGGCGGTCACATCGAGCTCGACGGCGCGGGCGCACTCGGCAAAGCCGTTGCCGGCGATGTTGTCGCGGGCGAACCCCAGGGCCTCCGCGTCGTTCTCCACCAGCGTGGCCGAAAGGCCGGGATGGTGGGCGAGCGCCACCAGCGCGGCGGTGCCGGCGCCGGCCCCGAGATCGAGGAGTTCACCCGCTTCCGCACCGACGGCGGCGCCCAGCAGCACGGAATCGAGGCCGGCGCGAAAACCTTTCGCCGGCTGCCCCAGGCGGAGGCGGCCGCCCAGAAAGGCGTCGCGTGTGGCGGTTTGGTGTTTTACAATATTTGCGGCTTGGTCTAGGGACATCGCACCCGCGCCCGGTCGTCCGCGAGCATATCGGGCAAGGCGCAAACCGCTCAACCGGATTTGCCGGCACCGGCAAACAGGAAACCGTATGGCGTTTTCGGACTCGAGAGTTTTGGCGGAGGCGGCCGGCACCGGGGCGCTCGAGCGGCTGCTTGCCGTGACCGAGCCGCAGATGCGCCGGGTCAATGCGCTCATCCTGTCGCGCGCCGATTCGCATGTGAAGATGGTGCCCGAGCTCGCCCGCTATCTGATCGAGGCCGGCGGCAAAAGGCTCAGGCCCATGCTCACGGTGGCCGCGGCGCAGATGTTCGGGCAGAGCAAGGGCGCCGACATCAACTACGCGGCCGCGGTCGAATTCATGCACAACGCCACCCTCCTCCACGACGACGTGGTGGACGACAGCGACATGCGGCGCGGCCGCCCCGCCGCCCGCATGGTCTGGGGGAATCCCGCGAGCGTGCTCGTCGGCGATTTCCTCCTCGGGCAGGCCTTCCTGATGATGGTCGAGGCCGGCGACCTCGAGGCGCTGGGCGTGCTCGCCCGCGCGGCGACCGTGATCGCCGAGGGCGAGGTGTTCCAGCTCGCCAAGGCGAAGGACCTCTCGACGACGCCCGAGGACTATGACCAGGTGATCCGCGCCAAGACGGCGACGCTGTTCGAGGCGGCCGCCGAAGTCGGCGCCATCGCCGGCGGCGCCGCGCCGCATGAGCGGGCGGCGATGCGCGAATACGGCCTCGAGCTCGGCCTCGCCTTTCAGCTCGTCGACGACGTGCTCGACTATCGCGGCGAGCGGGGGGCGCTCGGCAAGAACACCGGCGACGATTTGCGCGAGGGCAAGATGACGCTGCCGGTGATCCTCGCTCTTCAGGACGCCAATCCGGGCGAGCGCGAGATCATCGCCAACACGCTCGGCCAGCCCGACGCCTCGGATACCGCCCTGGCGCAGATCGTGGCCATCTTCAACCGGCACGGCACGCTCGACCGCTCCATCGACGTGGCGCAGGCCCATGTCCGCCGCGCCCGCGAAGCGCTTCGCGCCCTGCCCCCCTCGGAGCTGCGCACGCTTCTCAGCGACATCGCCGAGTTCTACGTTTCTCGGGCCTATTGAGGGCGGCGGAACGCTCTTTTCCGCGCGCCCGTTCCCGGCGCAGCAAGCAAGGAGAGGGCTGATGGCCAATGATGATGACGAGATCGTCGCGCTCGAAAAGCGGTTCTGGCAGACCATGATCGACCGCGACGCCGCGACCGCCGACGCAATGGTCGCCGAGCGATTCATTCTCACCGGCGCGCAAGGCGCCTCCGCCATCGACCGGGCGTCCTTCAGCCAGATGATGGCGCACGGGCAGTGGACATTGCACGATTTCGAACTCTCCGACGTCAAGGTGCTCCGCCCGCAGCCGGACCTCGCGATCATCGGCTACAAGGTCACCGAGCATGTGACCGTCGACGGCCAAAAGCTGGAGCTGCAGGCCGCCGACGCCTCGACCTGGGTCCGCACGGACGGGCAATGGCGCTGCGCACTCCACACCGAATCCGTCCTCGGCGACCCCTACGGCCGCGACCGCGCAAGCCATTCGGCTTGAGCTGCCCTTTTTAATGCGGGTAGCGCGCGTTCTGGATTCCGGCCTTCGCCGGAATGACGGCGGGGTTGGGGGCCAGGCCGCGCCTCGCTCACTTCGTCATTCCGGCGAAGGCCGGAATCCATGGCGCGCGCGGCCCACTGCCATTCGAGCACAGCTCTCATGGCCTTCTCCCCTCAAATCGATCCACCGGATCGATTTGGCCTTCGGCACAGCTCGAAGCCTTCGAGGCTCCCTGCGGTCGCACCTCAGGATGAGGTCGTGGAATTGAAGCGCAGCCGAAGGAATAACACCGACCTCATGGTGAGGTGCGAGGCGAAGCCGAGCCTCGAACCATGGGCAGCGCGCTCTCTACCTGCCCGCATCGAAAGGCCGGTCCAGCCGAATGGCTGGTTACGCCGCCAGCAGCGGCGCGGCGGCGACCCAGTAGCCGGGGAAGGCCGCGCGGAGGTCGTGGGCGGCCTGGTGGGCGAGGGCGCCCGAGGCGAAGAGGCCGAAGACGGTGGCGCCGGAGCCGGACATGCGGGCCAGCATGCAGCCGGGGAACTGTCCCATGCGGGCGATCAGCACGCCGATTTCGGGAACCAGCGCGATGGCGGGCGCCTCGAGGTCGTTGCGCGTGCCCTCGAGCCAGAGGCCGAGCTGGGCCGGGCGGTCGAGCGGTTCGGCGAGCGAGGGCAGCGGCGGATTGACGTGACCGTCGAGGCGGCGGAACACGTCGGCGGTCGCCACCGGCATCAGCGGATTGACCAGCACCACATGGCAGGAAGGAAAGCGCGCCAGCGGCCGCACGCGCTCGCCGATGCCGCTAACCACCGCCGGGCGCGAGACGAGGCACATCGGCACGTCCGCGCCGAGCCCGGCGCCGAGCGCCATCAGCTCCGGTACGGGAATATCGATCTTCGACAGGCCGGCGAGCAGGCGCAGCGCCGCGGCGGCATCGGCGGAGCCGCCGCCGAGCCCGGCCGCAACCGGCAAATTCTTTGAAAGCGTGATGGCGAGCCCGGTTGCGACCGCACCCGGCCAGCGGGCGCGAAAGGCCGCGACCGCCCGCGCCACGAGATTGGTTTCGCCGGAGCCGAGCCCCATGGCGAAGGGGCCGGTGACGCGCAGGGCATCCGCCGGCGCCGCCTCGGCCTCGAGCTCGTCGGCCACATCGGCGAAGACGACGAGGCTTTCCAGCTCGTGGTAGCGGTCGGGGCGCCGACCGACCACATGCAGAGCGAGGTTGATCTTGGCCGGCGCCGCCTCGACGAACAAATTACTGCGTGGTCGTCGGGGTCGAGGCGACAGACGGCGCCGCGACGGACGCCGTGGTGGTGGAATCGAGCCCGTTGGCCTGCTTGCGTGCGATCTCGGCCTTGAGGTCGGCATCGGGATCGAGCGAAGCCGCCACGTTCCACTGGAAATGGGCCTCGAGCTTGCGGCCGTCCCGCCAATAGGCATCGCCCAGATGGTCGTTGATCTGGGGATCGTTGGGCTTGAACTGCACCGCCTGTTCCAGCGTCTTGACCGCGTCGTCGAAGCGGCCGAGCCGGTAGAAGGCCCAGCCGAGGCTGTCCACGATATAGCCATCGGTGGGGGTCGCCTTGACCGCCTTCTCGATCATGCCGAGCGCCTTGTCGAGGTTTTCGCCCTTGTCCACCCAGGTATAGCCCAGATAGTTCAGCACCTGCGGCTGGTCGGGATTGAGCTGCAGGGCCTTGAGGAAATCGGGCTGCGCCTTGTCCCACTGGCCGCCGCGCTCATAGGCGATGCCGCGCTGGTAATAGAGCACCCAGTCGCCGAAATGCGCGCCATTGTCGAGCGCGATGGCCCTGGAATAGGCGTCGGCCGCCTTGGCGTATTGCTTGTCGCCGCGCAGCATGTCCGCATAGACGGTGAGTGTATCGATATCCTTGGGATTGTCGCTGGCCAGCTTGCCGAGCTGGTTCAGCGCCTCGGCCTTGTTGCCCATCGCCTCATAGTTCTGCGCGATGCGTACGGCGGCCGTCACATGCATGGGAGAGGTCGCGGGGATATTGGCGTAGAAGCCGTTGGCCGCGGCGTGCTGGCCGGCCTGGTCGAGCAGCTGGCCGATCAGCAGCGGAATGACGTCGCTGTGCGGATCGAGGTAGAAGCCGACCTGCAGCAGGCCCAGCGCCAAGTCGTTATTGCCGTCGCGGGCCAGCGGCACGGCGATGCCGTGGAAGGTTTCGGCGGCGCCCGCCTGCACATTGGGCGCATAGAGGCCCGGCCGCTGGCGGGCGGCGATCTGGGTGCGGATGGCATCGACGACCGGATCGCCGAGCCCGGCGGCGTCGAACTTGTCGATCACCGAGAGCGCGTCGTCGAAGCGGCCGGCATTGGCGAGCACGCGGGCATAGAACTCGACCGTGCGGGGCGCCGTGGGGCTGGACGTATAGGCCTTGCCGGCGAGGTTGATGGCAGCGGCCTGGTCGCCGGCCACATCGGCCATCAGCGCCCGGTGGAACATCAGGAAGTCGTCGAGCCCGCCCTTGCTGAACTTGTCGAGCGCGGCGAAGGCATCGTCCTCCTTGCCGTCGCCTACCAGCGCCCAGGCGCGCAGGATCGAGCCGGTAATGCCGGAGAAATCGGTGCTGTCGAGGCCCTCGAGCTCCTTCTCCACCGCGTGGTAGCGACGGTCCTTGAGGTCGGTGGCGGCAAGGACCAGCTTGGCGAGGCCGTTGCCGGGCTTGAGCTCGAGCATGTGCCTGGCGACCGAGGCGGCATGGTCGATGTCGCCATCGGCCAGGAACGCCAGGAAGGCCTCCTGCACCACCGCCGGATTGTCCCACTCGGCCGTGCTCGCATCGCCGAGATAGCGGGCCGCATCGGTGGTGGACAGATCGTGCAGCGCCTGCTGGCCCGCCAGATAGCTGCCATAGCTGTCGTCGGCCACGGCCGGAGGGCCCGCGGCGGCGAAGGCAGGCATGGCGAGGGTGAGCACGGCGACAGCGGGCACGACCGATCCGGTCAGCAGGCGCAGCAGATGGGGCACGGGGCTTAGAATCTCCAGAGCAGAAGCAGCTTCTGTGGTGCCAAAGATTGGCGTTTTTGCGGCCCGCCCGCAAGCCCGCCAGGCATTCGCCTCAACTGAACTTTCGGTGTAGTGGCCCGGCGCGCGCGGCCCAT
>DASZUI010000051.1:0-22599 GCA_035547675.1 Devosia sp.
GCCGGAGGAAAAGACGATGAGCGGCCGCCCTGCCCGGCGCGCCTCGTCGGCGCTCCGCGGCGCCACAGCGGCGAGCAGCGCCCCGCTGGTTTCAATAACGTCCTCGATCGCGCGGGTGATGAGGCGGCGCTGCACTTCATGCGCCTTGCGGCCCGGATCGATATCGGGCCAGCGCTCCATGACCATGGTGGCGATGGGGCCGACCAGCGGCACGTCGTGCAATTGCTCGAAGCTGATGAGCCCGGCGCGCAGCGCATCGTCGATGTCGTGGGCGTTATAGGCGATGTCGTCGGCAATGGCGGCGCATTGTGCCTCGAGGCTGGCATATGTCCCGGGCCAGAGATCGCCGGTCGGCACGGCGATGTCGGCAAAGCCCGGCGGCAGGCTTTTCAGCGGGCCATTATGCTTCAATATGCCTTCCAGGGTTTCCCAGGTGAGGTTGAGCCCGTCATGGCTGGCGTAGCGGTTCTCGAGCCGGGTGACGACGCGCAGCGCCTGGACATTGTGGTCGAAGCCGCCATAGCGGTGCATCTCGTCATCGAGCACCCGCTCGCCGGCGTGGCCGAAGGGGGTGTGGCCGAGATCGTGGGCGAGCGCCACGGCTTCCGCCAGGTCCTCGTCGAGCCGCAGGGCACGGGCGAGCGAACGGGCCATCTGGCTGACTTCGAGGGTATGGGTGAGCCGGGTGCGGAAATGCTGGCCCTCATGGTGCAGGAAGACCTGCGTCTTGTGCTGCAGCCGGCGGAAGGCGGTGGAATGGATGATGCGGTCGCGGTCGCGCTGGAACTCCGAACGCGTCGGGCTGACGCTGGTGGGATAGAGCCGGCCGCGGCTCTGTTCCGGATCGGAGGCATAGCTGGCCGTCATGCGCGAGAGCCCCGGATGGTCATGCCCCTTTTCAACCCCCCTCGCGCGGCCTATCTTGGCTTTGTCGTAATGCGACGATAAAGCAGCCCCATGACGGACATCTCTCTAGCATCCCCGAGCGTGGTTTTGACAGACCGGGCCGCACGCCGGATCGGCAGGATCCTCGGCAAGCAAGCGCCGGGCACGGTGCTGCGCATTTCGGTGGCGGGCGGCGGCTGCTCGGGGTTCCAGTACGAATACAATCTGGTGCAGGAGACGCCGAAGGACGACGATCTGGTGCTGGCCAAGGAGGGGGCGACCGTGCTGATCGATTCCCTCAGCCTGGAATTCATGGGCGGGGCCGAGATCGACTATGCCGACGATCTGATCGGCCAATCCTTCCAGATCAAGAACCCCAATGTCGTGGCCTCATGCGGCTGCGGCACCAGCTTTTCGGTCGCCTAGAAGCTCAGGCGACGGCCCTGGAGAGGTCGCCCGGCGGCCGGTCGAGCGCTTCGGCCACGGCGGTCTGGTTGCGCCCCCTGGCCTTGGCGGCGTAGAGCGCGGCGTCGGCGGCCGCCAGCAGCAGGTCGAGATCGGTGCCCGCCTGTTCCTCGGCCGCGATGCCGATGCTCACCGTACCGAAGATCGTTTCACCATCGACCTGGATCGGCCGTTCCGCATAGGCGCGGCGCAGGCGTTCGGCGATCTGGCGGGCCTGAGGCACCCTGGTATTGTGGAGCACGGCGCAAAATTCCTCGCCGCCCATGCGGAACAGCAGATCGCCCGGCCGTATCGCCGCGCCGGCGATCTCGGCGAAATGCCGCAGCATGCGGTCGCCGGCCTCGTGCCCGTAGCGATCGTTGATCAGCTTGAAATGGTCGAGATCGAGGACCAGCAGCGTGATCGGCTGGGCGCCGGTCGGCCGCCGCCGCGGCTCGCCGACCTGGTCGAGGAAGGCCCGGCGGTTCAGCAATCCGGTCAGCGGATCCGAGAGGGCGAAGCGACGCTGCTCCAGCTCCTCGCGCTCGCGCGTCATCGAGATGGTGAGCGCCGTCAGGAACACGGCGTGGATGAAGGTAACGAAGGCCGACGCGGCGACCCAGCCCGCCTCCATCGGCCGGGCCCCCACCGGGAACGGCACCATGTCGACGATGAAGATGCGGACGGCGCCCAGGGTCGCGTAACTCACATAGGTGAGCATGGCGGGATAGAGCGAGGGCAGATGTTCGCCGCGGAGGCGCCACAGCTCGTACGCCGCCAGACCGCAGAAGACGACGATATAGACCGAGGCGGCCATTACCCGCCATTCGAGGCTGGCGAGGAAACTGGGGACGCTGCAGAGCGCCAGCCATATGGCCACGGCAAGCACGCCCACCAATTGTTCGGGCTTGCGCCGTGCAAAGGTGCGCGCGCCATGCCAGACGAAGACGAAGGGCAGGATGCGCAGCGAATTGCCCGGGCCGAAATTCATGAATTCGTGGCCCTCGGACGGCAGCAGATAGATCAGCAGCGCGCCGGTGCCGACGAGAAAGGTCGCCGCGTACCAGGCGAGCCACGGCGCGCGCCGGTCGCGCCACCAGAAAAACAGCATTTGCGCGCCGAGCACCGCGATGATGCAGCAGGCCGCGATCAAGGTCGTGGACGAATCGAACTGCATGGGTGGCTCGGCCGGCAATCGATGGCGCGAACGCTAGTCCTCAACCCTTTCCCAAACCTGAATAGTTTGCGTTTTCGGCCGCGGCCGGCTCAGCCGACGCGCTGAAAATGGCCGGCGAGGGTGCCTGCCCCGCCCCAGGCGGCGGGCGCCTCGGGTCCCGAGCGGGTGCCCGCCGGCAGGTGCAGCGCCGAAACGAGATTGGCATATTCCTGCCGCGCCGAGACATGCGAGTTCGACGGCAGGCCGCCCAGCAGCTCGGGGTCGAGCGGATCGAAGACGGTCAGGCCGGTGGGAAAGAGCGAGCGGAAAATGACGCGCTCGGCAATGCCGTCGGCGAGCCGGGCGCCGAGGCGAAGCGCGATCTTGTCGAGGCTCGACTGCACCATGCGCTGGGAGCGCGAGGCAAGCATGGAGATGCGGTTGCGCACTAGCACCCAGTCGATGGTCTGGCCGTCGATCGCGAGGCGCTCGGTGCGGGCGCGCTGCACGAGCCGGGCATAATGGCTGAGCTCGCGCGGCTCGCCGGTCGCCGGATCGACATGGGCGAGCACGTCGAGGTCGATCAGGCTGTCATTGACGGGCGTGACGAGGGTATCGGCCATGGAGTGGGCCAGCCGCGTCAGGTGCGTATCGAAGCCGGGCGTATCGATGACGAGGAAATCCGCGTGCCCCTCGATCTCGGAAACCGCCTGCCGGAACAGGTCGAATTCCAGCTTCTGGTTCTCGCGGATAGAATCGCCGCGGCTCAGCGGCAGGTGGTAATGCGTACTGTGCGGCACCGTGATTCCACGCGCCTGAGCCCAGTTGCGCCGGTTCCGAACATAATTGGTCAGCGTCTGCTGGCGACTGTCGACATCGATCGTCGCGAGCTTATAGCCTTGATATAGCAGGTAGATCGCCAGATGAAACGCCGTGGTCGATTTACCCGAACCACCTTTTTCATTGCCGACCACGATAACGTGCGTGCCGGTATTCTTCACCGATTCATCCCCCAACCGAGCCTGAGTCTGAGCAATTCGCCTGGCGCGTTCAAGGGGCGAGGTGCAACACTTGTCACGCCGACAAGAGATAAAGCCGATGGCGCAGGGCGGGTTTCCAAGCCAGCGTTGGGCTGGAACGATTCTTCCGAGGTCGGCGCGCGCGGCCCAGCCACTCGGGCATAGCCCTCATGGCCTTCTCACCTCAAATCGATCCACCGGATCGATTTGGCCTTCGGCACGGCTCGAAGCCTTCGAGGCTCCCTGCGGTCGCACCTCAGGATGAGGTCGTGGAATAGAACGCCGACCACATGGTGAGGTGGTGGAATTGCATCCACCTCAGGACGAGGTGGCGGAATAGAACACAGCCTCATGGTGAGGTGCGAGGCGAAGCCGAGCCTCGAACCATGGGCAGCGCGCTCTCTACCTGCCCGCATCGAAGATTCAGGTCCAGCCGAATGGCTGGCTAGAGGAGGCCGAGGCGGGCGAGTTCTTCGGCGATCTCCTCGTCGCCCTCGCCGGCGCCGACGGCATCGAGGTCCGGGGGCGCGTCTTCGGGCTTGAGGTAGCGCCAGCCCTGGAACGGCGCCTTGGGGCGCGGGGCGACGCGGACCATGTCGGGGGCCATGATGATGTCGCAGCAGGCCATGCCCTGCTCGTCGGCAGCCTCGGCGAGGCGCAGGATGGGCTGGCGGCAGCGGACGACGCCCGAAATCACCCAATAGATGGAGGCCTGTCCGCCTTCCATTTCGGCGAAGCGCTTCGGGCGGGTGCGGGTGCGGTGGACGTGCACATCCTCGCCGTAATCGGCGCCCCACCAATGGGCGCGCTCGCTGCGATAGGATTCCAGCTCCTCGAGCGTCGAGACGCCCACGCAGAGCTTGATCATGTGGATCATGCGCGGCGGGCCCGGATGATATCGATCTCGTCGTCCTCGACGATCCAGGGCTCGACATCGGCGGCGGCGAACCAGCTCTGGAAGGCCGGCAGCGCGTAGATCGCTTCGACATAGGCGGCGGCGGTATCGGAAACCGGCAGGTCGTAGGTCCTGAGGCGGGTGGCGAGCGGCGCGAACATCGCATCGGCGGCGGTGAAATCGCCGAACAGGAACGGACCGCCCGAAGCGTCGAGCAGGCCGCCCCAGAGCGTTTCGATGCGGGCGAGGTCGCCTGCCACCTCGTCCACCTCGATGCGGCCGGGCAGCGATTTCCTGAGATTCATCGGCGCGGCGTTGCGCAGGGCGGTGAAGCCGGCGTGCATTTCGGCGGCGGCCGAACGGGCGAGCGCCCGGTCGCGAAGCGTGGTCGGCCAGATCGCCTTGTCGGGGAATTTCTCGGCGAGATATTCGATGATGGCGATGGATTCGGCGATCCTGAGATCGCCGTCGATGAGCAGCGGCACGCGGCCGGTGGGCGAGACGGCGCGGAACTTTTCCTTCCAGCCCTCGCCGGAAAGCAGGACCTGCTCCTCCTCGAAGGGGATGCCGAAATGCGTCAGCACCAGCCAGGGGCGGAGCGACCAGCTCGAATAATTCTTGTTGGCGATGACGAGCTTCATGGGACGAGAGGTAGTCGGCGGCGGGCCGGGAGGCAAGGGCGCTCCCCTTCCCTTCGCCCCTTGCGGGAGAAGGTGGTCCGAAGGACCGGCTGAGGGTCGAGGCGACGGCTGTGTTTGTGGCCCACCCTCACCCGCCTGCCGGCACCCTCTCCCGCAAGGGGGAGGCCGCTCGGGCGCGAGGAGGGAACGGAGATTCCCGCTTTCGCGGGAATGACACGGTGGAAATCAAACCAAGCCCGGCGTCATTCGGTGGCCGTCAGAAGTCGGCGTGCCCGCGTCTGGATTCCGGCCTTCGCCGGAATGACGCCGGGGATGGGGCGAGGCCGTGCCACACCCTCAACGTCATTCCGGCGAAGGCCAGAATCCAGCAGCGCGCGCAGCCCATGGTTCGAGGTCGAGGTGGAGCCTACCTGAACAGATGGAACCAGAGCCCGGCGAACCAGAGGAAGGAGAAGAAGCCCACGACGTCGGTGACCGTCGTCACGAAAGCCGTGGAGGCGATGGCGGGGTCGACCTTGAGCTTGTTGAGGCCGAGCGGGATGAGCACGCCGGCGAGACCGGCCGCGAACAAATTGACGATGAGCGCCAGCCCCATGACCGCGCCGAGGCCCCAGTTCTGGAACCACAGATCCGCGACAATTCCCATGATGACGGCAAATGAAATCCCGTTGGCGACGCCGACGGCAATCTCGCGGGCGACGAGGCGCCTGAGGCGCGAGCCGCCGAGGTCATGGGTGGCGAGCGCGCGGACGGTGATGGTCATGGTCTGGGTCGCGGCGTTGCCGCCCATGGAGGCGACGATGGGCATGAGCACGGCGAGCGCCACCATCTTGGCGATGGTGCCGTCGAAGACATCGATGACGGAGGAGGCCAGGATCGCCGTCAGCAGGTTGACGAAAAGCCAGGTGAGACGGCCCCTGAGCGTCGCCCAGACGCCGGCCGACACCTCCTCATTGCCGACGCCGACGAGGCGCTGGAAGTCCTCGGTGGCCTCGCGATGGATCACGTCCACCATGTCGTCGATGGTGAGCACGCCGACGAGCCGGCGATTCTCGTCGACGACGCCGACCTCGACCAAATCGTAGCGCTCGAAGGTGCGGGCGGCCTTCTCCTGGTCCTCGTTGGCGTCGATCTCGAACACGTTGGTGTTCATGATCTTTTCGATGCGGACCTGGCGCTTGGAGCGGATGAAGTGGTCGAGGGGCAGCGTGCCGAGCAGGTTGTAGCCGGGGTCGACCACATAGATCTGGTAGAACTCGTTCGGCAGCTCTTCCTCGGAGCGCAGATAGTCGATGGTCTGGCCTACGGTCCAGAAGGGCGGGATGGCGATGAAATCGGTCTGCATCAGGCGGCCGGCCGATTCCTCGGGGAAATCGAGGCTGCGCCTGAGGCTGAGCCGTTCGAAGGCCGGCAGCTGCTCCAGCACCGCCTCGCGGTCCGGTGCGTCCATATCCTCGAGGATATAGACGGCGTCGTCGCTGGAGAGATCCGAAACGCCGCGGGCGATCTCGTCATTGGGGATGTCGCCGAGGATTTCGCCGCGCACCGTCTCGTCGACCTCGGTCAGCGCGGAAAAGTCGAAGCGCTCGCCGAGCAGATGCACCAGCGCGCCGCGTTCCTCGCGCGACAGCGTCTCCAGCAGCTCGCCGACATCGGCAGCGTGCAGCGGCTCGACCGCGACGGCCAGGGCCGCCGCGTCCTCGGCGGCGATCTCGGCCTTGAGGCGGTCGACCCATTCGGAGCGCAGGTGCCCCTCCTCGTCATGCACTTCGTCGAGGACCGGGGCGGCGGGGGTGCTTTGCTGGGTCGCGGTATCGTCGGTCATGGCAAAACCCTTTCGGGACAGCTTTAGCCGCGAAATCCAAACAAAAACCACCAGCCCAGGGCATTCGCCCGGACCGATTTTTCATATAGCCTCGGCGCAAGCCCGCTGGAGGAACGCCATGAGCGACCAGACCGCAGCACCGCCCCCCGATACGGCCAAATATTTCCTCGCGCGCCTGCTCGGCCCCCGCCCCGATTTCGTCGCGACGCTGACGCCTGAGGAGCGCGCCATGATGCTCGCCCACGGCAAATACTGGGCCGGCCAGATGGCGCGCGGCAAGGTGCTGGTGCTCGGGCCGGTCAACGATCCCCGGGGCAATTGGGGACTGGGCGTCATGCGCGTGGATTCGGAGGAAGAGCTGCTGGCCCTGCAGGCCGAGGACCCGGCGATCCTCAGCGGCAACGGCATGTATTACGAGAACATCCCCATGTTCCGCGCCGTCTGGCCGGGCGCGCGCCCGGGCTGACGTTCGGGCGCCGGCGGTGACAGAGCCCGCCTTCGACCGGCTGCTCCGCCTGGCACGCGCCGCCGGCCTGCCCGGCGTCGAAGCAGGCACCAGCTATGGCCGGCCGGCGCTCAAGGTCGCCGGAAAAGGGTTCACGGGCTATCACGGCGAGGACGCCATTCCGCTCGCCATGCCGCTCGAGCAGAAGGAAATGCTGATCGAGATGGCGCCGGAAATTTATTACGAGACCGACCATTACAAAGGGTGGCCCTGGGTGCTGGTGAGGATGAGCGCCATCTCGGACGAGGAATTGACGCAGCGGCTGGTCGACGCCTGGCGGTTCAGGGCACCGCGGAAGCTGTTGGCGTCGTTCGAGGCGGGGTGAGCCAGCCATTCGGCTGGACCTGACTTTCGATATGGGCAGGTAGGGTGCCGCCCCGCCTCCCTCCCCCTTGAGGGAGGGATCAAGGGTGGGGGTTCTTTCAGCAAACGCCGGCGCGCGTTGCCGCCCCCCACCCGGCTGCCGCCACCCTCCCCGCAAGGGGGAGGGAAGCCATGGCATGGTCTTGCCTCACCACCGGCGTCATTCCGGCGGAGGCCGGAATCCATGGCGCGCGCGGCCCATCCTTCGACAGGCTCAGGATGAGGTAGGGAGAAATTCCACGCCCTCATGGTGAGGTGCGAGGCGGGAGCCGAGCCTCGAACCATGGGCAGCACGCGCTGCCTGGAGATGGATTCCGGCCTTCGCCGGAATGACGGCGTGTATGTGAGCCAGGACGGTGCCAGGCGAATCCTGCCCCTCGACGAGAAGGAGAGACAGCGGCACCCTACCTGCCCATATCGAAAGGTCAGTCCAGGCGAATGCCTGGCTTAAGACCGTTCCTTCGTCGCCAGGAATTTGAGCTTCGGCCAGTCCTTTTCCATGCGCTGGAGATACCAGGAGCTCTGGGCGAGATAGACGGGGTCGGCGTCCTTGTCCTCGGCGAGGACGGAGCGGTTGGCGTCGATGAAGCGCTTCAGCTCCAGCTTGTCCTCGCAGGCGACCCAGCGGGCCATTTCGTAGCCGACGCTTTCGAAGGAGATGGGCACGCCATATTCGCTGCCGATGCGCGAGGAGAGCACTTCGAGCTGCAGCTGGCCGACCACGCCGACGATCCAGTCGGCGCCGAGCATGCGGCGGAAGACCTGCGCGACGCCCTCCTCGGCGAGGTCCGACAGCGCCTTGCCCAGCTGCTTGGACTTCATCGGGTCGGTGAGCCGCACGCGGCGGATGATTTCCGGCGCGAAATTCGGGATGCCGGTCACCTTGAGCGGGCCATTGCCCTCGGTCAGCGTGTCGCCGACCGACAGCGTGCCGTGGTTGGGGATGCCGACGATATCGCCGGCCACGGCCTCGTCGGCGGTGGCGCGGTTGTGGCCGAAGAAGAACATCGGATTGGCGACGGTCAGCTCCTTGGCCGTGCGCATGTTGCGCAGCTTCATGCCGCGCCTGAAGGTGCCTGATGCCAGCCGCACGAAAGCGACGCGGTCGCGGTGATTGGCATCCATGTTCGCCTGCACCTTGAAGACGAAGCCGGAAACCTTGCCGTTGTCCGGGAAAATCGGTGCAGGCTCCGCCGGCTGGGGACGCGGAGCGGGCGCCCATTCCCCGAGGGCGCGGAGCAGCTCGGGCACCGAAATGTCCTTGAGCGCCGAGCCGAAGACCACCGGCGTCAAATGGCCGGCGAGGAAGGTTTCGAGGTCGAATTCCGGCAGGCCGGCCCGGGCGAGGTCCAGCTCGTCGAGGCTGGCCTTGATGACCGGATCGGCGATCAGCCTGTCGTCGAGCAGCAGGTCGTCGACCGAGGTGAAGCCGCGGATGAGGCTGCCGTCGGGCGCCAGCACGCGCGAGCCGGCCAGATCGACCGTGCCCCGGAAATCGACGCCCATGCCGAGCGGCCAGACCGCGGGCGTGACGTCGAGCGCGAGCGTGGCGGCGATTTCATCGAGCAGGGCGAGCGGGTCGCGGCCCTCGCGGTCCACCTTGTTGATGAAGGTAACGATGGGAATGTCGCGCAGGCGGCAGACCTCGAAGAGCTTCAGCGTCTGGCTTTCGATGCCCTTGGCGGCGTCGATCACCATGACGGCCGAATCGACGGCGGTGAGCGTGCGGTAGGTGTCCTCCGAGAAGTCGGAGTGGCCCGGCGTATCGAGCAGGTTGAAGGTCAGCCCGTCATGCTCGAAGGTCATCACCGAGGAGGAGATCGAAATGCCGCGCTGCTGCTCGATCTCCATCCAGTCGGAACGGGTGGAGCGGCGATCCTTGCGGGCGCGGACGGCGCCGGCTTCCTGAATCGCCCCGGAGGCGGCCAGCAGCTTTTCGGTGAGCGTGGTCTTGCCGGCGTCCGGGTGCGAGATGATGGCGAAGGTGCGCCGCAGCTCGTAGGGCTGCAAAGCGGTAGCGGCGGTCCTTGCGGGACTGGATTGAAGCACGGCGATTCTCCGGGAAGCCGCCCCGGCAAAACCCGGGCAGCGCAGAGCTATTAGAGCAAAAGCGGCGTAGCAGCAACCTTCGGCATTGCCCGATTTGGCCTCAGCCAGACTTGGGCATAACCATGGCGCAAGACGATCACCGCGCCGTTACGTCGCAGGGGCCTTCGGTCACATCGATTTGCTTGGCGGGCGAGCGCTAAAAGCGGGGCCTCAACTACGGAGGATACCGTGAAACTTCATCTTACCGCCCTCGTTACTGCGATCGCCCTGTCCAGTGTTGCGCTGACCCCGGTGTTCGCGGCCGCCGCCGCCACCAGCACCGCGACCAAGCCGGCCGCCACCACCAGCACCAAGACTACCGCCTCGACCAGCAAGAAGACCACGACGCCCGACCCGAAGCGCTTCACCACGGAAGCCGCGGCGCAGACCTCGTGCTCGACCGACACGGTGGTGTGGGCCAATACGCGCTCCAAGATCTTCCACCTCAAGGGCACCGCGACCTACGGCAAGGGCAAGAACGGCGTCTATATGTGCCAGACCGACGCCAAGACCGAAGGCTTCAAGCCCACCAAGACCCCGGAGAAGATGGTCTCCTCGGCGAAGTAGCAAGCAAGCCATTCGGCTTGACCGGATTTTCGGTGCGGGCAGGTAGGGCGTTCCTACCTGCCCGGTTTTGTTTGGCGGAGGGGTAAACTGGATTCCCGCCTTCGCGGGAATGACGGCGGTGATTTTCGTGGGAATGACGCCGGGTTTGGGGCGGGACCGCACTACAATCCCTGCCGTCATTCCCGCGAAGGCGGGAATCCAGTTTCGCTTACGGCACGAACCTCGCCCTCAGCTCGAACTTCGCCGTGCCGTTGGGGGGCAGGATGGTGGTCGAGGGGCGCTCGGTCATGCCGTCCCCTGCCCCAACGCGCGCCGCCATGCCGTGCCAGGGCTCGAGGCAGAGATAGGGCGCGCCCTGCTTCTGCCAGACGGCGAAATTGGGCAGGCTCGTCCAGCTCAGGACGATCGAGCTGCCGCCTTCGGCGGCGTAGGTGATGCCGCCGCCGATGCCGAAGGGAAAGAGCAGCGCATCATGGGCGAAGAGGCCGTGCTCGAGCGTCATCTCGCCTTTGACGAAGGGCGAGTCGTGCGCCTCGGGCAGGATAAGGCCGTCGCCGTCGAGCTGCAGGAAGCGCGGCTCGTCTTCGCTGTTGAGCCGGAGGAAATGCCGCCTGCCCTCCCCGCCCGGCAGCGGCCAGCGAAAGGCGGGGTGGAAGCCGAAGCCGAAGGGCATGTCGCGGCTGTCGAGATTGCCGATCTCGACCGTCGAAACCAGCGCGTCGCCGTCGAGGCTGTAGGTCACCGACAGGAAGAACTCGAAAGGGAAGCTTTCGCGCGTGGCCGGCGACGCCTTCAGCATGAGGGTCGCGCGGTCCGGCTTTTCGTTGACCGCCTCGAAATTCGAGCGGCGGGCGAAGCCGTGGGGCTGCATCGGATATTGCCGGCCCTCGATGGTGACCACGCCCCCGGGACTCTTGCCGACGACGGGGAACAGCAGCGGCGCGCGGCCGGTCCACCATCGGGGATCGCCGTTCCAGAGCCAGTCGGCGCCATCGGACGAGGTGATGGATTGCAGCTCGGCGCCCAGGGCGGCGATCTCGACGGCAAGCCGATCGTTGGAAATGCGCATTTCGCCCTCCGCTTATGCGGGGGACGTTAGCGCGCACGGCAGCGATGGTCGAGCAGGCGCTCGGCGGAGGAATTGCGCCAGTTGGCGAGGAGGTAGAAGCCGTCGCGGCCGTCGGCGAGCTTCGCGCCGACCACGGCGAGCGTCGCATCGGCCATGGGATATTCGGCGGCGGGCGGCGCGTCCGCGAGGAGCTTGACGACGTTGATGCCAGCGAGGTCGGGGCTTGCAATGGCCCGCGCCCAGTAGCGCTCGCCGCGCAGCGGGGTGGGAAAGCTGCTCCAGCGCTCGGTGATCGAGGCGCCTTTTTCGGCCAATATCCTGCCGACGCTGGTCCTGAGGCAATCGAGGTGGATATGGAAATGGTCCTGCGTGCGCGTGCCGCTGGCATTGACGGCGAGCGCCAGGCCGGTCCGCGGCTGGTCATGGCCGAGCGCGGCAACGACGTCGCCGCGCATGTTCCAGGCGGCCTGCCAGAGGCGGGTCGCGGCGTCGGCCTGCAGCGCCGGGCTCTCGATGCCGTCGACCGCAATGAGCGGGCTCAGCAGGTACTCGCTCCTGAAGCCGGGCGAGCGGATCACCGCGTAGCCATCCGCACCCGGCCTGTCGAGCACCACGTCGCTGCAGGGAAAGCTCAGGCCCAGCGCCGTCTTGGAGACGGCGCAGGCGCCCACGACGCTGCGCAGCGCATCCCGGCCGAAGGGATCGGCGACGGTTGCCGTCGCCATGGCCGCGCAGGCGACGAGGCCCACCGCCGCCAGGGTGCGAAAAAGCCTCGCGCTCACCGAACTCTACTCCTGCCAACCCGAATGCGCTGGATCGTCGGCAAATGCGCCGGGAAAGAGGCAGGACCGCCGAACGCGGCAAAGCGCCGCCGGGGGGCAACGGGGCCCGCAACGCGACGATGCCGCTAGCGCTCCAGCACGTCGCTCCAGTTCTTCGCCCAGAACAGCCCGATGATCGCTCCCTTGCAGGGCGGCATGATCGCAAGCGGGATGATGATGCAAAGCGGAACGATGACATAGAGATAGGTCAGCGGGCTTCCCGTGCCGGACAGCTCCATGTCCAGCATGGCAAAGGCGATGACATGGATCACGATGGTCATCACGACCAGGGGCAGGAACAAGCCGACCTGGTAGCGGGCCAGGGGCTCGCCGCAAACCGGGCAATGGTCGACCTGCTCCAGGTAATTGTGGAACAGCCAGGCCTTGCCGCATTTGGGGCATTTGCACATCAGCCCGTTCAATATGGCGGGCCACAACGGCCGTTCCGAGAGGTCGGTGGGGCGCATCATGTCGGACATTGTCGATCCTCCTCGGGAAGACAGAGTCCAAACGTCGGCCATGTCCCATGGTTGTCTATCGGTCAGCGGCCATCCCGATCGCGCCCTGTGGCGATCAGGCCAATTGCCGGCTTTCAATTCCTGAAAATCCCTGGTGCGGTCGAGAAGACTCGAACTTCCACGCCTTGCGGCACAGCGACCTCAACGCTGCGCGTCTACCAATTCCGCCACGACCGCACGCCATGGGAAGGAGCTTGTCGGCCAGGGCCGAAGCGAGAGAGCGTCTAGCAAATGTCCCCCCGCCACTCAAGCGATATAATCCGATATAATCGGCGCTGTGGATGGCGCCCGTCAGCTCTTGCGGGCGACCTTTTCGATGATGCCGATCCGCAGATGGCCGTCCTCGACCCGCACCTCGCCATGGGCGACCAGGGTATTGTTGGCGTAAATGCGCAGCGGGTCCTTCTCGAAGGCGTCGAGCTCTATGATGGCGCCGCGGCCCAGCCGCAGCAAATGGTGGATCGGCAGGGTCGCCGAACCAAGCTCTACCGAGATATCGACTTCAATCTTGTCAAAGGGGTTCATAGATATCGCTCAGGACTCGCCCGCCACGGCCGGAATGCGCCGTGAGGAAAGATGGACAGGCATGGTTATCGAAGCGTTAACGCCAACAAAAACAAGCGCTCCCGCGCTGCTGCGGGCCGATGGCCGGCCGATCGAGTGGATCATCTCGGAAGGCCTGGTGGACTATCCCGAGGCGCTGGCGGCGATGAAGGCACGGGCCGCGGCAATCGCCGAGGGGAGGGCCGAGGAGGCCGTGTGGCTGCTGGAGCATCCGCCGCTCTATACCGCCGGCACGTCGGCGATGGCGGCGGACCTGCTCGAACCCGGGCGCTTTCCGGTCTATGAGGCGGGGCGCGGCGGGCAATATACCTATCACGGGCCGGGCCAGCGCGTGGCCTATGTGATGCTCGACCTCCGGCAGCGCGGACGCGACATCCGGGCACTCGTCGAAAACCTCGAGGGCTGGATCGTGGATACGCTCGCCCGGTTCAACGTGGTGGCCGAAAGCCGGCCGGCGCCGCGCATCGGGGTCTGGGTGAAGCGGCCGGACAAGGGGGCGCTGCGCGAGGACAAGATCGCCGCGCTCGGCGTGCGCGTAAGCCGCTGGGTCAGCTTCCACGGCATTTCGCTGAACGTGGCGCCCGAGCTGGGGCATTATTCGGGGATCGTGCCCTGCGGCATCGCCGACCAGGGCGTCACCAGCCTCGAAGACCTCGGGCAGATCGTGGCGATGGAGGAAGTCGATTCGGCGCTGCGGGCCAGCTTCGAGGCACGCTTCGGGCCGACCATACGGGCGTGAGGCCCGGGGATTCAGACATCGTTCACCATAAGCTCCGCAGACTCATCCCGGATGCAACCGATTCTGCCGTCCGGGCGGCGAGGGAAAATGTCGAAGAGTAAGTTGGGCTTGTCGCTGGTGTTCCTGGCCATCGCCGTGTTCGTCTCGGGGACGCTGGTGTCTTCGGTGCGCACGACCTATGCGCCCGAAGGGCTCTCGGCGCTGGATGCGATTCACCTGTTGCAGCGGGTGTAGCGGCGGGTGGCGCCTTGCCATCGGATCGGGTGCATCGCATTTTCCTGGTACGTTTTAGCGGGGGACCGCGATGTGGAATGACCTCAGGAAATTGTTGACCGGGCCGACGCTCTATCGGCTCGACGTGACGATCGGCGACAAGCTGGTGCCGGCTCTTTATGCGCTGGGGCTGGCGGCGGTCGGGCTTTGGGCCATCGACCATTTCTTCTCCTCCTTCGCCGTCGGCTTCGGCCAGGGGCTGTGGGGCATCCTCGAAATCGTCGTCTATGGATCGCTGGCGGTCGTGGTGCTGCGCATCGCGGCGGAACTGGTGCTGATCGGGCTGCGCGGCCAGCAGGGCGAGCTCGGCGCGGCCCGGGCGGCCGGTTCGGACGCGACGCTGCTCGACGATGTCAGCGAGGCGATACGCGATCTCGCCGGCGAGGACGAGACGGACGAGGACGTCATCGTACCGGCGACCGAGCCGACGCCTTTTGCGGCGCCCACGGCCGGCGGCCCCGATATCGATCCCATGATCAAGGGCACGGCGCCGCGGCGCACGGCCAAGCGGACGCCGCGGGCCAAAACGGGGTCGTGAGGGCGTTCCGGCGGTGCGATGCCATGCGCTTCCCTCCCCTTGCGGGAAGGGAGACGAGGCATTGCCTTCGCGCTACCTTCTTCCGCAAGCCGAGGATGGCTTCGCATCCCAGCCATGCCCCCGGCGCCGTTGCATTTTGGCCGCTTTGGCGTATTAAGCGCGCCCCATGACCCAGCAAAAGACTATCGAGCCCTTGGGCGCTGCGCCGAGGATCGGCCTGGTCAGCCTCGGCTGCCCCAAGGCCCTTGTCGATTCCGAACGCATCATGTCCACGCTCAGGGCGCAGGGCTATGAATTTTCGCGCGATTATGAAGGCGCGGATATCGTGCTGGTCAATACCTGTGGCTTCCTCGACAGCGCCAAGCAGGAAAGCCTGGAAGCGATCGGCGAGGCGGTGGCCGAAAACGGCAAGGTGATCGTGACCGGCTGCCTCGGGGTCGAGGAAGAGCTGATCAAGAAGACGCATCCGAGCGTGCTGGCGGTCACCGGACCACATCAATACGAAGCCGTGGTCGGCGCGGTGAACGCGCATCTGCCGCCCGTGCCGAACGCCTTCGTCGACCTGGTGCCGCCGCAGGGGCTGCACCTGACGCCTCGCCACTACGCCTATCTGAAGATTTCCGAGGGCTGCAACAACCGCTGCTCGTTCTGCATCATCCCGCAGATCCGGGGCGACCTCGCCTCGCGGCCGGCGGCGAGCGTGCTCTACGAGGCGGAGCGGCTGGTCGCTTCAGGCGTCAAGGAAATCATGGTGATCTCGCAGGACACCCGCGCTTATGGCGTCGACGTCAAATACCAGACCAGCAAGTTCCGCGGCCGCGAGGTCAGGGCGAAGTTCCACGATCTGGCGGAAGAGCTGGGCAAGATGGATGTCTGGACGCGGCTCCACTACGTCTATCCCTACCCGCATGTCGACAGCGTCATCCCGCTGATGGCCGAGGGTAGAATCCTGCCCTATCTCGACATTCCCTTCCAGCACGCCTCCCCGACCGTGCTCAAGGCGATGCGCCGGCCGGCGAACCAGGAAAAGACGCTCGAGCGCATCCGGAAGTGGCGGGACGTCTGCCCCGATTTGACCATCCGCTCGAACTTCATCGTCGGCTTTCCCGGCGAGACGGATTCGGATTTCGAGGCGCTGCTCGATTTCGTCGAGGAAGCCGAGATCGACCGGGCGGGCGTGTTCAAGTTCGAGCCGGTGACCGGCGCGCCGGCGAGCGATTTCGAGGGCGCGGTGTCCGACGCCGCCAAGGAAGAACGCTTCGCCGAGCTGATGGAAGTGGCGCAGGCGGTTTCGGCCGGCCAGCTCGCCAAGAAAATCGGCCGCACGATCGAGGTGCTGGTCGACGATGTCCGCCCCGCCGAGGGCCGCGCCATCGCCCGCAGCAAATGGGACGCGCCCGATATCGACGGGCAGGTGATCGTCGACAAGGCCCAGGGCATCAAGCCGGGCGACAAGGTGACGGTCACGGTCACGGGTTCGGACGAGTACGATCTGTTCGCCGTGCCGGTGGGAGCTGAGGCGAAGCTGGCTGAGGCGTCGGCGTAAAGGCCTCCTCATCCGGCGCTTCGCGCCGACCTCTCCCCCGAGGGAGAGGTGATAAAGGCAGCGACATGCCCTTACCTCACCTCTCCCTCGGGGGAGAGGTCGGATTGCGCCAGCAATCCGGGTGAGGGGGCCTTCAGCCGCCACATTCCGCCATTCATGAATCATCGCTATGCTCTCCCTACGAGGGAGGACGCCATGAGCATGGAAGCGCGCCTTGACGCGGTGATCGAGGATGCCGTCTCCGGGCGGAAGACGATCGTCGGCACGGTGGTGATGGTCGCCCGCGACGGGCAGCTGGTCTATTCGCGGGCGGCGGGGTTCGCCGACCGGGAAGCGGGCGTGCCGGTCGTGGCGGACACGATCTTCCGGCTCGCCTCCGTCACCAAGCCGCTGGTCGCGGCCACGGCGCTCGCCATGGTCGAGCGCGGGCAATTGTCGCTCGACGACCTGGCTGCGAAATATCTGCCCTATTTCAAGCCGAAATCGCCGGATGGGGTCTATCGGCCGATCCTGATCCGGCACCTCCTCAGCCACACCTCGGGACTGGGCTACGACTACCCGGACGATCCGGAAATCACCTCCGGCGGGCAGAACACCGACCTCAATTACGAGGAAAACTTCTCCCGCATCGCCAAATTCCCGCTGCTCTTCGCGCCGGGTACGGGCTGGCAATACTCCGTCGCCATCGACGTGCTCGGGGCCATCGTTTCGGCGATCACCGGGGGCACGCTGGAGGCGGCTGTGGGCCGCTATGTCACGGGACCGCTCGGGATGAAGGACACGGCCTTCCACGTCACCGATGGCGCGCGGCTCGCGACCCCCTATTACGACGCGAGGCCCGAGCCGCTGCCAATGGCCGATCCGCAGCGCGTGCAATCACCGGATGGCGGCGCGACGGTGTTCTCGCCGGGCCGCATCTTCAACGAGCGCGCGTTCCAGTCGGGCGGCGCGGGCGCGGTGGGCACGGCGCCCGATTTCCTGCGCTTCCTCGAAGCGCTGCGGCAGGGCGGCGGGCACATCCTGAAGCCGGAGACGGTCGCGACCGGCTTTACCAACCAGATCGGCACCCTGCCCCGCCGGCCCCAGGACGAGGGGCAGCGCTTCGGCTTCTTCGGCGCGATCGTCACCGATCCGGCGGCGGCCAGGAGCCCGGTGGCCGCCGGTACGGTGCGCTGGGGCGGCAGCTATGGCCATGAATGGTTCGTGGACCGGCACAATGGCCTTTCGGTCGTGGGCTTCTCCAATACAGCCTTCGAGGGCAGCACCGGGCAATATGCCTTCGATATCCGCGACGCGGTCTATGGCGACTGAGCTTTGGGCGCCTGAGCTTTGGGCGCCTGAGCCTTGCGAGGCGCCGGCCGGCGTGTGAGAAGAGGCCATGCGGATCGCGACCTGGAACATCAACGGCATCAAGGCCCGGCTCGGCCTCGTCGAACTCTGGCTGAAGCAGCACCAGCCGGACGTGGTCTGCCTGCAGGAAATCAAATCGGTGGACGAGGCCTTCCCGCGCGCCGAAATCGAGGCCCTGGGCTACAACATCGAAACGCATGGCCAGAAGGGCTGGAACGGCGTCGCCATCCTCTCCAAGCACCGCTTCGACGAGGTGCATCGCGGCCTGCCCGGCGACGACTCCGACGAACAGGCGCGGCTGATCGAGGGGCTGTTTTCGACCGACGAGCAGGGTGTGGTGCGGGTCTGCAACATCTATTTGCCGAACGGCAATCCGGTCGACAGCGAGAAATTTCCCTACAAGCTCGCCTGGATGGAGCGGCTGGTCGGTTTCGTCGAGGAGCGGCTGCGCCTCGAGGAGCCCTTCGTGCTGCTCGGCGATTTCAACCTGATCCCCACCGGGCAGGACTGCCACGACCCGGCGGCATGGTGGGGCGATGCGCTGTTCCGGCCGGAAAGCCTCGAGAAGTTCCGGCGCCTCGTCAATCTCGGCCTCACCGACGCGGTGCGGGCGGTCACGGACGAGCCGGGCTATACGTTCTGGGATTTCCAGTCCGGCGCCTGGCGGCGCAATGCCGGCATCCGCATCGACCACCTGCTGCTCTCGCCCCAGGCCGCCGACCGGCTGGAAGACGTGGTGATCCACAAGGATGTCCGCGGCTGGGACAAGCCCTCGGACCATGTGCCGGTCGAAGGGGTGTTCACGCTCTAGGCAGGCATTCGCCTGCGCTCGATTTTCGGTGTGGCCAGGTAGAGCGCGTGGCCCATCCTTCGAGGGTCGCTTCGCTCCCGCCTCAGGATGAGGTGGGTAGTGCTTCCACGACCCCACGGTAAGGTGCGAGGCGGGAGCCGAGCCTCGAACCATAGGCAGCGCGCGCTGCTGGATTCCGGCCTTCGCCGGAATGACCCGGTGGGCGAGGTACGCGCCTGCCCTGACCCATGCGTATGGCGTCGGCCGTGCAAGCTCCTCGGGTCATTCCCGGGAAGGCGCAATGACGGTGTGGAGAGCGCGTGGCCATGGTCGAGGGTCGCTTCGCTCCCACCTCACCATGAGGTCGGGGGTTCTTCCACGACCTCGTCCTGAGGTGCGACCGGAGGGAGCCTCGAAGGATGGGCCGCGCGCGCTGCTGGATTCCGGCCTTCGCCGGAATGACTTGGTGGGCGAGGTACGCGCCTGCCCTGACCCATGCGTATGGCGTCGGCCGTGCAAGGCCGTCGATGTCATTCCGGCGAGGGCCGGAATCCAGCAACGAGCGCCTGCCTTAGCGGCTGATCATTCGCCCGGCTCGCTGACGACGCGGCCGAATTTCGGTTCGACGGCGTCGGCCATCTCGATGGCCTGCTGGCGCTCGTCGGGCGTGGCGACGGACATGTCGCGGGTTAGGAGCTCGCCGATCCATTTCTCGTCGGGGGTGCCGGCGGCGCGGTCATGGGCGATCGACAGCCACATCAGGCCCTCGGTCGGCTGCGCCTTGATGCCGGCGCCGTTGAACAACAGGTCGCCGAGCTTGGCCTGCGCGGCGACGTGGCCCTTGTGGGCGGCAAGCGACAGCCAGCGCGCGCCCTGCAGCGGATTGGGATCGTCGGTGGATTCGAGATAGAGTTCGCCGATGCGGTACTGGGCATCGGCATTGCCGAAATAGGTCGCCGCGTGCAGGATCAGTTGCTCGGCCTTGTCCTTGTCGGCGGCGATCCCGGCATCCGGCAGGCCCTGGCTATAGTAATCGCCCATCTTGACGAAGGACTGCGCCACGATGTCGGCATCCACGCCGCGCGGCGCGGCGTCGGCATGGTCGTTGGCGATCTGGGAGAAATAGCCGAACGCCTTGACGTCGTCCTTGGCGACGCCCTCGCCGTTCTCGTACATGGTGCCGAGGCGCCAGAGCGCCATGGGCTGGCCGGCGGCGGCGGCGTCCTCGAGCGCGGCCATGGATTCGGCGTTCGATACGCCGCCGCCGGCGCCGTCCATCATATTGGCCATGACCAGGGTCGCATCGGCGGCCGTCGGCGAAGCCGCGACATCGGGCGGCGCGAGCAGGCTTGCGGCCTTGACCGGCGCATCGGGCGGCACAGGGGTCGCGGCCCCGTCGTCATCGCCATCGGCCCCGGGCGGGGTAAAGGCAGCCGATTGCTGGGCCGATTTCGCGGCCCGGCCCGTGTCGGGTACGGAGGCATGCGGCAGCGGCGGCGCGCCGGGCGAGGTCAGGCTGGGCGGCACGCTGCCCCCGCCGACCGGCGCCGGCGGGGCGGCAGGCTTGGGCGCAGGCGCGGAACCGAAAAGGTTCAGCCCGAAGAACTGCGCCTGGGCCGGCAGGGCCGTGCCGGCAAGTGCCAGCATCGCCCCCGCCACGGCGGAGATCAGGGCATTTTGGACCCTAGATGTCCGCATATTGCCCCTTTTCGCCCTTGGCGCCCGGATTGGTCAGCGCGCCATAGCGGGCCGGCCCCACGAGCTGGGCATATTTCCAGATGGCGCCCGAGCCGTATTCGGTCTCGCGCGGGGCCCACTTCGCCTTGCGGCGGGCAAACTCCTCCTCGGAGACGTTGACCGAGATTTCGCCGGTCGTGGCGTCGAGCGTGATGATGTCGCCATCCTCGATCAGCGCGATCGGGCCGCCGACTGCCGCCTCCGGCCCGACATGGCCGATGCAGAAGCCGCGCGTGGCGCCCGAGAAGCGGCCATCGGTGATGAGCGCGACCTTGTCGCCCATGCCCTGCCCGTAAAGAGCGGCGGTGGTCGAGAGCATTTCGCGCATGCCGGGGCCACCCTTGGGGCCCTCATAGCGGATGACGAGAACGTCGCCTTCCTTGTAGGTGCGGCTGTTGACCGCCTCAAAGCAGGCCTCCTCATTGTCGAAGACGCGGGCCGGCCCGACGAAGCGCTGGTTCTTGAGGCCGGCGACCTTCACGATGGCGCCGTCGGGGGCCAGATTGCCGGAGAGCGTCACCACGCCGCCGGTGGGCGAGATGGGGGCCGAGGTCGTGCGGACCACGTCCTGATGCTCGTTCCACTTCACCTTTTCGAGGTTCTCGGCGACGGTCTTGCCGGTGACGGTCATCACGTCGCCATGTAGGAACCCGCCATCGAGCAGCGCCTTCATCACCAGCGGGATGCCGCCGGCCTCGAACAAATCCTTGGCGACGTATTTCCCGCCCGGCTTGAGGTCGCCGATATAGGGCGTCTTGCGGAAGATTTCGCCGACATCGAAGATGTCGAAATCGATGCCCGCCTCATGCGCCATGGCCGGCAGGTGAAGCGCCGCATTGGTGGAGCCGCCGGTCGCCGCGACGGTCATCGCCGCGTTCTCGAACGCCTGGCGGGTGACGATGTCGCGCGGGCGGAGATTGGTCTTGAGCAGTTCCATGACCTGCTCGCCGGCGGCGGCGCAGAAGGCGTCGCGGATTTCGTAAGGGGCCGGGGCGCCGCAGCTATAGGGCAGCGCCAGGCCGATCGCCTCGGCGACCATGGCCATGGTGTTGGCGGTATATTGCCCGCCGCAGGAGCCGGCCGTCGGGCAGGCGACGCGCTCGAGTTCGTCGAGCGTCTCGTCATCCATCTTGCCGACCGAATGGAGGCCCACGGCCTCGAACAGGTCCTGCACGACCACGTCGCGGCCGCGGAAGCGGCCCGGCAGGATGGTGCCGCCATAGATGAAGATCGACGGCACGTTGAGCCGGATCATGGCCATCATCATGCCCGGCAGGGATTTGTCGCAGCCGGCCATGGCGACCAGCGCGTCGTAGCAATGGCCGCGCATGGTCAATTCGACCGAATCCGCGATGACGTCGCGGGAGGCGAGCGAGGACTTCATGCCGGCATGGCCCATCGCCATGCCGTCGGTCACGGTGATGGTGGTGAATTCGCGCGGCGTGCCGCGATTGGCGGCGACGCCCTTCTTGACCGCCTGGGCCTGGCGCTGCAGCGAAATATTGCAGGGGGCGGCCTCGTTCCAGGCCGTCGCGACACCGACCAGCGGCTGGTGAATCTGCTCGGAGGTCAGACCCATCGCATAAAGATACGAACGGTGCGGCGCGCGCTCCGGCCCCTCGGTCACATACCGGCTCGGCAACCGCGATTTATCAACGTAATTACTGTCCATCGTCCAAATCCCCCTGGCTTTGCGCCAGTCTTACTTTCACGGCCATTTGCCGTGCCGGCAGCAATCCAGGGTCATGAAGTGAGCGTCAAGGCGGCCGGCAACCGAAACCGTTCGGCCGCCCCTGCCCCTCTCTGCAACGCCTTGCGGTGTAGTCCCCGTTTTAGGGTGACATTGTGGCGGTGACTCTCGCCGAAACCTTGACGAAGCTATGCGCAAGTTTGAATCAAAACCGCTGTTGCAGTTTTGTCACGATGTCCGATTTATGGCGGAAATGCAGCGCTTTCAGGGAACCGAAGCCGGAGCTGGACTGTTGATCCGCCTCCCTGGCGGGGCGCCGGCAGCATCGGCTCGCCACACTTGCCGAAAAGCCCTGCCACAGTTCGGCTTGATCCGCCGTCCGTAGCGGACGAAAACTGTACCACCGAGCAATGGGAGGGCGCCGAATGAACGCCGAGACGACACCGAAGACGCCGAAACGGACGGCGGCCGGCTCCGCGGGCTTCACGGAGGAAGAGCGCGCCGCCATGCGCGAGCATGCGCGGGAGCTCAGACTGGCCAAGAAAGGCGGAAGCGTCGCCGACGAAGAAGCCGACG
>DASZUI010000052.1:0-13610 GCA_035547675.1 Devosia sp.
CAACTCGCCGCCAGCCAGCAGATCCGCAATATGGCGACGCTTGGCGGCAATATCCTGCAGCGCACGCGCTGCGAATATTTCCGCGAGACCTCCTGGCGCTGCAACAAGCGCGATCCCGGCTCCGGCTGCGATGCCATGGAAGGCTTCAACCGCCAGCACGCCGTGCTCGGCACTTCCGACAAATGCATCGCCACCTATCATGGCGATTTCGCCCAGGCGCTGATCGCGCTCGACGCGACAATCGATGTGCTCGGCCCCGATGGCGAGCGCTCGCTGCCCTTCGCCCGGCTCCATCGCCCGCCCGGCGACACGCCCCAGATCGAAACCGTGCTCAAGCCCGGCGACATCGTCACCGCCATCCACGTGCCCGCCGGGCCCTGGACGCGACGCTCGCATTATTTGAAGGTCCGCGACCGCCAGTCCTACGCCTTTGCCCTCGCCTCGGCGGCGATCGCGCTCCACCTCGACGGCGACACCGTCCGCGAGGCGCGTATTGCGCTGGGCGGGGTAGCCACCGTGCCATGGCGCGCCCGCGACGCCGAAGCCGTGCTGACGGGGCAGCCCCTCGACGATGCCACGCTTGCCCGCGCCGCCGACGCCGCCTTCGCCGGGGCCGTCGCCCACGCCCATAATGCCTTCAAGATTCCCCTGGGCAAGCAGACCCTGGTCCGCGCCCTCAGGGAAACCGCTGCCATGGAGACGGCCTGATGCCCGAGACCACAGCCGAACGCGCCGCGCCCGCCCCCCGGCAGAACCAGGGGCAGCCGGTTCCCCGCATCGATGGCCGCCTCAAGGTGACCGGCGAGGCGCGCTACCCCGCCGACATCCCGGCGGCCAATCTCGCCTATGGCGTGCTCGCCACCAGCAGCATCGCCAAGGGCAGGATTGCCCGTCTCGACACCTCGGTCGCCAGGGCGGTGCGGGGCGTCCTCGACATCTTCACCTACGAGAATGTCGGTAACGCCATCGCCCCGCTGCAATTCGGCCAGGCCGGCTCGACCTCGATCACGCCGCTCGCATCCGACGCCATCGCCCATGATGGCGAAATCGTCGCGCTGGTCGTCGCCGAAAGCTTCGAAGTGGCCGACGAGGCCGCGAGCCTCATCCGCGCCGATTATGAGGCGGAGACCCCGGCCGCGTCCTTCGGCTCGGCGGGCGTCACCGAGGAGCCCGCCGCCGGCAAGAGCCAGCAGTTCAAGGAGGACGTGAAGGCGGGCGATTTCGATGCCGCCTGGGCCACGGCGCCGGTGAGGATCGATGCCACCTATTCGACCGCCACGCAGCACCACAATCCGATCGAGCTCTTCTCGACCACCGCCCATTGGGAGGACGATTCCCTCACCGTCCTCGAGCCCAGTCAGAACGTCAATGGCTGGCGGGCGGGCATTGCCAAGCAGCTCCGGCTCGACCCCTCCAAGGTGCGCATCGTCAGCCCCTATATCGGCGGCGCCTTCGGCTCCAAGGGGCCGATGACGCCCCGTACCGCCATCGTGGCTTTCGCGGCGCGCCGGCTCGGCCGTCCGGTCCGCTGCGTCGTCAAGCGCATGCAGGGCTTCACCACCCAGACCTATCGCGCCGAAACGCGCCACTACATCCAGATCGGCGCCACGCCGGACGGCCGCATCACGGCCTTCCGCCACGAGGGCCGCGAGGTCACCTCCCGCCCGGACCCCTATGTCGTCGGCGGCACCAGCACCACCGGCCGCATGTACAATTACGGCGCCGTGCTGACCCGCGTGTCGATCGTTCACGCCGACCGCAACACCCCCGGCTATATGCGCTCCCCGCCGGAAACGCCCTATGTCTACGCCCTCGAGAACGCCATGGACGAGATGGCGGTGAAGCTGGGCATGGACCCGGTCGAGTTCCGCCGCATCAACGACACCCAGATCGAGCCCATCGGCAGGAAGTCCTTTTCAAGCCGCTCGCTGATGCAGTGCTATGACGAGGCGGCCGCCGCTTTCCGCTGGTCCGAGCGTACCCCCGAAATCGGCAGCATGACGGATGGCGACTGGCTGGTCGGCCTGGGCTGCGCCACCGCCATTTACCCGACCAATGTGGCGGCCTGTGCCGCCCGCGTGCGGCTCACCGCCGACGGCAAGGCGCGGGTCGAAACCGCCGGCCATGAAATCGGCACCGGCGTCCGCACCGTCGCCGCCCAGATGGCGGCCGAGCGGCTTGGCCTGCCGGTCGAGGATATCGAGGTGGAAATGGGCGATTCCGACCTGCCCCCGGCGCCCGTCGCGGGCGGCTCGAATTCCACCGCCAGCGTCTGCTCCGCCGTCATCACGGCCTGCGACCAGGTGCGCTCCAGGCTCGCAGCCGCGGTGACCGGGTCGGGCGACAGCCCGCTCGCCGGCGTCGCGCCGGCGCAGGTGGGCTTCGCCGAGGGCCACCTGATGGCGCGCAACCAGTCGGTGCCGCTTGCCGATGCCTTCAAGGCGCTGGGCTCGGGCGCCGTGGAGGAATATGCCGAATTCCTGCCCAAGGGCGCGCCGGCGGACGGGCTGCAGAAATTCTACCAGGGCGGCACGGTCATGCTCAGCGGCGAGGAAGGCGAGAAGGTCAAGTTCGCCTTCGGCGCCGAATTCGTCGAGGTCCGCATCAACCGCTATACCCGCGAAATCCGCGTACCGCGCCTGGTCGGCGCCTTCGCCGCCGGCCGCATCATGAACACCCGCACGGCCCGCAGCCAGCTCATGGGCGGCATGATCTGGGGCGTCGGCGCGGCCCTCCACGAGGCAACCGAGATCGACCAGCGTACCGCCCGCTACGTCAACCGCGATCTGCAGGATTATCTCGTGCCGGTGAACGCAGATATTGGCGAGGTGAACGTGATCCTCGTGCCGGAGGTCGATACCGAGGTCAATCCGGCCGGCGTCAAGGGCCTGGGCGAGCTTGGCAATGTCGGCACTCCCGCCGCCATCGCCAGCGCCATCCATCATGCGACCGGCAAGCGGCTCCGCGACCTGCCCTTCCGGGTGGAGGACCTCATCGCCTGAGAGCCGTCGCGGCAGGCCTGCAACCATCCGGCGCAGCCAACGTTGCAACGCGGGGATTTTTCATGCGCCGCATCGTCCTCGTCATTGTCGCCGTCATCGTGGTGGTCGCCGCGGCCGCCTATTTCGGGCTCGTCTACAAGCCGGCGATCGATCCGCTGCCGCAGGGCCAGGCGCAAAGCTTCGACGCGGCACTGATCGCCCATGGCGCCGAGCTTGCCGCCATCGGCGACTGCGCCTCCTGCCACACCAGCGCGGCGGGCCAGCCGCTCGCCGGTGGGGTGGCGGTGCCGACCCCCTTCGGCACCATCTATTCGACCAACATCACGCCCGACCGCGAGACCGGCATCGGCAGCTGGACCGAGGCCGCCTTCGTCCGGGCCATGCAGCAGGGCGTCGACCGCGAGGGCAGGCACCTCTACCCGGCCTTCCCCTTCGACCACTTCACCCATGTCAGCGACGACGACGACAAGGCGCTCTACGCCTATCTAATGACACGCGACCCGGTGAACGCCCGCCCGCCCGCCAACCAACTCGCCTTCCCCTTCAACATCCGCGCCATCATGGCCGGCTGGGACCTGCTCTTTCTCAAGCCGGGCCTGGTGGCTGAGGATGCGAGCCAGACCCCCGAATGGAACCGCGGTCATTACCTCGTCGAGGGGCTCGGCCATTGCGGCGCCTGCCACACGCCGCGCAACGCGCTCGGCGGCGAGGATGCGGGCCACGCCTATGGCGGCGGCATGGTGATCGACGGCTGGTTCGCCTATCCGATCAACGCCAGCTCGCCCGCCCCGCAGAAATGGACGCCGGACGAGCTCGCGACCTATCTCAAGACCGGCTTTTCGGCCGACCACGGCGCCTCCCGCGGGCCCATGGCCCAGGTCACCGCCAAGCTGGGGGAGGCCAGCGACGCCGACCTCCACGCCATGGCCGTCTATATCGCCTCGCTGATGGCCGGCAGTTCGGCCCCGGCGCCGCAGCCACCCAATCCGCCGCCGCTCACCTCGGGCGACAGCCTCGCGCCGCCCGAGGTCATCAAGGCCTCCGCAGACCGCGGCGCAGTCATCTACGCCACTGCCTGTTCCAGCTGTCACGAATCCGGGCGCCTGCCACCCTTCGGCGGTATCGACTTCCACAAGTCGACCGCCATCCACGCCGACAGCCCGCAGAACATCATCGACATGGTGCTGTTCGGCCTGCCCGCCGCGGAGGGACGCACCGGCGCCACCATGCCCGGCTTCGCCGGCACGCTCAGCCAGGACGATTTGGTGGCGCTGCTCAATTATCTGCGCGCCACCTATGGCGATGGCCGGCCGGCATGGTCGAACGCGGCCCAGCTGGTCGCCGATACGCTGAGCGGCAAGACGGCCGTGAACCTTTACGGCCAGGACGGCCTGCCGCGCGGCCCGATCCCGGTCAACCGCGGAGGAGCCGGCTCATGAGCATCACTCTCAACGTCAATGGCGAGGACCATTCCGTCGATGCCGACATCGACACGCCGCTCCTCTATGTGCTGCGCAACGATCTGAAGCTCAATGCCGCCAAGTTCGGCTGCGGCCTCGGCCAGTGCGGCGCCTGCACGGTCATCGTGGACGACCGGCCGATCTTCTCCTGCCTCACCCCGATTTCGCTGCTCCAGGGCCGCAAGATCCGCACCGTGGAAAGCCTCGGCACCCCTGACAAGCCCGGCCCCCTGCAGCGGGCCTTCATCGACGAGCAGGCGGCCCAGTGCGGCTACTGCATTCCCGGCATGATGATGCGCGCCCAGGCCCTGCTCGAGCGCAATCCGCACGCCAGCGACGCGGAAATCCGCACCGCGCTCGAGCCCAATCTCTGCCGCTGCGGCACGCATATGCGCATCATCCGCGCCGTCAAGCGCGCCGCCAATGCCATGGCAGGTGCATGATGGAGGAGTTCGGCGCCCCCTCCAGCCTCACCCGCCGCCGCCTGCTGCAGGGCGGCGGTGCGCTGGTCATGAGCTTTTCGCTGCTCGGCCCGGCGCGCGGCCAGGGCAATCCCGATGCCGCCGCGCCGCCGCCCGCCGCGCCGGCGGCCCCCAAGCCGCCGACCCTGCCCGGCTCGCTCAACACCAATCGCAATCTCGACAGCTGGATTCGCATCGATGCCGATGGTCAGGTGACCGTCTTTACCGGCAAGGCGGAGCTGGGGCAGGGGGTCAAGACCGCGATCCTGCAATGCGCCGCCGAGGAACTGGCCCTCGATCCGCTCAAGCTCAAGCTGGTCACCGCCGACACCCAGCTCTCGCCCAATGAGGGCTATACCGCCGGCTCCATGTCCATGCAGGATTCGGGCACCGCCGTGCGCAATGCCGCCGCGCAGGTGCGCGAATTGCTGATCGCCCAGGCGGCCAAGCAGCTCAATGTCGATCCCTCGACGCTGCACGCCGAAAACGGCCAGGTGCTGGGCGGCCCGTCGCCCCTCGCCTATGGCGCGCTGGTCGCCGGGCAGAACCTCCATGTCGAGGCGCAGCCTCAGAGCAAGCTCACCCCCTCGGCCAGTTTCAAGGTGATGGGCAAGCCGCTGGGCCGCGTCGATATTCCGACCAAGGTCACGGGCGGCCTCGCTTATGTGCAGGATCTGCGGCTAGACGGCATGCTGCATGGCCGCGTCGTGCGCCCGCCGAGCTACAAGGCGACGCTCGTGGATGCCGATGTCGATGGCGTGGGCAAGCTTCCCGGCGTCGTCAAGGTCGTCCGCGACGGCTCCTATCTCGCCGTCATCGCCGAGGGCGAATGGCAGGCGGTCAAGGCCATGCGGACCCTCGCCCGTTCGGCGAAATGGCAGGAAGAGCCCAGCCTGCCCGATCCCGCCCATCTGCCCGACGCGCTCAAATCGCTGGCCGCGCAGGACGGCACCGTCGCCGACAGCAAGACCGCCGCCACCGGCGTGGTGAAGACCTTCGAGGCCTGGTACACCCGGCCCTACCAGATGCACGGCTCGATCGGCCCCTCCTGCGCGGTGGCGCAACTGGGCGCCGACGGCGTCATGACCGTCTATACCCATACCCAGGGCGTCTATCCCGACCGGCAGGCGATCGCCCAGCTGCTCGGCATGGATCAGTCCAAGGTCCGCTGCATCCATGCCGAGGGTGCCGGCTGCTATGGTCATAACGGCGCCGACGATGCCGCCGCCGACGCCGCGCTGATGGCCCGTGCCGTGCCGGGCAAGCCCGTCCGCGTGCAGTTCATGCGCGAGCAGGAGCACGCCTGGGAGCCCTATGGCCCCGGCATGGTCACCCATTTCAAGGGCGGGCTGGATGCCAATGGCAGGATCGTCGCCTGGGATTACGAGCTCTGGAGCAACAGCCACGGCGCCCGCCCCGGCAGCGCCGGCGCGCTGATCTCGGCCCGCTACCTGGCCAAGCCCTTCCAGCCCGACGAGCAGAAGCTCTCGATTAATCCGAACGGCTCGGGCGACCGCAATGCCGATCCCCTCGGTTACAACCTGCCGCAGAAGCACGTGATCTGGCACTTCATCAAGGACCAGCCGATCCGCCAGTCTTCGCTGCGCGCGCTCGGGGCCTATTGCAATGTCTTCTCCATGGAATCGAGCGTGGACGAGCTGGCGCGCCTCGCCGGCAAGGACCAGGTGCAGTTCCGGCTCGAGCATGCCGCCGATCCGCGCGGCGCCGATGTCATCAAGCTCGCAGCCGAAAAATTCGGCTGGAGCAATTGGCAGCCCAGCGCCGGCCACGGGCGCGGCTTCGCCTTTGCCCGCTACAAGAACCACGCCTGTTACGTGGCCATCGCCCTCGAGGTCGAGGTCAACCGCGACAGCGGCGCGGTGCGGCTGGTGCGCGCCAATGTCGGCATCGACAGCGGCGAGATCGTCAACCCGGACGGCATCCGCAACCAGACCGAGGGCGGCGTGCTGCAATCCATGAGCTGGACGCTCTACGAGGCCGTCACCTTCGATCGCACGCGCATTACCAGCGTGGATTGGCAGACCTACCCCATACTGCGCTTCGGCGCCGTGCCCGACAGCATCACCGTCGACATCATCCCCCGGCCCGGCCAGCCCTTCCTCGGCACCGGCGAGGGCGCCCAGGGTCCCACCGCCGCAGCCCTCGGCAATGCCATCCGCGATGCCATCGGGGTCCGTCTCTACGACCTGCCCTTTCGCCCCGAAAAGGTGAAGGCGGCCCTGCTGGCGGGCAAATAGCGATCACCGCCCCCGCGGGGCCGGCCCGTTACTTCAGCCGCCGTTAATCATCCGCGGCTATCCTCTTCCGAGGACACGCAATATTGAAGATGATTTCATGAGCCTCACGATCCGCGGGCGGCTTATTGCCGTCGTCATATTGTCGCTGCTGCCCATATTGCTGCTCGGCTATCTCTTCGTCACCCAGAGCCAGAAGGACATCGCTTTCGCGGCCAAGGAGCTCGACGGCGCGCAATATTTCGCAGCCCTCGCCCCCGACCTCGCCGCGCTCTCGGGTGGCGGCCCGCTGCCCGCCGCGGATCGCTTTACCGCCGCCCGCGCCGCGCTCGACGGTGAAATGGGTTCGGCCGGGGTCAGCGGCCCCTATGCCGAGCTGCGCAAATCCGCCCCGGCGCCCGCCTACGCCCCGCCCGCCAGCGCCGCGCTCCAGGCGCTGCTCGCCAAGGTGGGCGATGCCTCCAATCTCATTCTCGATCCGGACCTCGACAGCTACTACGTCATGGACATGCTGGTGACCAAGCTCCCGGCGGTCCTCGATTCCAGCGCCTCGCTGAATGTCGCGCTCGCCGGCGTGGCCGCTGCCCCGACCGACGACGGCCGCATCGGCCTCGTCGCCTCCCGCGGCGCCTTCGACGCGCTGGTTGCCGGCACGCAGAATTCGCTGGCCTCCGCCATCGCCGGCAATGGCGACGGCAAGGTGAAGGCCAATCTCAGCGCTTCGGTCGATAGCTTCGCCGCTGCCGCCAAGGCCTTTTCCGACGCCGTGAGCGCCGCCAGCACCGCCATCGGCAAGGGGGAAAGCCCGGACCTCGCCAAGGCCGCCGCCACCCAGCACGCCTTCGTCGCCGCCGCCGATGCGCTCAATTCGGCCGTCAACACCGAGCTTTCCCGCCTGCTCCAGGTCCGCATCGACGGCTTCAATACGCGCCTCGCCAGCATGCTGGCCATCTCCGGCGCGCTGGTGCTGCTGGTCTTCGCCGCCTGCTTCGTCTTCATCCGCTCGATCCTGGGGGCCATTGCAAGGCTGAGGCGCGACATCACCGAAGTGGCCGACCAGAAGCCGGGCGCCACCATCACCCAGTCGGGGCGGCGCGACGAAATCGCCGCCATTGCCGGCGCCGTATCCTATTTGCGCGACCGCACGGTCGAGCGCATCGAGGCGGCCGACCAATTGCGCGCCGCCGGGCTCGAAGAGGCGGCCCGTAACGAGCGCGCCGCCGCCACGGCCCGAGAGGACAGCCTGCGCAGCATCGCCGATGCCGCCGACGCGCAGCGCCGGCTGGTCGCCGCCCTCTCCCATTCGCTCGCGGCGCTGGCTGCCGGCGATCTCGACTGCCGCATCGAGGAGCGCTTCGGCGGCGAGCTCGATGCCTTGCGCCTCGCCTTCAACGGCACGGTCGACCGGCTCGAGACGCTGGTCATGCAGATGCGCGACAACGCCCGCGCGCTGCGCGTCGCAACCGGCGAAATCCTCGCCGGCTCCAACGACCTTGCCGAGCGCACCGAGCGCCAGACCGCGACCATCGAGGAAACCGGCGGTTCCGTGAAGCAGGTGGCCGACGTGGCGCGCCAGAATGCCGAGCTGGTCGGGGCCGCTGCCCGGAACGGCGAAACGGTGAACAAGACCGCCGAGCAGACCGCCTCGGCGCTCACCAGGACCTCCGACGCCATGAACCGCATCGCCGACTCCTCGGCCCGCATCTCCAGCATCATCGGGCTGATCGACGACATCGCCTTCCAGACCAATCTCTTGGCCCTCAACGCCTCGGTGGAAGCGGCGCGGGCGGGCGACGCCGGCAAGGGTTTCGCCGTGGTTGCGATCGAGGTGCGGCGGCTGGCCCAGTCCGCCGCCACCGCCTCCGCCGACGTGAAGCGGGTGATCGAGGAAAGCGGCGGCTATGTCGCCGAAGGCGCCAAACTGGTCTCCAGCACCGGCCAATTGCTGGAAGCGATGCTGGTCGCGATCGAAAAGAACGGCGAATTGCTGGGCGGCATAGCGACCCAGAGCCAGGCCCAGTCCACCGCCATCGAGGCGATCCGCCGCGCCTTCAGCGCGCTTGAGGAGATGACCCATCACAATGCCGCCCTGGTCGAACAGACCAATGCGGCGATCGGCCAGACCGAGGCGCGCGCCAACGAGATGGACGGCCTCATCGGCCGCTTCCGCTCCGCCGAGCACACCCTGGCCGCCGCCTGACGCGTCGGCCGTCCTAAGCCGCGGCGGGCTCGGACGGGAGATGGCGTTGCGGCGAGTAGGCTTCGAAGGAGAAGGCGCCCATCATGACCACGCCGCGCTGCGGCAGCGGAACCTCGCCCAGCATCGCCTGCGCCGCGAGCGGCGCCGGCGGGCCCAGGTCGCGACCCGCAATCGTCGCCTTCGCCTCTGCGATGACCCACACCCGCCTCGGCCCGGCCTGAAACCACTGCCGGTTCGGCACATGGCCGCAGAGGCGGAAGCGCCCCGCGTTCAACATCGCCGTCGACATCAACGACATGATCGACAGCACGAAATTGCTGCGGAACAGCGCCTCCGGCATCATCGCCATCATGACGTTCATCATCCGGGTCACGGGCGTATCTGCGATCCGCATGTTCCAGTCCAGTTCGCCCGCCGGCACCCGCACGCTGAGGTCGAACGGGCCCGTCCAGTCGACCTCGATCGGCGTCTCGACGACGCTCGAGACCGCTGCGCCGATGAAGCGCGGGCAGGACTGCCGGGGCGCCACGGATGTATAGACCGTCCAGCGCCCCTCGGGCGATCGATGCCATACGGACACATAGCCCGGCCCGAACGTGGAGGCCGGAAAGCTGCGCAGGCACAGCAGGTCGCCCGACGCGAAGGGCTGTCCGATAACCGCGAATCCCGCAACATCGTCCCGGCCGCTATGCGGCTGCAGCGCCTTCACCGACGCCCGGCGAATGATCTCGGCGGGGCCGGAACTTGCCATCTGCTGGCTCATCATGATCTCCCCTTGTTATTGTTCTGCGCGTTCACACCTGTCTTTGAATTCTAGGCTTGCTCAGCTGGCTGCCTTGCCGGGCTCAACGCCCCCGGAGACGGTAGTCTAAACGGGGCCAGTCACCGGCAGACAGCCAAGCCAGCAGGTTCTCTCGAAAGGACTGATCGGAGGTCGCTCTGCCGCTGCGCCACCACCAAACGACGTCGGCGGATGTCTCTCCCGCGATCGACGGATAGACGTAAAGGCACCCCAGATACTCGCCATCGCCGTCTTCGATGACCCAGGCAAAGCTTCGGCGCGCTTCGAATTCCCGCTGATGCCATGCCAGATCGATAAGGTTTTTCTCCTTCGTCAGGCCTTCCGGCCAGTTCGATCCGGGGTTTGCGGCCTTGATAGCGGCGGCGCTTTCCATGACGGCGCTGAAGTCTCGTTCGAGGTCATCGATCGACAGAGCCCTGAGCGTGAACTCGCCCAGCACATGGACGGCCGGAATTGATCTGCCTTCAAACTGCGGATGAGGCCTCATCGGCTGACTTTAGCATATTAATCGCCAAAGGCGCTGGGCCTCGGCTGAAGACGCCTCGACCGAAGCGGCCGTTATGCGCGCGGCTGGCCAGCCCGGGCTTCCGACGCAGAGCGGATGTTGCTCGACGACGGACCGGGCAGCTAGAGCGTTTTCAGGAAAAGTGGTTCCACTTTTCCGGCCTCATGGTGAGCTCGTCGAACCACGAAAACGCGACAAGTCAAGAACGTAGAGCTCACGTTCTGATGCAATCAGAACGTGAAATGCTCTAGGCCGCGGGTCGATCCGACCCGACAGTGGCAACGGCGATGCGGCCTCGACCGGCCCTTTTTGCCGCATAGCAAGCCTGGTCAGCCGCTGCGAGCGGATCGCCGTTCTGGTGTGTGTCGAAAGGCGCCACGCCTGCTGAGGCGCCGATGGCATATGTCTCGCCGTTCCACGTGAACTCGATCGCAGCAATCGCGTCGACAACCGACTGTGCGAAGCGCTGCGCATCGCCTTGGGAGGAGCCCGCAAGAAGCAGGACGAACTCGTCGCCGCCAAGACGTGCCGCGAAATCACCCGTCCGGCAGCAATTCAGGATGGTTTGCGCAACCTGCTGCAATAGCGCGTCGCCGGCAGCGTGCCCGGCGCGATCGTTCACGTGTTTGAACCTGTCGAGATCGACGAAGCACAGCGCATACTGCGCGCTTTGGACGGCAGCCAGCTGGCAGGCTTCCGCGAGGGCGCGGCAAAACGCTGCGCGGTTCGGCAGTCCTGTGAGGACGTCGTGGTTGGCCGAATAGGTAAGCAGGCGCTTTTCGTTCTGGCTGTCGGTGGCATCCTTGAACACCAGGACGGCGCCGACGATTTGCCCCTCCTGGGCGCGGACCGGCGCGGCCGTTCCGCTCAGGCCGCGGCTGGTGCCGTCGCGGGACTCCAGGACTGCGTCCTCTCCAATCTCGACGATTCGCTCGGCAGCCAAGCAAATCGCCGCATGATCGAGAGGCGGCCCATCACTTAACTCCGACCTGACGGTAAAGACCTCCCGTACCGGGCGACCGAACGCCTCGGCTTCGGCCCAGCCGGTCATCGCCTCTGCAACCGGGTTCATGAAGGTGACCCGAGCCTCGGCGTCCGTCGAAATTACCCCCTCGCCTATGGAGTGGAGCGTGACGCGAAGCCGTTCCTTCTCCTGCGCGACCTGGCTCTCGGCGAGTTTCAAGCGGGTAATGTCCGTATCGGTGCCGATCGTCCGAAGAGGATTGCCGTCGGCATCCCATTCCACGGGCTTTCCGCGGCTCAGTATCCAGATCCAATGGCCGTCGCGGTGCCGCTCGCGATATTCGAGCGTGTCGTAGCCATCGATGCCGTGGTCCTGCTTTTTCACCGTTGCGAGAATGCGCGACACATCATCGGGATGAACGCGTTCCAGCCATTTGTCCTGAGCCGGATCGACATACTCGTCATCCGAAATGCCGCGCATGCGCCGCCACATGCGCGAATAGAACATGTCGTCGCGGCGCACGTCATGGTCCCAGACGCCCTGTCCCGCCGACTCGAGCGCGTAGTTCCAGCGGCTCTCACTTTCGGCGAGCGCCCTCTCGGCGCGCTTTTGCCGATCGATGTTGATCAACTGCACGACTGCGTATAGAGGCCGGCCGCTGACATCGCTCCGAAGCAGGGAGACGGACGCCAGCGCCCAGAGCGGGCCGCCGTCCCGGTGCCGCATGCGACATTCGAGGCGCAGGTCCTGGAGCTCGCCCCGCATGACCCGGTCGAACTGCAGCATGACCGCCGCCCGGTCGTCCTCGAAGACCGTTTCCGCGACTTGCATGCCGAGACTCTCGTCGGACCGGAATCCGAGCATCGCCTCATAAGCGCCGTTGACATAGATCATGCGGCCATCCACGCCCACCAGCGTCATGCCGACGGCCGCACTCTCCATCACCTTGCGGAGCAGCGCGTCGCTCTGATCGAAACGGAGAACCTGTGGATCAGCCTCTTGGGCGGACTTGGCCATGCTCATAGCTTGGCAGCCCAATGTTAATAAACCTCCAACCCATCACTCGACCCCGGGGTCCATCGCCCAAGCGGCCTCTGGGCGTTCAGCTACCCCGCGCCGCTATCGGCGCCCATCTTCATCTCAATGGCTTCGAGTAAATGGCTTAGACATATGGCGCACCCGGCGAGATTCGAACTCACGACCTCTGCCTTCGGAGGGCAATTTCAATTGCTTCCAGGCCGAGTGCTGACTAGGAAAATCAATGATTTAACGTCGCTTGCCATCGCTGACTATCGCCATATGTCAATTCTAACTGTGCCAGATTTGTGCCAGGAAAGTCCAGCCACCCGCTAGCGCCAGCGATGTCAGGCGATGGTCACTGCTGATAGCGCTGTCGTGCTGCTTACGCTGGGCTTAGCCTAGCCGTTCCATCTCGCGAGCGAAGTCGAGCCGGAACTGCGCCGCTTCCTCTTCGGGCAGGGCAAGGCTCATCTGCGGCACGACCTGCTCATAGAGTCGGCGCTGGTTGCGGTCCCACGGCATGGTTTCGGCGGCGCGGGCCTCGGTAATGATGCGTGCGAGGCGGCGACGTATCCTATCGGGATCGGGATGGGCGACGGCAGGCGCAGCCGGAAAGAGCTCAACCTGCTCCTCGAACAAATTCAACTGTGTCTTCGCCAACACGATCACCCTTCCGAATCATCGGCATTGTCCGCCTCTGGGTGCAACGCCGCAACGGTGATAAGCGGTCCATCCAGAACGCGCTGCAATAGGTCGGCCTGTTTCGGTTCGAGCAGCACCAGACGGCCGAGGACGTGCAGCAGGTTCATTAGGTCCGCGTTGTATTCGGCCAGCCAGTGTTCGGGCTGGATCGAGTCGAGCGGCGAAGGTGGCCGGCGATCGCCAATGACCGGCCGCGTGCGGTCGCGGCGGCGGTAGCTGAACCACTGCCACACCACCTG
>DASZUI010000053.1:0-2200 GCA_035547675.1 Devosia sp.
CGGATGAGGGGGTATCTAGCATATGACCGGCTATGTGTTGGCCATCGACCAGGGCACGACCTCGACGCGCGCCATCGTCTTCGACGCCGAGCAGAAGATCGCCGGCATCGGGCAGATGGAGTTCACCCAGCATTTCCCGGCATCGGGCTGGGTCGAGCATGTGCCGGACGAAATCTGGGCCACTGTGCTCTGGGCCGTGAAGACGGCGCTGCGCAAGGCGGGGCTCGAGGCCAGGGACATTGCCGCGATCGGCATCACGAACCAGCGCGAGACCACCATTGCCTGGGAGCGGGCGACCGGCAGGCCGATCCATAACGCCATCGTCTGGCAGGACCGGCGGACCGCCGACATTTGCGAGAAGCTGAAGCGCCAGGGCCATGAAAAGCGCTTCACCAAGAAGACCGGCCTGCTGCTCGACCCCTATTTCTCGGGCACGAAGGTGCGCTGGATCCTCGACCATGTGAAGGGCGCGCGGCGCCGGGCGGAAAGGGGCGAGCTCTGCTTCGGCACGGTGGACAGCTACCTCATCTGGCGGCTGACCGGCGGCAGGGTGCACGCGACGGATGCCACCAATGCCTGTCGTACGCTGATGTTCAACATCGAGCGCAATGACTGGGACGACGAACTGCTGGAGCTCCTCCGCGTGCCGCGCGCCATGCTCCCAGAGGTCAAGGACTGCGCGGCCGATTACGGCCTTGCCGAGGAGAGCCTGTTCGGCGCGGCGCTCCCGATCCGAGGGGTAGCCGGCGACCAGCAGGCGGCAACCATCGGGCAGGCCTGTTTTTCGCCCGGCATGCTGAAATCGACCTATGGCACGGGCTGCTTTGCCCTGCTCAATACCGGCGGGGACATGGTGCGCTCGAAGAACCGGCTGCTCACCACAATCGCCTATAGGCTCGGCGGCAAGACCACCTATGCGCTCGAAGGCGCGATCTTCGTGGCCGGCGCATCGATCCAATGGCTGCGCGACGGGCTCAGGATCATGGAGCAATCGGCCGAGAGCGACAAATTCGCAGCGACCGCCGACGAGGGGCAGACGGTCTATCTGGTGCCGGCCTTTGTGGGGCTCGGCGCGCCTTGGTGGGACGCGGAGGCGCGGGGGGCAATTTACGGGCTCACCCGCAACACGACGCGGGCCGAGCTGGTGCGGGCGGCGCTCGAGGCGGTGAGCTATCAGACGCTCGATCTGCTGCAGGCCATGCACCGCGACTGGAAGGGCATGGGGCAGGAAACCGTACTCCGGGTCGATGGCGGCATGACCGCCTCGGACTGGGCCATGCAGTTCCTCGCCGACATTCTCGACGCCCCGGTCGACCGGCCCGTGGTCAAGGAAACGACCGCGCTGGGGGCCGCCTGGCTCGCCGGCTCGGCCGCCGGCGTCTGGCCGGACATGCAGGGCTTTTCGGAGCGCTGGGCGCTCGACCGGCAGTTCCGCCCGCACATGGACGACGCGTTGCGCAAGCGCAAGGTCAAGGGCTGGCGCGACGCGGTGCGGCGGACTTTGACGGTGAGGCAAGCTTGAAGTTGCGCACGGCCATGTCACCTCGTCTCCCTCCCCCTTGAGGGGAGGGATCAAGGGTGGGGGTGCCTCTCAGCAGACGCCGGCGCGCGTTGCCCACCCCCACCCGGCTGCCGCCACCCTCCCCTCAAGGGGGAAGGGGTTTGTGGCCTCGCAGCGCTCCTCACATCACGCCGAAATCGGCGCACCAGAAGATGCCGTATTTGCTGCCCGAGCGGCCGGATTGCACGGCCATGCCGACATTGCTCCACATATCGGAGAGCAGCGTATAGCGGTGGCCGGGGGAGTTGAGCCAGGCGTTGATCGTCTCCTCGACGCTGGTCTGGCCAGCGGCGACGTTCTCGCCGATCGCGCCATGGACATCGGCCATGGTGGCGCGGGATCGCAGGTCGAGGCCGGGGCCGAAATCGTGCGACATTTCATCGTGGATCACCATATCGCCCACCTGGGTGCGGGCGATCTTGGTAAGGCCAGCGCTCCAGGCGAGCGGCTTGCTGCCGAACTGCTTGCGCGCGGCATTGATGGCGGCGAGCATGGAATCGGGCGTGGCATCGACGGCGGGCGTTATCGTGGTCGGCACGAATTCGCCGCAGGCCGAAAGGCCGGCGATCAGCCCGAAGGCGATGAAGCCGCGGCGGGTAAGTTCGAGCATTGCAAATCTTCCGAATGGTCAGGCGGCGG
>DASZUI010000054.1:0-18700 GCA_035547675.1 Devosia sp.
GCGGCAAAGGCCGGCCGGAGCCTGGCCATGGCCTCGGCCGAAGCATCGGGCCGGATGTGCTCGTCGGTGGAGACGATCCGCGTGCCCTTGCGGTCGGCTATCTCGACCGGGACGATTTCGCGCTCGAAGCTGCCATTGGCCGCCGCGGCGGCAGCTTTCCGCTGCGAAGCGAGGGCGAACTCGTCCTGCGCCTGCCGTGATACCTGATAGCGCTGCGCCACGTTTTCGGCGGTCATGCCCATCGGATAGCCGTAGAAGGCATCCGACAGCCCGTCGACCATGGCGGTGTCGCGCAGTTCGAGATCGCCCAGCTTCCGGCCCTGCCGGACGGCCGCGACATGGGGCGCGTTGGTCATGCTTTCCTGACCGCCGGCGACCACGATGCCGGCGCTCCCGGTCTGGATCTGCTGCAGACCCAGCGCCACGGCGCGCAGCCCCGAGCCGCACACCTGATTGACGAGCGCCGCCGGCGCGGCATCCGCTATGCCGGCCAGGCGGGCAGCCTGGCGCGCGGGGTTCATTCCCTGTCCGGCGGTGAGGACCTGGCCGAACACGACTTCATCCACCTGTTCGGGGGCAAGCCCGGCGTCGGCCAGCGCCGCCCGGATGGCGATCGCCCCCAGTTCGTGCGCCCTGAGCGGCGACAGGACCCCGGCGAGCGAGCCGATCGGGGTGCGGCGGGCGGCGACGATGACGACGGTCGGCAGGGTCATTTCAGAGCGGTCTCCTGATCCAGCGCGCGATCACGCCCACGATTCCCTCGCGGAACGTCAGCACGGCAATGACGAAGATCGCGCCCTCGATCACGGTTACCCAGGCGCCGAAGCCGGCAAGATAGTTCTGCATCGAAACGATCGCCGCCGCCCCGACCAAGGGGCCGAAAACCGTGCCCATGCCGCCCAGCAGCGTCATCAGCACGACCTCGCCCGACATGGACCAGTGTGCGTCGGTGAGCGAAGCGAGCTGAAAGACGATGGCCTTGGTGGCGCCCGCGAGCCCCGCGAGGGTCGCCGACATGACGAACACGGCGAGCTTGTAGCGTTCGGTCTTGTAGCCCATCGAGATGGCGCGGGGTTCGTTGTCGCGGATGGCCTTCAGCACCTGCCCGAAGGGCGAATGGACGATGCGGTAGATGAGCAGCACGCCGAAGGCGAAGATGGCGAGCACCACGAAATAGAGCGTCAGGTCGTTGTCCAGCGGGATCAGGCCGAAAAGGCGCCCGCGCGGCACCGCCTGGATGCCGTTTTCGCCGCCGGTGAACGGTGCCTGCACCGCCACGAAGTAGACCATTTGCGCGAAGGCCAGGGTCACCATGGCGAAATAGATGCCCTGGCGGCGGATCGACAGCGCGCCGATGGCCGCCCCGAGCACGGCGGCAGCGAGCGTGCCGAGGAGGATTGCGAGCTCCGGGGTGAGGTTCCAGTCCTTGGCAGCATAGGCCGAAATGTAGCTCGCCGTGCCGAAGAATGCGGCGTGACCGAAGGAGAGGAGGCCATTGTAGCCGAGCAGCAGGTTGAGCGCCGCCGCAAACAGGGCAAAGCAGAGGACGCTCATCACGAAGACCGGGTAGAGCACGAACGGGGCGAGCGCCAGCAAGGCGACGAGCACGACGAAGATGATGAAGTGGTGGCGGGTGTCGACGGCCATGGCGGGCGCGCCGTCCGCTTCGATCCGGGAGTCGGCGGGCGCGGTCATCAGGCGAGCTTCCCGAACAGACCGGCGGGCCTGATCAGCAGCACGATCGCCATGATGACGAAAATGACGACCGAGGAACCCTGCGGGTAGAAGGTCTTGGTCAGACCCTCGATGATGCCGAGGCCGAAGCCGGTGATGACGGCGCCCAGGATTGAGCCCATGCCGCCGATGACCACCACCGCAAAGACGACGATGATGAGGTCGGCGCCCATGTCGGGATTGACCGAATAGATGGGGGCCGCGAGCACACCGGCGAGGGCGGCGAGACCGACGCCGAAGCCATAGGTCAGGGTAATGAGGCGTGGCACATTGATGCCGAAGGCGCCCACCAGCACGGGATTTTCCGTGGCCGCACGCAGATAGGCGCCGAGCCGCGTCTTTTCGATCAGCAGCCAGGTCGCCAGGCAGACTGCGGCCGAGGCGACAATCACCCAGGCCCGGTAGTTGGGCAGGAACATGAAACCGAGATTGCTGCCGCCCGAGAGCTCGGCCGGCAGCGCATAGGGCTGGCCGGAAACGCCGAAATAATTGCGGAAGAGCCCTTCGATAACAAGCGCAAGGCCAAAGGTCAGGAGCAGCCCGTAAAGGTGGTCGAGCCGATAGAGCCGGGCGATCATCGTCCGTTCGACCAGCATGCCGAAGGCGGCCACGACAATGGGCACCAGCACCAGCGCGGCCCAGTAATTGACGCCAAGATAGGTCAGGCCGGCCCAGGCAGCGAAGGCGCCGACCATATAGAAGGCGCCGTGAGCGAAATTGATGACGTTCAGCATGCCGAAGATCACCGCCAGGCCGAGGCTGAGCATGGCGTAGAACGAGCCATTGATCAGACCAAGCAACAATTGGCCGAGCAGAACCTGAACCGGGATGCCGAACATGATGCGCTTTCGATGCTGACGGGGGGAGACGCCCGCGGACAGGCGCCTCCCCGCGGGCGTTTACTGCAGCTTGCAGCCGGACTGTTCGACGGTCTGGAAGGCGTCGCTGGCCGGGATGGTATTCACCAGCTTGTAGTAATCCCAGGGACCCTTGGACTCGGACGGCGCCTTGACCTGGTAGAGGTACATGTCGTGCAGGGCGCGGCCATTGGCGAGGATCGACCCCTTGCCGAACAGGGGATCATCGGTCGGGTTGGCCTTCATCCAATCGAGCACGGTCTTGGAATCCTTGCTCTTGGTGGCATCGATGGCCTTGAGATAGTCGAGCACGCTCGCATAGACGCCGGCCTGCACCATGGTGGGCATTTTGCCATTGTCCTTGGCGGCAAAGGCCTTCGCGAAGGCGCGGCTGCCGTCGTCGCGGTCCCAATAGAAGGCGGAGGTCACGAGCAGGCCCTGCGCGGTATCGAGACCCATGGCGTTGACGTCGGTGATAAAGACCAGCAGCGCCGCCAGCGACTGGCCACCCTTGGTGATGCCGAATTCGGCGGCCTGCTTGACGGTGTTGACCGTGTCGCCGCCGGCATTGGCCAGCCCGATGATCTGGGCCCCCGACGCCTGCGCCTGCAGCAGGTAGGACGAGAAATCCGAACCCGGGAACGGATATTTGGCGTCGCCGACGACGCTGCCGCCCAGCGCCTTGACGATATTGGTGGTGTCACGCTCGAGCGCCTGGCCGAAGGCGTAGTCGGCGGTGATGAAGAACCACGAACTCTTGCCCTGCTTGAGCAGCGTGCGCGCCGTGCCATTGGCCAGCGCATAGGTGTCGTAGGTCCACAGAATGGTGTTGGGCGAGCACGATTTGCCCACGAGATCCGTCGAGCCGGCGCCCGAATCGATGAAGACCTTGTTCTTTTCCTTGGTGACCTGGCTCACCGCCAGCGCGGCCGAGGAGGTGGGCACGTCGAAAATAGCGTCGACCCCGTCCTGGTCGTACCACTGGCGGGCGATATTGGAGGCGATGTCCGGCTTGTTCTGGTGATCGGCGGAGACGATCTGGACGTTGAGGCCCTTATCCGCCGCCTTGAAGTCGTCGACCGCCATCTGCGCCGCGATCACCGAGCCCTGGCCGCTCAAATCGGCATAGACGCCCGAGCGATCGTTGAGGATGCCGATCTTGACGTCGACGGCGAGGGCCGGCGCCGCGCTGAGGAGCGCAACCGCCGCCCCCGCCAGAATTACCTTCAGTCCCATGATAGTCCTCCCATGTTGCCGAGCCAGCCGGCGTTGTCACACGCCCAGATAGGCGTGCAGCTTGTCGATATTGCTGTCCAAGGCCGCATTGTAGATCTCGTCGACCACGCGGCCTTGTTCGACGACGTAGTGCCGGTCCGCGACATCGGCCGCGAACCGCAGGTTCTGTTCGACGAGAATGATCGTGAACCCCTGCTGCTTGAGGTCGCGCAGGATGCGACCGATCTGCTGCACGATGACCGGGGCGAGCCCTTCGGTCGGCTCGTCGAGCAGCAGAAACCTGGCGCCGGTCCGCAGAATCCGGCCGATGGCGAGCATTTGCTGCTCGCCCCCCGACAGCCGCGTGCCCTGGCTGCCCAGGCGCTCGCGCAGATTGGGGAACATGGCGAGCACCTGCTCGCGGTCGAGGCCGCCCGGACGGATCGAGGGGGGCAGCATCAGATTCTCGTCGACCGTCAGCGAGGCGAAGATGCCGCGCTCCTCCGGGCAGTAGGCGATGCCGGCGCGGGCGATGGCGCGCGGCAGCAGGCCGATCAGTTCCTGGCCCAAGAAGCGGACCGAGCCAGTGCGCTTGCCGAGAATGCCCATGATGGCGCGCAGCGTCGTGGTTTTGCCGGCGCCGTTGCGGCCGAGCAGTGTTACGACCTCGCCTTCGCGAACCTCGAACGCCATGCCTTGCAGCACATGGCTCTCGTCGTACCAGCCATTGAGATCGCGCACCGCAAGCATCGATCGGGACGGGAGCGCGGCGGGGTCGGCCAGTTGCGGCTCAGCCATGGCCGACCCCGATATAGGCTTCGATCACCCGTTCGTCCTTCGAGACATCCGCGTAGCTGCCCTCGGCAAGCACCTGGCCGCGGGCCAGCACGGTGATGCGGTCGGACAGTTCGGCGACGACCGACAGATTGTGCTCGACCATGAGGATGGTGCGCCCGGCCGACACCGATCGGATCAGCGCCGCGATGCGACCCACGTCCTCGTGCCCCATCCCGGCCATTGGTTCATCGAGCAGCAGCATCTGCGGTTCGAGCGCCAGCGTCGTGGCGATCTCGAGCGCGCGCTTGCGGCCATAGGGCAGTTCGCCCGCGGCCACGGTGGCGAAATCGGCGAGCCCGACGGCGGCAATGCGATCGCGCGCCTCGCGGTCGAGGTCGCGCAACACGCGTTCGGACCGCCAGAAATCGAAGCTGTCGCCGCGCAGCCGCCGCTGCAGCGCGAGGCGGACATTTTCAAGCGCCGTCAGCCGGGGGAACACCGCCGAGATCTGAAACGAGCGCACCAGGCCGAGCCGAGATATCTCGGCCGGCTTGAGGCGGGTGATGTTGCGGCCGTCGAAGACGATCTTGCCGGCCGAGGGCTGGAGGAACTTGGTCAGCAGGTTGAAGCAGGTGGTCTTGCCGGCGCCATTGGGCCCGATCAGGGCGTGGACCGAGCCGCGCCGAACCTTGAGGTCGACATCGACCACCGCGGCGATGCCGCCGAAATGCTTCGAGAGCTTTTCCGCGCTCAGGATGATGTCGCCGCCGGTCTCGGTCATTTGGCCGTCCAGCCCCCGTCGATCGAGATGCTGGCGCCGGTGATCGAGCGGGCCATGTCGCCGCTGAGATAGGCCGCGAGTTCGGCGATCTCCTCGGGCTGCACGAAAGCCTTGGTCGGCTGCGGGCCGAGGAAGACGTCGCGGATCACTTCCTCCTCGGTGAGGCCGTGTACCTTTGCCTGGTCGGCGACCTGTCGCGCCACCAGCGGCGTCCACACATAGCCGGGGCAGATGGCGTTGACGGTAATGCCCTTTTCCGCGACTTCGAGCGCCACCGCCTTGGTTAGCCCCACCACGCCGTGCTTGGTCGCCACATAAGCCGACTTGAAGGGCGAGGCGCGCAGGCCGTGCGCCGAGGCGATGTTGATGATGCGCCCCCAGCCGCGCTCGACCATGCCGGGAATGGCGGCGCGGATGGTGTGGAAGGCGGAATCGAGGCTGACGGCGAGAATGCGGTCCCAGTCGGCCGGCGGGAACTCCTCAACCGGCGCCACCTTCTGGATGCCCGCATTGTTGACGAGCACGTCGAGCCGCCCGAAGGCGCCGATCACCTCGCCGGCAAGGGCGAAGCTCTGGGCCGGATCGGCGAGGTCGGCGCGGAAATAGCGGACGCGGCCGCTCGCCCCGGCGGCCACCGTATCGACCGCGGTTCGCGCATCCGGCTCGGGCTCGAAGCTGTTGAGGGCGACGTCATACCCCAGCCGGGCAAACTTCGCCGCAATCGCCAGGCCGATGCCGCTCGACGATCCCGTCACGAGCACCGCCCGCCTGCCGTCCTCCACCTGACTCTCCACCCTTGTCGCCGGCCGCGCCGGTCGTCATTGCCGAGTGGCGTTTCAAGTTTCGTGCCAGATGGGCGGAAGCCCGGAATCCCGGTATTTCACACGATTGCCGGCGGGGGTTCGTCCGGAAATTCGGACATCAGTCCCGCAAGTCAGACGGCTGGCCCGGGATGCCGATGCCGTAGCGCCTGAGCTTGTCGTAGAATTGCGAGCGGGAAATGCCCAGACGGCGGGCGGCGACCGGCTTTTGTCCATCGCTCGCTTCCAGCGCCTCGAGGATGGCCCTGCGCTCGGCGTCGGCGAGCCGCGATGCGAGGTCCGGCGCGGCGGACGCGGGCCGTGGAACGGCCCGGCCGCGCGCCGGCAGCGCGAGGCGGATGAGGTCGGCGCCGATCACGTCGGTCGGGGCCATGGCGGCGGCGCGTTCGAGCACATTGGCAAGCTCGCGCACATTGCCGGGCCAGTCGTGGAGCCCCAGCAGCCGCAAGGCTTCGGGCTCGATCACCCAGCCGCGCTGGTCGCTGGCGCGCGGCGTCTTTTCGAGCAGCGCCTCGCAAAGCACCGGGATGTCCCCCAGCCGGTCGCGCAGCGGCGGGATGGCGATGGTCAGCACGGCGATCCGGTAATAGAGGTCGGCGCGGAAGCTCTTGTCCTCGACGCGGGCGGGGAGGTCCTGCGAGGTCGCCGCGATGATCCGCACATCGACCTTCTTGACCGAGTTGGAACCCAGGGCTTCGATCTCCCCCTCCTGCAGTACCCGCAGCAGCTTCGCCTGGATGCCGACGGGCATGTCGCCGATCTCGTCGAGGAATAGCGTGCCGCCATGGGCGAGCTCGAACTTGCCCTTGCGCGCCTTGCGGTCGGCGCCGGTGTAGGCGCCCGGCGCCACGCCGAAGAATTCGGCCTCGAGCAGCGCTTCGGGGACCGCCGCCATGTTGACCGCCACGAAGGGGCCGTCCGCCCGGTCGGACTGATGGTGGATCGCATGGGCCAGCAATTCCTTGCCCGTGCCGGTTTCCCCGATGAGCAGCGTCGCCCCGTCGCGCAGGGCAAAGCGGCGGACCTGCGCCTTCAGTTCGCGCACCGCGTCGCTGGTCCCGACGAAGCTCGACAGCGAATATTTCGTCACCCGTTCGCGCGACAGCGCCGCCTGGGCGCGGGTGAGCTGCCGATGCAGGTTCTCGAACTTTTCGAGAATGGGGGCCAGATAATCGACCCGATCATAGAAGACGAAGCCGATGGCGCCGTTCACCGCGCCGCCATCGTCCTTGAGCGGGACGCGGCAGACCACGAACTGCCGGGCGTCGAATTCCATGATGTCGACCAGGATCGGGCGGCCGGTCTCGACCACACGCCGCATCAGGGAATGTGGAATGACGTCCTCGACCGGCAGGCCGTAGCAGTCGAAATCGTCGGGCAGCCCGAGGAGTTCGCGATAGCGTTGGTCGATCCAGGTGATGCGCGCCTCGGCGTCGACGATCAGCGCGCCTTGAAAATACTCGCGCAGGAGACTGAACGATGCGAGCGCCTGCTCTACATTGGGCTGCTGCGCGGCGGGTTCGTGCGTTCCATGCATGCGCAGGACGTTCCAGTTTTCCGGATCGGCGGAAAGCATAGCCGTCCGAGGGCCCGGACAGCAATTGCGAAACCAGTCACCTTGCCGGACGGTTTGGACCTGTGAAGCGCGTGTCCGCGCAAGCCAATCGACAGGAGGAGCCGATGTCGGGCAGCGTTCTCATCTCAGGGGCCGGGATCGCCGGCTGCTGCCTGGCCTGGTGGCTCGAAAAATACGGCTATGCCGTGACCCTGGTGGAGCAGGCGCCCAAGCCGCGCGCGGGCGGCTACGTCATCGACTTCTGGGGCCTCGGCTATGACGTGGCGGAAAAGATGGGGCTGCTGGGCGAACTCGGCCGGCACGACCTCAAGATCGAGGAATTCCGGGTCGTCGATCGCCAGGGCCGGCAGATCAGCGGCTTCGACCAGGGCGCCCTGGGCGAGTTGACCGGCGGCCGCCTCATGAGCCTCCCTCGCTCTGCGGTTGCCCTGTCGCTCTACGGGGCGGTCAAGGACCGGGTGGCCGTCCGCTTCGGGGAAAGCGTGACGCGGCTCGAAGAGAGCCCGAGTGGCGTTGACGTGCAATTTCGGACGGGCGCGCCGGCGCATTTCGACCTGGTCGTCGGCGCGGATGGCCTCCATTCGGCGGTGCGGCAGCTGTCGTTCGGCGAGGAATCGCGCTTCGAACGGTTCCTCGGATATTATGTGGCCGCGTTCAGCATCGACGGCTATCGGCATCGCGATCCGCACGCCTATGTGACCTATGGCGAACCGGGCCGCCAGATCTGGCGGATTACGGTGGGCGAGCACGGCACGGTCTTCCTCCTGGTCTTCGCCGACAAGAATCCGGCGCTTCCGATTCAGGATGCGTCGCAGCAAAAGGACATCCTGGCGCGCCTCTACGCCCAAAGCGGCTGGGAAGCCGACGAGATGCTGCAGGCGCTGCAGGGAACGACCGACCTCTACTTCGATCGCGTCAGCCAGATCGTGATGCCCCGATGGAGCAGGGAGCGCATCGCCCTCATCGGCGACGCCTGCGCGTGCCCCAGCCTGCTCGCCGGCGAAGGATCGGCCATGGCAATGGCCGAGGCCTATACGCTCGCCGGCGAATTACAGGCGGCGAATGGCGACCATGTCCGGGCCTTCGAAAGCTATGAAGGGCGGCTGCGGCCCTATGTCGAACGCAAGCAAAAAGGGGCCCGCGGGTTTGCGGCGAGCTTCGTGCCCAAGAGCGCGCTCGGCCTCTGGCTCCGAAACCTCTCGATCAACGGCGCCAACCGGCTCGGCCTGACGCGGCTGCTGTTCGGGACCCAACTCAGGGATCGCCTCGAGCTGCCGAATTACGGATAAGAGTGGCCGACCTCGGTTCCACCCGACCGTAAACCACCCGTCAGCAAGGCAAATGATCTCGATCTTCGATCTCGCGGCTATCCTGCTCGCCCTTTCTGCGCTGTTCGGCTGGCTGAACCGGCGCTTCCTGCGGCTGCCGAACGCCATCGGACTGCTGGTGCTCGGGCTCACCGCGGCGCTGCTCCTGCTGCTGCTCGAGCTGTTGTTTCCCGGTCAGCAGTTCTATGCGCAAACGAACGCGGCCCTGCAGCAGATCGATTTCACGCAGGTGGTGTTCAACGGGATGCTCGCCTTCCTGCTCTTCGCCGGGGCGCGAAACCTCGATTTCGGGGTGCTGCGCGACCGCGCCCTGCCCGTCACGCTGCTGGCGGTCGGCGGCACGATCGTTTCCACCGTCATTGTCGCGCTGCTGTTTTGGTGCGCCGCCCGGCTCCTCGGCGCGCCGCTGTCGCTCCCCTGGGCGTTCGTCTTCGGCGCCCTGATCTCCCCTACCGACCCGGTCGCCGTGCTGCAGATGCTGAAGGACGTGCGCATCCCGGCGACGCTCAAGATCGAGACCGAGGGTGAGGCGCTGTTCAACGACGGCGTGGGCGTGGTCCTCTTCACGCTGTTGCTCGGCATCGCCACGGGCACGGATGCGTTCAGCGTCAACGAGGCGCTCGTCAACCTCCTGCGCGAGGCGGGCGGCGGTTTGCTGCTTGGCCTGGTCACGGGCTATGTCGCCTACCGGGCGCTGCGGGCGATCGACGATTTCCCTGTCGAAGTGCTGATCACGCTGGCGCTGGTCACGGGCACCTACGCGCTTGCCGGATGGCTCGGGGTGAGCGGTCCCTTGGCCACCGTGGCCGCCGGCGTGCTGGTCGGCTATCGGGCGCCGCAGGACGCAATGAGCGACCTCACCCAGCAATATGTCTCGGCGCTGTGGACGCTGATCGATGAAATCCTGAACTCCGTGCTTTTCCTGCTCATCGGCCTGGAGGTGCTGGTGCTCACGCCCGACCCTCGGCACTTCGGCCTCGCCGCCCTCGCCATACCGATCGCCCTTGTGGCTCGGCTCGCCGCCGTGTCGGCGCCGCTGCTGCTGCCCGTCAAGGGCGTGTTCATGGCACGCAATGTGCCTTTTCTCACCTGGGCGGGGGTGCGCGGGGGCATATCCGTTGCGCTCGCGCTGGCGCTGCCGCCGAGCGAGGCGCGTCCCATCATTCTGGCGGCAACTTATGCGGTGGTGGTCTTCACCATCGTGATCCAGGGCGCGACCTTGCGCTTCATTGCCCCCTCGACCATGCCGGGCGGGTGAATCCGTCGATCAGTGGCGCGCCACGAGACGGTGTGCCAGCGCCCCGAGGCCCAGCATCAGCACCGATCCCAGGGCAAGCGAGGCGAGACGGCTGCTGGTTCCCGACAGTACCGCAACCCGATCGCGCGCTTCGCGGCCGAAACTGCCCCTGGTGCGATGCAGGTCCGTCACCGGCGCCGATAGATTGTCCCGCCGGCCGGGGAGCACCGGGACCGAGGTCTGCTGTCCACCGACCGTGCGGCCGAGATAGCGGTCGAACACCCAGGGCGCCAGCATGTTGCCGAGGATCAGCTCGATGGTGCTGCGGCCGACCCAGTATTCGCGCCGGGGCCTCTCGGCGGCGCGGAACGCTGCCTCGGCAATGGCTTCGGGCTCGACGACCGGCGCCACGGGCCGCGGCTGATCCGGCATATGGGTCCGGGCCCAATCGAACTGCGGCGTGTTGACGGCCGGCAGCTGCAGCATCACCAGCTCGACGGCACTGCCCGATTCCAGCAGTTCGCCCCGCAGGCTGTCGGTGAAGCCTCGAATGGCATGCTTGGCGCCGCAATAGGCGGACTGGAGGGGAATGCCCCGATAGGCGAGAGCCGAGCCGATCTGGATGATGAGACCGGCGTTCCTTGGATACATGTGACGCAAAGCGGCTATCGTGCCGTGCACAAAGCCGAGATAGGTCACCTCCGTCACCCGGCGAAATTCTTCGGCCGTCATCTCCCAGACGGGAGAGAAGACGGTCAGCATGGCGTCGTTGATCCAGACGTCGATGGCGCCGAACTCGTCTTCCACCCTTTTGGCGGCGGCGAATACCGCTTCGGCATCGGCGACGTCAGCGGCAATCGCCAGGCCTTCGCCACCCGCCTCGTTCACCTCGCGGACCACGTCGGCGAGGGCGGAAGCGTCCCGCGCAATGAGGCCGACCCGGCACCCCGCCGCGGCAAAGCGCCTGGCGATGGCACGTCCCACACCGGCCGAGGCGCCGGTCACCACGATCGTCCGAAACCGAGGCTGCTGCATCCGATGCCCTCCACCTCGATCGAGGTAACCAGAGCGCAGCCGGACAGTTCCTTCGGCGAGCGGGCAAAATGTCACAGCATGACATGATTCGGAACCGGAGCTTGCGCCGCTTGGTTCTCTTGCTGTTCACATCCAAAGGATCGCGCCATGCCCAAAAACAGCTCGGACCTGCTGGTTGAAACGCTCATCGCGTGGGGCGTCGACACGATTTTCGGCATTCCCGGAGACGGCATCAACGGCGTCATCGAGGCGCTGCGGCAGAGGCAGGACCAGATCCGGTTCATCCAGGTCCGCCATGAGGAAGCGGCCGCATTCAATGCCTGCGCCTACGCCAAGTTCACCGGCAAGCTCGGGGTGTGCCTTGCGACCTCCGGGCCGGGCGGCATTCACCTGCTCAACGGCCTCTACGACGCCAAGCTCGACGGCCAGCCGGTGCTCGCGATTACCGGCCTGCAGTTCCACGACCTGCTTCACACCTTTACCCAGCAGGATGTGGAGCTCGACAAGCTCTACATGGACGTGGCGGTCTATAATGTCCGCGTTATGGGGCCGGCGCATGTGCGCAATGCCGTCGCGCTCGCCTGCCGCTCGGCGCTGGCCTATCGCGGCGTGGCCCATGTCACCATTCCGGTCGACATGCAGAGCGAGCCAGTCAAGGAGGATATCCGCTCCGAGCGCAACGTGCCCGCGCATGTCTCCGACCGCCTGGCTGCGCCGGCCAACCTCGCCAGCGACGCCCAGATGGCCCAGGCGGCCTCGATCCTCAATGCCGGCAAGAAGGTCGCCATCCTCGCCGGCCGCGGCGCCCTCGGCGCCGGCGACGAGCTGTCGGCGCTGGCCGAGCGGCTTGGTGCGCCGATCATCAAGCCGTTGCTCGGCAAAGGCGCCATTCCCGACGACAGCCCCTATTCCACCGGCGGAATCGGGCTTCTGGGCACCAAACCGTCGCAGGAAGCGCTGGAGAGCTGCGATACGCTGCTGATCGCCGGCAGCTCGTTTCCCTATATCGAGTTCTATCCCAAGCCCGGCCAGGCACGGGCCGTCCAGATCGACATTGATCAGCAGCGCATCGGACTGCGCTATCCGGTCGAGACGGGTCTGGTCGGCGACGTCAAGACGGTGCTGAAGGCCCTGCTGCCGCGGCTCAACTATAACGAGGACCGCAAATTCCTCGAAAGCGCCCAGGCCGACATGCGCGATTGGACCAAGCTCATGGTGGAGCGCGGCACGCGGCAGGACCTGCCGATGAAGCCGGAGGTAGTCGCCCACGAACTCAACAAGCTGCTCGACGACAATGCCATCGTCACCACCGACTCCGGTACCATCACCACCTGGATCGCGCGCCAGCTGATGATCCGCAGCGACATGATGTTCTCCTGCTCGGGGAACCTTGCGACCATGGCCTGCGGCTTGCCCTACGCCATCGCCGCGGCGATCGCCTATCCGGAGCGGCAGGTCGTTGCCTTTGTCGGCGATGGCGGGCTGACGATGTTGCTCGGCGAGCTCGCGACCTGCGTGAAATACAAGCTCAACATCAAGGTCGTGGTGATCAAGAACGACGTGCTCGGCCAGATTAAATGGGAGCAGATGGTCTTTCTGGGCAACCCGGAATATGTCTGCGAGCTGCAGCCCATCGATTTCGCCACCGTGGCCCAGGGGTTCGGCGTGGCCGGCTATGCCTGCGACGATCCGACCAGGATCGGCGAGGTGCTGCGGCAGGCCCTGTCCGCGCCCGGCCCCGCGGTGATCGAGGCGACCGTCGATCCCAATGAGCCGCCCATGCCGCCCAAGGCGACCCTGAAGCAGGTATCGAACCTGGCGCATGCGCTGGCGGAGGGCACCCCGCAGCGCGGCAAGATCGCCGCAACCATCGGCTCCGACCTCGTGCGGGAGATCGTTTGAGGTGGGCCCGCAGATCGCGCGCGTCGCGGCCCGCGCCTTCACTGTTCAAACCGACGCGCCGGAGGCGGACGGGACCATTGCATGGGTGTCGACGACGCTGGTGCTCGTCGAGATCGACGCCGGCGGGGCCACGGGCCTCGGCTACAGCTACGCCGATGCAACTGCCGCGCAGCTGGTTCGGCATGTGCTTGCCGACGTGCTGGTCGGCCGGCCCGCCTTCGATATTCCGGCCCATTTCGAGGCGATGGTCGGGGCTGTTCGGAATATCGGCTGGCGCGGCATCGCCGCCTGCGCCATTTCCGCCATTGACGTTGCGCTATGGGATCTCAAGGCGCGGCTCCTGAACCTGCCGCTGCATGCGCTGTTCGGGGTGGTACGCGGGTCGGTACCGATCTATGGCAGCGGCGGCTTCACCTCCTACACGCTGGATCGGCTCTGCCAGCAATTGGCCGATTGGGTCGAGGATAACGGCTGCCGCTGGGTCAAGATGAAAGTCGGGACCCACCCGGAACAGGATGACGAGCGGGTCCGCCACGCCAGGAGCGCCGTCGGCGATGCCGGCCTGTTCGTCGATGCCAACGGCGCCTATAGCTCAAAGCAGGCGCTGGCCTTCGCCGAAGGTTTCGCCGAGCTCGGCGTCAGCTGGTTCGAGGAGCCGGTCTCGAGTGACGACCTCGAGGGACTGCACCTGCTGCGCGAGCGTGTCCCGGCGGCGATGGAGATCGCCGCGGGCGAATATGGTTATGACCGCTTCTATTTCCGTCGGATGCTGGAGGCGGGCGCGGTGGATGTCCTGCAGGCCGACGCCACGCGGTGCGGCGGCTACACCGGATTCCTGCAGGCGGCGGCGCTGGCCGACGCGTTCGGCCTGCCGCTGTCGGCCCATACGGCGCCCGCGCTGCACCTGCCGGTGTGCTGCGCCGCCCCGAGGCTGCGGCACATCGAATGGTTTCACGACCATGCGCGCATCGAGGCGATGCTGTTCGAGGGAGCGCCCGTGCCGCACCAGGGCGCCATCTCGCCCGATCCGGCCCGTGCCGGCCACGGGCTCTCGTTCAAAGAGCAGGACGCGGCGCGTTACGCCCGATAGCGCGTGGAGCCATGACGCAAACTCTCGACATCAACCCCAAATCGCATCCCCGCCGAACGGTTGAAAGGACGGAGGGCGGTCGCATCCGAGCCGAGCATGCGTCCGCCGGCGATGCCGATTACGACGGCCTGGGTCGCGAGCTGGCGGCCGCGATCTCCGGCGAGGTGAGATTCGACGCCGGCAGCCGCGCCCTCTATGCCACGGACGCCTCGAACTATCGGCAGGTGCCGATCGGCTTGGTGCTGCCGCGCTCCGCCGAGGAGGTGGTGAAGACCATTGCCCTTTGCCGGAAATACGGCGCCCCGATCGTGCTGCGCGGCGGCGGCACCAGCCTTGCCGGGCAGGGCTGCAATGTCGCCGTGCTGATCGACATGTCCAAATACATGCACGACATCGTTTCGATCGACTATGAGGCACGTCGGGCGGTGGTGCAGCCGGGCTGCGTGCTCGACCATTTGCGTGCCGCCGCCGAAAGGCAGCACCTGACATTTGGTCCCGATCCCGCGACGCACGATCACAACACCCTCGGTGGCATGCTCGGCAACAATTCCTGCGGCGTGCATTCGATCATGAGCGGCCGCACCTCCGACAATACGGAAAGGCTCGAAATCCTGACCTATGACGGGCTGCGGATGAGGGTCGGGCCGACCAGCGATGCCGAGTTCGCGGCGATCCTCGCCGAAGGCGGCCGCAGGGCGGAAATCTATGGCGCCCTCGACGCGTTCCGGCGGCGCTATCGCGATCTCATTCTCGCCAAATACCCGAAAATGCCGCGCCGGGTTTCCGGCTATGAGAATCTCGAGCAGCTTCTGCCGGAGAACGGCTTCAATGTCGCCCGGGCGCTGGTCGGGACGGAGGCGAGCTGCGTCACCATCCTCGAAGCCGAGCTGCGGCTCATTCCGAGCCCGCCCGAGCGGGCCATCGCCATCATCGGTTTCGAAGACGTATTCGCGGCCGCCGATGTGGTGCCGGATGTGCTCACATTCGGTCCCGTGGCCTGCGAGGGCATCGACCATTTGTTGGTCGAATTCGTGCTGAAAAAGCATCTGCACGCCGACGATCTGAGCGTGCTGCCGGACGGCAAGGGCTGGCTGATCGTCGAATTCGGCGGCGACACGGGGGACGAGGCTGCCGCCAAGGCGCAAAAGCTGGCCGAAGCCTATGACGGCAAGGCCAAAGGCACGGCGCTGCTCCGCGATCGGGAACAGCAGAAGCGCATCTGGGAAGTGCGCGACGCTGCCCTCGGCGCCACCGCCCATGTGCCGGGTTTTCCCGAAACCTATCCCGGCTGGGAGGACAGCGCCGTCCATCGCGACAATCTCGGCGATTATCTGCGCGAGCTGAAGCAGCTGTTCCATAAATATGGCTATGAGGCATCGGTCTACGGCCATTTCGGCGACGGGCTGGTGCATTGCCGGGTGCCGTTCGGCCTGCGCACCGAGCAGGGGGTCGCGAGCTGGCGCAGCTTCATGGACGACGCGGCCGATCTCGTCGTCCGCTATGGCGGGTCGCTGTCGGGCGAGCATGGCGACGGGCAGGCGCGAGCCGAATTGCTCGAGAAGATGTATGGCCGCGAGCTCGTACGCGCCTTCGCGGAGTTCAAGGCGATCTGGGACCCCGAGGGACGGATGAATCCCGGCAAGGTGGTCGATCCCTATCCGATCACCTCCAATCTGCGGGTGGGTCCCGCCTACCAGCCGCACGAGATCGAAACCTACTTCGCCTTCAAGGAGGATGACGGCAGCTTCGCCCGGGCCACGCGACGCTGCGTCGGCGTGGGCGCTTGTCGGCGCCGCGACAGCGACAAGAGCGTGATGTGCCCCAGCTACATGGCCACAAACGAGGAGAAGCATTCGACACGGGGGCGCGCCAGGCTGCTGTTCGAAATGCTGCATGAGGGGCCGATCGACAATCCCTGGCGCAGCAGCGAGGTCGAGGAGGCGCTCGATCTCTGCCTGGCCTGCAAGGGGTGCAAGCACGACTGCCCCGTCAATACGGACATGGCGACCTACAAGGCCGAGTTCCGCGCGCACTACTACAAGGGCCGGCTGCGGCCGGCGGCAGCCTATTCCATGGGGCTGATCCGGGACTGGTCGCGGCTCGCCGGGCACATGCCGGGCCTTGCCAATTTCGCGCTGCAGACGCCCGGGCTTTCCGGCGCGCTCAAACGGGTCGCCGGCATCGCCCGGCAACGGCCTATGCCGCGCTACGCCCACCAGACCTTCCGCCGCTGGTTCGAGCACCACGCCAGCGCAGGCCAGCAGCAGCCCGACCGAACGGTGATGCTCTGGCCGGACACTTTCAACAATTACTTCCGCCCGGCAACGGCGATCGCCGCCGCGCGGGTTCTGGAGTGGCTCGGCTATCGCGTGATCATTCCCGACAGGCCTGTCTGCTGCGGCCGGCCACTCTACGACTGGGGCATGCTCGACAAGGCCAAGCGGCTATGGGCGGAAACGATCGACGTGCTGACCCCGGCGATCCGGCAGGGCATTCCGATCGTCGGGCTCGAACCGGCATGCGTCAGCGCCTTCCGCGACGAACTGCCTAATCTCATGCATGGCGATGAACGGGCGGCACGGCTGAGCAGCCAGGTGGTGTTCCTGACCGAGTTCATCGAGAGCCAAGGCGAAGCGGCCCTGCCGCGGATCGAGGGCGCCGGCCTCGTGCAGATGCACTGCCACCATCACGCCGTCATCAAGACCACCGCCGAGGAAGCGGTGCTGAAGCGGCTTGGCATCGACTACGAGGTGATGAAATCCGGCTGCTGCGGCATGGCCGGCTCGTTCGGCTTCGAGGCCGAAAAATACGAGGTCTCCATTGCCGCGGCAGAGCGGGTGCTGCTGCCCAAAATCCGGGCGGCGGGTGCTGAGACGGCCATCATCGCCAACGGCTTCAGTTGCCGCGAGCAGATCGAGCAATTGAGCGACCGCAAGACCCAGCATATCGCCGAGCTGATCGCCAACCACCTTCCTTCCAGAACTTCGGACTGAGCAGGGCCATGAGCGCCTGGTGGCAAACCGCCGTCATCTACCAGATCTATCCGCGGTCCTTCCAGGACAGCAATGGCGACGGCGTGGGCGACATTCCGGGCATCATCTCCCGGCTCGATTATCTCGAGTGGCTGGGCGTCGACGCCATCTGGCTTTCTCCCATCTACCAATCGCCAATGGTCGATTTCGGCTATGACGTCGCGGATTACTGCGCCATCGATCCGGTCTTCGGCACGATGCAGGATTTCGACCGGCTGCTGGAAGACGCGCACCGGCGCGGCCTGCGGGTGATCATGGACTTCGTGCCGAACCACACCTCCGACCAGCACCCCTGGTTCAAGGAGAGCCGCAGTTCGCGCCAAAATCCAAAGCGCGACTGGTATATCTGGCAGGATGGGCGGCATGGCGGGCCGCCCAATAATTGGCTGAGCGAGAGCACCGAATCCGCCTGGACCCTGGATGCGGCGACCGGGCAATATTACTATCACCGCTTCCAGCGCGAGCAGCCCGATTTGAACTGGCGCAATCCGGCCGTGCTCGACGCGATGCGCGCGGTGATGACGTTCTGGCTGGAAAAGGGAGTCGACGGCTTCCGGGTGGATGCGGCAACCAGCCTGGTCGAAGACGGGCTGCTGCGCGACGAGCCGGTGGAGCAGGGGCCTTCCGACAAGATGCGCCGGCTGCGCCACGCCTTTACCGTCGACCGGCCGGAGACGCACCAGTGCATCGCCGCCCTCCGCGCCCATCTCGAGCGCTATCCGGACAAGGTGCTGATCGGGGAGGCCCATATGCCGGTGGCGCGGCTGATGGAATATTACGGCGAGACCTCGCCCGGTTTCCAGCTGCCGTTCAACTTCACCCTGCTCGATACCGAGCATTGGGACGCCTCGACCCTGGGGGCGGCGATCGACCAATACATGCTGCTGCTGCCGCAGCGGGACTGGCCCAATTGGGTGCTGGGCAACCACGACGTGTCGCGCATTGCGACACGCGTCGGGCCGCGGATGGCGCGCCTGGGCGCCATGCTGGCGCTGACCATGCGCGGCACGCCGTTCATCTATTACGGCGAGGAGATCGGGGCCGAGGACATCGTGCTGCCACCCGAACAATGGCTCGATCCGAACGGCCGCCGCGGCGGCAAGGAGCGCGACGGCGAGCGCGCACCGATGCCGTGGAACGGGGAGGCCAATGGCGGATTCACCAGCGGAACGCCCTGGCTGCCGCTGGCCGCCGACGCGAGCCGCAACAATGTGGCGGCGCAGCGCGAGGACCCGCAATCGATGCTGAGCCTCTACCGGGCGCTCATCCATCTGCGGAAGACCGAGCTGACGCTGCGCATGGGAGATCATCAGGC
>DASZUI010000055.1:0-6011 GCA_035547675.1 Devosia sp.
CCGGCCTCGGAGGCCATGACCACCTCGTCCTCGTCGGTGACGAAGTAGCGGGCGGGACGCAGCCCGTTCCGGTCGAGGGTCGCCCCGATATATTGCCCATCCGAGAAGCACATGGCGGCCGGGCCGTCCCAGGGCTCCATCAGCGCGGCATGGTATTCGTAGAAGGCGCGGCGGTTCTCGTCCATGAGCGGGTTGCCCGCCCAGGCCTCGGGAATGAGCATCATGGCCGCGTGGGGCAGGGAATAGCCGCCGCGCACCAGGAATTCGAGCGCGTTGTCGAAGCAGGCGGTATCGGACTGGCCGGGATAGGAGAGCGGCCAGAGCTTCTGGATATCGGCGCCGAACAGCGGCGAGGAGACCGACGCCTGGCGCGCCGCCATCCAGTTGACGTTGCCGCGGACGGTGTTGATCTCGCCATTGTGGCAGACGAAGCGATAGGGGTGCGCCAGCCGCCAGGACGGGAAGGTATTGGTCGAGAAGCGCTGGTGGACGAGCGCGAGGGCCGACTCGAAGGTCGGGTCGTGCAGATCCTTGTAATAGGCGCCGAGCTGGGCGGCCAGGAACATGCCCTTGTAGATCAGCGTGCGGCAGGAGAGCGAGACGATGTAGAAATCGTTCGGCTTGCCCTCGAAGGCCGAATGGATGCGGGCCGAGCAGACCTTGCGGATGATGTAGAGCTTGCGCTCGAAGCTGTCCTCGTCGGCGATACCCTCGCCGCGGCCGATGATGACCTGGCGGTGGAAGGGTTCGGTGGCGACGATCTCGGGCGCCTTGGAGAGCGAGGCATTGTCGGAGGGCACGTCGCGCCAGCCGAGCACCACCTGGCCCTCGTCCTCGATGACGCGGCTCACCACCTGCTCCATCTTGCGGCGGAGCGCGGCATCCTGCGGCATGAAGATGAAGCCGACGGCGTAATGGCCGGGGGCGGGCACGGTGAAGCCGAGCCGCTGGCCTTCCTTGACGAAGAAGCGGTGCGGGATCTGCACCATGATGCCGGCGCCGTCGCCCATCAGCGGGTCGGCGCCCACGGCGCCGCGATGCTCGAGGTTCTCGAGGATGCGCAGGCCGTTCTGGACGATGCGCTGCGACTTGACGTTGCGCAGATTGACGATGAAGCCCACGCCGCAGGCGTCGTGTTCGCGGGCGGGGTCGAACAGGCCCTGGGCCGCCGGGCGCTCCCATGCGCCCTTAGCGGCGGGCCCTGCCCACACGGCGTCATTTTTGCGAGCGGTCGTCCCGGTGGTTACGGGCAGAATTCCGTTCCGCTGGTCAGCCATCTCGCAGTCCTCATCGTTCTGAGCCGGCGCGCCTGTTTCCGCGGCCGGCGGGTTTCACTTCCTTTCGGCGGACACGCCATCGCCTCGGGTCGTACCGCGTACGGCTCGGGGCGAGCAGCCTATCCTATCCTATTTTGCGGTGGCTCTGCATCCAAATGGCCACCTGTTCGGGTTCCGCACCCCGCCTCTCCGTTTCCGTCCTCGATGGACGGGCCAGCCGGACCGGCGTGCGCCCCGTTCCCGGGAGACGGGCGGGCGCTCTATTGCCGCGAAATCGCAGCAAGAATGGACAACAATGCTGTCCTATCTCGATGACAATGACAGGTTTTTAACGAAGGAGCAAGCATGGACTGCCGCTTTTTTGCCCAAGTTGGGCGGGGAGGGGCGGAAGAGAAACTGGATTCCCGCCTTCGCGGGAATGACGTAGTTGGAGCAGCGGGCGTGCCGCCGCGTCTCCCTCCCCCTTGAGGGGAGGGATCAAGGGTGGGGGGCCTGTCCACAAACGCCGGCGCGCGTTGCCCACCCCCACCCGGCTGCCGCCACCCTCCCCTCAGGGGGGAGGGGCGATGCGGCACCGTCGTTCCACTTCCTCGGTCCTTCCGCTTTCTCTGTCATTCCCGCGCAGGCGGGAATCCAGTTTGGCAGCGCGCGCCGCTTGTCTCCATGCCGCGCCTGCCGCAAAGTCGGGGAGAGGGTTGGAGGAGATTTCTATGGATGTGCTTTTTGTTGGCGGCACGGGGCAGATTTCGCTGCCTTGCGTCGCGCGGGCCGTCGCGGCGGGCCATAATGTGGCGGTGTTCAATCGCGGCAAGGCGGATGCGGAGCTGCCGGGCGAGGTCGAGACGATCGTCGGCGACATGAAGGATGCCGCTTCCTACGGCCAATTGGGGCGGCGGCATTTCGACGTGGTGTGCCAGTTCATGGCGTTCACGCCCGAGCAGATGGCGGCCGACATCAAGCTTTTTGCCGGACACACGAGGCAATACATCTTCATCTCCTCGGCCTCGGTCTATGAGAAGCCGCCGCGCGACTATGTCATCACCGAGAAGACGCCGACGGTGAACCCGTTCTGGAAGTACAGCCAGGACAAGATCGCCTGCGAGGCGCTGCTCAAGGCCGAGACGTCGCTGCCCTGGACCATCGTGCGGCCGAGCCACACGGTCCGCACCGGCCTGCCGGCCATGTGGGGGCCGGGCGACGAGACGGTGCAGCGCATGCTCGACGGCAAGCCGGTGATCGTCGCCGGGGACGGATCGGCGCCCTGGACGCTGACGCGCTCGGCGGATTTCGCGGTGCCCTTTGTCGGGCTCTTCGGCAAGGCCGCGGCGCTGGGGACCGATTTTCACATCACGGCCGACAAGGGCCATACCTGGGACGACATCTACAAGGCGATCGGCCGCGCCTTCGGGGTCGAGGTGAGAATCGTGCATGTGCCGACCGATACGCTGTTGCGCTACAATGCCGACTGGGCCGGGCCGCTCGCCGGGGACAAGAGCCACACGGCGCTGTTCGACAATTCCAAGGTGAAGGCGGTCGCGGGGGACTTTTCCTGCGCCACCGATCTCGACACCATCCTCGCGGAGCCGGTGAAATTCGTGAAGGCGCGGTTGGCGCAGGGGCCGCGGCGGAGCCCGCTGGATGGTCTGATCGATCGGATCGCGGCGGAGCAGTCCGCGCTGGGTGCTTGAGAAGCGTGCTGCCCATGGTTCGAGGCTCGGCTCCGCCTCGCACCTCACCATGAGGTTGGTGTTGCTGAGGCGCTCATATCCACGACCTCATCCCGAGGTGGGACCCCGGACTTGATCCGGGGGACCCTCGAAGGATGGGCAGCGCGCGCTCCACTTCGCCGCTTCGGAAACAAGGTCCAGGCGAATGCCTGGTCGGCAGAGCCGGAGCCCAGGCAAGGATGGATTTACCGCGCGCCGCGAAAACGCGGTTCGGGCCAATGCGCAGCTTGGCAAAGCCGGGGCTTGGGCGTAACCGGAGCGCATGCCTACCGATTTCTTCTCTCGATTTGCCGGCCTGATGCAGCTTGACGCCGCGACGCTGCGGCGGCGGCTGCTTTTCATCCTCGGCGGCGTCGTGGTGGGCCTGCTGGCCGTCTTGATGACCACGCTCGCCGATTGGGCGCAGGGGCTGTTCGGCCTGCTCGACGGCCATTGGCCCTGGGCGCCGCTGCTGGTGACGCCGGCGGGCTTCGCGCTCACCGCCTGGCTGACGCAGCGCTTCGTGCCGGGGGCATCGGGCAGCGGCATTCCACAGGTGATCGCCGCCCGGCAATTGCAGGATGTTGCGGCCCGCTCGACGCTCGTCTCGATCCGGCTGGGCCTCGCCAAGATCGCGCTGCTGACGCTGGGGCTGGCGGCCGGCGCTTCGGCCGGGCGCGAAGGGCCGACGGTGCAGGTCGGGGCCTCGACCATGTTCTTTCTCGGCCGGATCGAGCCGCATCGGCAGCCGGGCCTGCTGCTCGCCGGTTCGGCGGCGGGGATCGCGGCGGCGTTCAACGCGCCGCTCGCCGGCATTATTTTCGGCATCGAGGAAATGAGCCGCTCCTTCGAGCAGCGCTCGAGCGTCTTGGTGCTGGTGACGGTGATCGCGGCGGGCCTGACCTCGATGGCGATCCTGGGCGACTACACCTATTTCGGCGTCATGCCGGGCGGGCTGCCGGTCGGGCGGGAATGGCTGGCCGTGGCGGTCGCGGCGCTGGCGGGCGGGCTCGCCGGCGGATTGTTCGCGCGGGTGCTGATCGTGTTCACGGACGGCCTGCCGGGCCGGGTGGGCCGGCACATCGGGCGCTACCCGGTGCTCTTCGCGGCGGGCTGCGGGCTGCTGGTGGCGCTGTGCGGGCTGGCCGACCATGGCAGCATTTTCGGCACCGGCTATGCGCAGACGCGCGAAATCCTGGCCGGCCACTGGTCGGGACTCGGCTTCGGGCCGCTCAAATGGCTGGCGACGGCGCTGTCCTCGATCTCGGGGATCCCGGGGGGCATCTTCTCGCCCTCGCTCGCCGTGGGCGCCGGGATGGCCGTCGACCTGTCGCCGCTGCTGCCGGGCATGCCGATCGGTACGCTCGCCATCCTTTGCATGGCCGCCTATCTTTCGGGCGTGGTGCAGGCGCCGCTCACCTCGGCGGTGATCGTGTCGGAAATGACGGCGGACCATGCGCTGATCCTGCCGATCATGATCGCCTCGCTCGGGGCGGCGTTCGTGTCGCGGCTGGTCTGCCCGGAAGGCGTCTATCACGCACTCGCCAAGCGCATTTTGCGGCGGATGGGACCGCAGGACGAACCCTCGCCCCTCTGGGGAGAGGGTGCCCGGCAGGGCGGTGAGGGGTAGCCACCGGCACCACCTGAGCGCGTGGCTCCCCTCACCCTAGCCCTCTCCCCAGAGGGGCGAGGGGACCCGGTGTTCACTCCGACGCGTTCAGTACGGCCTCGACTTCGGCGCGGGTGGGGGGGACGCAGCCCTTGCGGGCGCAATTGAGCCCGGCGACGATGGCGCCGAAATGCAGGATTTCCTGGAGGGTGTCGGCATCGAGGCCCGCGAGACGGCCGGGGGCGAGAAGGTCGCGCTCGGCCAGCGTCGTCAGCACGCCGGCCATCAGGCTGTCGCCGGCGCCCACCGTGTCGCCGAATTCGATGGGGCTATAGACGCCCGCCTCGGCGCTGGCGGATTTGCCGAAGGCGCGGGAACCCCTTTCGCCCAGGGTGACGATGACGAGCTCGCAATTGGGGCGCGCCAGCAGGTCGGCGGCGTGCTGCTCGATGGATTTGTTGCGGTCGAGCGCGGCGAGGTCCTCGTCGGAGAGCTTGACCAGATGGGCGAGGTCGAGGAAGCGGCCGAGCCGCTGGGCGTAGCTGGCGAAATCGTCGACCAGGAAGGGGCGCACATTGGGGTCGATGGAAATGAGCGCGCCGCGGCGGCGCGCCTCGGCTACCACCTCGAGCCAGGCTTCGGCGTCCTGGGGCAGGATGGGGCAGAAGCCGCCGACCTGGAACAGCTCCAGCTTTTCGGGGAGCGCGGCGAGCAATTGGTCGGCGGTGAAGGCGCGGTCGGCCTCGCGATAAAAGCGGTAGCGGGCGTTGCGGCCCTCGAAGGTGACGACGGCGAGCGTCGAGGGCTCGCGCACGCGTTCCGGGAGCAATTGCGCCACGCCCGCCTGCTGCAGCGGGCCGAGCAGCATGTCGCCGAAGGCATCGGTCGAGATGGGGCAGAGGAAGCCGGTCTCGTTGTTGAGCTTGCTGAGCGCGATCGCGCAATTATAGGGGGAACCGCCGGCATGGGCCGAGAGCCTGAGCGTGCCGTCGCCGCCCAGGGGTTCGGATACCAGATCGATCAGACTTTCCCCACCGACGACGAACATGCTGCCCCCTGATGCCGAATTGGCGGCTGCTTTAGCGCAAGGCGGGCGGGGCGGAAAGGGTTTGGCGGGAAGCGAAGGGAAAGGCCCCCCACCCGCCGCTTTGCGGCGACCTCTCCCCCGAGGGAGAGGTGATGCGGGGCGAGGCGGTGCCACCCTATCACCTCTCCCTTGGGGGAGAGGTCGGATTGCGCCAGCAATCCGGGTGAGGGGGCCTTCATTCGCCCGGGGCTCTCATCACATAAACTTGAGCATCACAGCCGGGGAATAGGCGGCGGCGCTAGGGTGTTGTTGGCGATGACGGACGGGAGAGGACTTCCGCCCTTCGCCAATACGGAGGAAGACATGCTTACCAGACTGCTGCTGGGCGCGGC
>DASZUI010000056.1:0-67093 GCA_035547675.1 Devosia sp.
CTTCGCGGGAATGACGCCGGTGGTGTGGCGAGACCATGCCAAATCCCCTGCCGTCATTCCCGCGAAGGCGGGAATCCAGTTTGGCGACCACACCCCCCGCCCTCATGCTCAAACCCGGTTCCGCCGGAACAAGAGCCGCTCCAGCCCCTTCATCGCCTGGTCGGTGACGAGCCCCAATATGCCGAGCAGCAGGATGTAGCCGATGATCGTATCGGTCTGGAAATAGCGCTGCGAGACGGTGATCCGGTAGCCGAGCCCCGACGTGGCGGCGACCAGTTCGGCGAGCACCAGCCAGGTCCAGGCCCAGCCCAGCGTGATCCGCATCGTGTCCCATATGCCGGGCAGCGCCGAGGGCACCACGATCCGCATCAGGATCCTGCCGTCCGAAAGCCCGAGCGTCCGCCCGAGCCCGACATAGTCCGGCGGCACGCGCTTCACATTGTCCATCACCATCAGAACCTGCTGGACGAAGGTGCCGATGAAGATGATCAGGAATTTTTGCAAATCGCTCGTGCCGGTCCACAGGATCGAGAGCGGCACGAAGGCGACGACCGGCATGTAGCGCACGAAATCGACCAGGGGCTCGATCGCCGCTTCCCATTTGGCGAAGCTGCCGATCAGGACCCCGATGGGCAGCGCCAGCACCGAGGCGATGAGGAAGCCGACCACGATCCGGTAGATCGAGATGCCGAGGTCTTCCCAAAGCGTGCCCTGCTGGGCCAGCAGCACCAGTCTCGCGATCACCGCGCCCGGCGTCGGCAGGAAGATCGGCCTGACCGCGCCCGTCGCCGTGCCGAGCCACCAGAGGAGCCCGAGCACGACGAATACGCCGATGGCGATCGAGAGATAGAGCGGGCGGGGGATCGGGGCACCGATCGCCGAAGACCGGATTTGCCCCTTGCCCCTCGGGCGGGCCGGCCTGCCGGCCCCCACCGCTGCGCTCGCTTCCTGGGTCACTGGGCGGCGGCCACGAAGTCGGGATCGATCATCTGCTGCGCCGTCACGTCGGATTGCAGCAGCCCGGCCTTCTTGGCGGCGGCCTCGACATCGAGGAACGTCTTGGTCGAAAAGTCGCCGGTCAGCGCCGTCTTGTTCTCGTCGAGCGAATAATACTTCACCCCGTCGAAGGCGCTGTTGAGGTTCTCGACCGTATCGCCCACCGCCTTGGAGATGATGGCGCGGCCGCCGGGCGTATCGGCCTGGTAGTCCTTCACCGCGGCGCCCCAGCTCTTGATCATCGCCAGCACCTGGCCCGGCTTCGACTTCAGCACGTCGTCGCGCACCACCAGCACGTCGCTGATGAGGCCCGGATCATTGCTCGCCGGGAAGATTTCCTTGACGTTCTTGTCCTGCGCCATGGCGGCGGCGAGATAGGGCTGGTAGGTCACCGCCACCGGCACCTTGCCGGCGATCAGCGCCCCGCCGGCGTCCGAGGCCGGCATCGGCACAGACTGAATATCGGCCACCGACATGCCGTTCTTGTCGAGCGCGTATTTGAGCAGGATGTCGCTCGTCGTGCCCTCCTCGAAGGCCACCTGCTTGCCCTTGAGGTCGGCGATCGAATTGATGTCCTTGCCCGCGATGATCGCGTCGGCGGTCATCGACACATCGAGCAGCAGCACGATCTTGACCGGCAGGCCGGCCGCCACCATGCCCATCGCCGTGTGCGTCGCGATATTGGCGGCGTCGAGCTGGCCCGAGGCGAGGGCGGCGTTGATGTCCTTGTCCTCGGAGAAATTGACGATCTGGACGTCGGAGAGCCCGTTCTGCTTGAAGATGCCCTTCTGGTCGGCGATGTACCACTGGCCATAACCGAGCCAAGGCTCGATGCCGAGCTTGAACGTGCCGGATTCCGGCGTCGTCGGAATGGCGTCGGCCGCATAGGCGGCGCCGGAAAAGGCGATTGCGGCGGCGAGCAGCAGCCCGCCCATGCCCTGCAGTTTCATCTCAGTTCCCTGTGGTTCTTGTTGCTTCCCGCATCCCTGCGGCTTGGCTTGGGGCATGTCAACCGGCGGCAGCGCAGGCTGTCAAGAACCCCCACCCCTGTCCCCTCCCCGCAAGGGGGAGGGAGACGATGTTGCACCGCCTTGGCCCAGGCACTCCTCCCCCCTTGCGGGGAGGATGGGAGGGGGGGCGGAGGGCACCTACCTGAGATATTTGCCCCTCACCTCCGACACCGCATTGGCGTGCGACGAAAAGCCCTCATAGTCCGCCAGCAGCTTAGCGTGCCTGGCGAGCTCCGGGTACCCCGCCGAGGTGATGTACCCCACCGAACTCCGCTTCATGAAGTCGTTGACCGAGAGCGGCCCGAAGCTGCGCGCCCAGCCGCTCGTCGGCAGCACAGCGTTCGGCCCCAGCACGAAATTGGCGAGCGTGATCGGCGTGTGCGGCCCGAGCAGGATTTCCGCCGCCTCGGTGATGTGCCCCAGATGCACGAAGGGCTCCGTCGAGAGAATTTCGAGGTGCTCCGGCGCGTAGTCGTTGACGAAAGCGTAGCTCTCCTCGAGCGAGCCGGTGAGCACGATGCCGCCGCGCGGGCCGCATACCACCGCCTGCGAGAACTCCACCCGCTGCGGCGTCATCCGCGCCCAGTGCTCGGGCAAGGCCTGCCGCGCCTCCTCCGCCACCCGCTCCGAATGGGTGACCAGATAGGCCGAGGAATCCGGCCCGTGCTCGGCCTCGATCAGCAGGTCCATCGCGGCGAGCCCGCCATCTACCGAGTCATCGGCAAGGATGATCGATTCCGACGGTCCCGCCGGCAGCCCTGTATCGATCACCGAGGCCAGCAGGCTCTTCGCCGCCACCACGAACGGGCTCCCCGGCCCGACGATCTTCAGCGCCTTCTCGACCGTCTCGGTGCCATAGGCGACCGCGGCGACCGCCTGCGCCCCGCCGCATTTGTAAACCGTCTCGACGCCCGAAAGCCGGGCGGCCACCAGCGTCGCCGCATCGACGGTGCCGTCCGGGCCGGGCGGGGTGACGATGGCGATCTTGGGTACGCCCGCGACCACCGCCGGCCCCGAAGTCATCATCGTGACCGAGGGAAACGCCCCCTTGCCGCGCGGCACATAAAGGGCGACCGACGCGATGGGCTGGAAACGGTCCCCCGCAAACGCGCCCGGCCGGATTTCCTTGAGCGACATCGCCGGCGGCTTCTGTTCCTCGTGGAACGCCCGGATATTGGCGATGGCGAATTTGATCGCCTCGATCACCTCCGGCTCGACGGCCCGGAACGCCGCATCGAACTCCGCCTCGGAGGCCTTGATGCTGCCGGACCCGATCTCCGACTTGTCGAACTCGCGGGCAAAGCGCACCAGCGCCGCATCACCCTCGGTCCGCACCGCCTCGATGATGGGCCGGACCTTTTCGATCACCGGCCCCAAATCCGCCTGCGCCCGCCGCATCAGCCCGGCGCGCTGTTCAGCGGTGAGGGTGGAAAGGCGGTGGAAGCTGATGTCGGGCATGGCTGGTCTCTGGGCTGATTGTCTGGCGGATCGATAGACTGGGCATGGCGGTGAATAAAGACCCGACTTCAACTTTGGGCAGAGGGCCGCCACCTCGTCTCCCTCCCCCTTGAGGGGAGGGATCAAGGGTGGGGGTACCTTGTCGCAAGCGCCAGTGCGCGTTGCTTACCCCCACCCGGCTGCCGCCACCCTCCCCTCAAGGGGGAGGGGAGATAAAGGCCACCCTACCTGCCAGCATAGAAAGTCAGGTCCAGCCGAATGGCTGGTCAGATCGACGCCAGATACCCCCCATCCACCACGAACGCCTGCCCCGTCACATAGGCGGAAGCATCCGACGCGAGGAACACCGCGACCCCCTTGAGGTCGCGCAATTCCCCGAACCGCCCGAGCGGAATCTTCCCCAGCATCGCCTCCTGCCAGCCCTCGTCCGCGAAGAAACCCTCGGTCATCGCCGTGCGGAAATAGCCCGGCACGATGGCGTTGACCCGGATGCCGAGCGCGGCCCATTCGGCCGAAAGCGCCCGCGTCAGGCCGAGCAGCCCGGATTTCGAGGCGCCATAGGGCGCGGCGGTCGGAATGCCGACTTCCGAGGTCAGTGAGCAGAGATTGATGATGGCGCCGGCAGTCCCGGCCTCTTTCATGGCCCGCGCCGCGGCCTGCGCGCAGAAGAACGCGCCCTTGAGATTGGTGCCGAGAATTTTGTCCCACAGCGCCTCGTCCACCTCGAGCGAGGGCCGCACTTCCTCGGTGCCGGCATTGTTGACGAGAATGTCGAGCCCGCCCAGCCGCCGCGCCGCCTCCGCCATGACCGCACCACACTGCGCCACGTCGCGAACGTCGAGCGCCAGGCACTCCGCCCTGCCGCCCGCCGCCTCGATCGCCGCCCTGGTCTCGGCCAGCCCGTCCAGCGAACGCGCGGTGACGGCCAGAGCCGCGCCCGCTTCCGCCAGCGCCTCGGCGATGGCCCGGCCGATGCCCCGGCTGGCGCCCGTCACCAGCGCCCGCCGGCCGGCAAGATCGAAGGAACCTGCGCTCACGGATGGCTCGCCGCCGGCTCAGCCTCGGACGCCGGCTGCCGCCGGAAGCGGAAATAATTCCAGAAGGCGAGGCTGGTATAGGTGACCGGAACATAGCGCAGCGACCGGCTGATGAGGAACATCGCAATCGCCGCCGCCGTCTCCGCCGACATCAATCCCTTGCCCATCGCCGAGGTGAAGGCCGAGGGCACGATGTGCCGGTAGATCACCTCGCGGCTCGCATAATAGCCGCGCGCCCGCGCCGCGAAGGCCCGCTTGGAGGCGACATAATCCCGCAGCTCGGCCTGTCCCATGTCGCCATGGAACTCCGCCTCCGAGCCCAGCGCCCAGACCTCGGGCGGCAGCGTCCGCCCCCGGCCGATCTCGATGAAGAGGTCGATCAGGTCGACAAAGGTCACGTAATTGGCGTTCCAGCAATCCTCGCTTTTCGCCCCATGCGCCAGCACCAGCACGTCGGCGTCCTGCAGCGCGGTGCGCGCCCCCTCGTAATCGCCGGCGGAAAAGTCCCGCCCGAACTTCAGCGGCACCACCGCGCCGCCGCGCCGCGCGATCTCCGCCGAAATCGCCTTGCCGAAGGCGCCGCTCGCCCCGGTCACGGCGAAGCGCCGGCCCGCCATCTGGCAGCTCGTGCCGAAGATCAGGTCGAAGACATTGGCGAAGGAGGAGAAGAACTGGTTGGGAAAGAGGTGGTGCATGGCGTGGTAATTGGCGTCCACCCACAAGAGCCCCTGCTTCGCGCTCACCCGGTCCATGGACATATGGTTGAAGTCCATGCCCTCTTCCTTGAGGGTCATGGCGAGCTGCACCGTGCGGATGGCCGCCGTGATCGCGACGGCCTCCCAGCGAAATACCAGAAGGAAGATCAGCGTCCCCGCCATCGCCGTCAGATATTCCGGGATGACGTGGCACCAGATGTTCTGCCAGCGATAGGCCGGGTCGATCTTCATGTCGAGCCCGAGGAATTTGTGGTGCACCCAGTGCATCCGCGAGAACAGCCGCAACAGCGGAAGGCGCGAATTCTGCCAGCGGTGCAGCAGATAGTGCAGCACATCGAAGATCGTCGTCGAAACGACGAACACGATCACCGCCTCGACGGCGACCAGGACGATGTCGAAGATGGTCATGGTGAGGTTTTAGGTCGGGTCGCTCGTCGGGGGAAGCAGGAAAACGCCCGCGAGATTGCCGCTTGCGAACCCTCGCCCCTCTGGGGAGAGGGTGCCCGGTAGGGCGGTGAGGGGTAGCCACGCGACAAAACGTCTGAGCGCGCGAATCCCCTCACCCTGGCCCTCTCCCCAGAGGGGCGAGGGGACTGGTGCCTAAGCCCCCGTCACCCGCCAGATCACATCGCCCACATCGTCGGCGACGAGCAGCGATTTGCCGTCCGGCCCGATCGCCACGCCCACCGGCCGGCCATAGGAATAGGCCTCGTCCTCCGACAGGAAGCCGCTGAGGATGTCCCGCGGCTGGCCCGACGGCCGGCCGTTCTCGAACGGCACGAAGATCACCTTGTAGCCGGAAAGCTTGCTGCGGTTCCACGAGCCGTGCTGGCCGATCGCCATGCCGTCCGGGAAGCCGGGCAGCGTGCCCGCCGGCAGCCAGCAGAGCCCGAGCGAGGCCGTGTGCCCGCCCAGCGCATAGTCGGGCTGGCGCGCCTTGGCGACCATCGCCGCATCCTGCGGCACGCGGTGGTCCACCGTCTGGCCCCAATAGCAATAGGGCCAGCCGTAGAAGCCGCCCTCGACGACCGAGGTCAGATAATCGGGCGGCGTCTCGTCGCCGATGCCGTCCCGTTCATTGACCACGGTCCAGAGCACGCCGGTATTGGGCTCCAGGGCGAGGCCTACCGGGTTGCGCAGGCCAGAGGCGAAGATGCGGTCGACGCCCGTTTCGAGGTCGAGTTCATGGATCGCGGCGCGGCCTTCCTCGGCCGCCATGCCCTCGTCCGCGATATTGGAGAGCGAGCCCACCCCGATATAGAGCTTCCGCCCGTCGGGGCTCGGCAGGATGGAGCGTGTCCAGTGTCCGCCCGATTTATAGCTGCTGAGCCGGCGGCTCGGCCCGGTCACCCGGTATTCGCCGGCCGAATAGGGAAAGGCGACCACCCCATCGGTGTTGCCCACATAGAAGGTGTCCCCGAGCGCCGCCATGCCGAAAGGCTGGTTCAGCCCCTCGAGGAACATTTCCTGCACTTCGGCGACGCCGTCGCCATCGGCGTCGCGCAGCCTCTGGATGCGGTTGGGGCTCAGGCCCACCGCGGCGGCCCGGCGCATGGTGGAAAGCATGGCATAATCGAATGCCGTCCTCACCGCACCGGCGGGCTGCATCGACTCCGCAACGAGGACGTCGCCATTGGGCAGGACGTTGATCCAGCGCGGATGCTTGAGTCCGCTGGCGGCAAAGGCGTTGACTTTGAGGCCCGGCGCCGCGATCGGCGTCCGGCCGCCCGACCAGCCCCGCGCCGTTGGCATCTTGAGGGTCGGCAGCGCACCCTGCGGCCGCGCCGTGGGAATGACTGGTGCCGCCCCGAAGGTCGGCTCATGGACGCCCTGTGCGCGCCGCAGCACGATCATGATCGAGCCGATCAGCGCCACGAACCACGCAAAAATCTCCGACATGGCGGCGAGCCCCCCTTTTGTTGCGGCCGCACGCTACAACAGGTGCCGACGGCTTGGAACCGGGGGCAGGCGCTCTATCCCGCATCCTGTCGGCCAGGTTCTGGGCCGCCTTGGCGGCCGGCTCGCCTCGCGCTAGGGATGAGCACCGCGACATCGCCGATTTCACCAGGCCTTTCGGCCGCCCGTCCCGTTTGCAGATATGAGGATCGAAATGGCCCAGCCGGATTTGATGAAGCCCGACTTTGCCCGCAACATCCGCCTCCTCGGCCACTCCGACCAGGGCGGGCGCGCCGACGGCGTGCAGATCATGGTTGTGGATGGCTTCGCCTATGTCGGCCACCAGTTCTCGGACGGTTTTTCGGTCATCGACGTGCGCGATCCCCGTAACCCCAAGACGGTCAACTACATCCCGAGCCCGCCCAACACCTGGTCGATCCACCTGCAGGCCGCCGACGACCTGCTGCTGGTCATCAACTGCCTCAATTTCTACCGTGAGGAACACCTCACCAACGAGGCGGTCTATTATTCCGGCTCCATGGCCGAAAAGACGCAGGGCTCGCGCGGCTACAGCGCCGGTATCCGCGTCTATGACATCAAGGATCGCGCGAATCCCCGCGAAGTCGGCTTCATGCCGGTCGATGGCGTCGGGGTGCATCGCATCTGGTACACGGGCGGCCGCTGGGCCTATGCCTCGGCGCTGCTCGACGGCTTCATCGACGCGGTGATGATTATCGTCGACATGGCGGACCCGACCCATCCGAAGATGGTCTCGACCAACTGGATCCCGGGCATGAACAAGGCCGCCGGCGAGGTGCCCTCATGGGACCCGAAATTCCGCTATTCCTGCCATCATCCGATCGTTGCCGGCGACACCGCCTACGTTACCTGGCGCGATGGCGGGCTGACCCTGGTCGACGTTTCCGACCGCTACCACCCCAGGACGATTTCCCATCGCAACTGGTGCCCGCCCTATGGCGGGGGCACGCATAACGCGCTGCCGCTGCCCGACCGCGACCTCGTCATCGTGGTGGACGAGGCGGTCCGCGACGAGATCGCCGACGGCATCAAATACATCTGGACCTTTGACGTGCGCGACAAGACCAACCCGGTCTCCATCTCGACCATGCCGACCCCGGCCGAGATCGACTACGCCCACAAGGGCGCCCATTTCGGGCCGCACAACATCCACGAGAACCGGCCCGGAAGTTTCGTGAGCTCCACACGAATTTTCACGACCTACCAGAACGCCGGCGTGCGCGTCTTCGACATCGCCAACGCCTATGAGCCGAAGGAAATCGGCGCGCTGGTTCCGCCCGAGCCGGCCCGCCTGATGGACACCCGCCCCAACCGCGCCAAGGTGATCCAGACCTCCGACATATTCGTCGACAGGAACCAGATCATGTACGTGACCGACACCAATGCCGGCCTCTACATCATGGAAATGACCGAGTAGAAGGCCTCCTCACCCGGCGCTTCGCGCCGACCTCTCCCCCAAGGGAGAGGTGATTGGGGCAGCGCCAAGCCGCATCGTCACCTCTCCCTTTGGGGGAGAGGTCGGATTGCGCCAGCAATCCGGGTGAGGGGGCCTTTTCCCCCCGCTTCACGGCAATCTCTGCCCGTGGCGGGGCGCGGTCTCGACCTGCGCGAATGTCCCGGGCATGTTTATAGACGTCCACTCATAGGGATAGCCGAGCTTGAGCGGCATGGCGTCCGTCAGCTTCTGGCGCACCTCGGGCGGCAGGTCGTAATCGCCGGCGACGAGATTTTCCTCGATCTGCTCGGCCCGGCGCGCGCCCACGATCGCCGCGGTTACGCGACTGTCGCCGAACAGCCAGCTCAGCGCCACCTGGCTCGGCGTCCGCCCCAGCTCGGCGGCCGTCGCCACCACCACGTCGATCATCTTCAGCGCATCGTCGAACCAGTAGCGCGGCAGGGTAATGGCGGCCTGGATGCCGATGCGCGATTTGGCGTCGGGCGTCGCCTGCTCCCGGTACTTGCCCGACAGCATGCCGGCGGCCAGCGGGCTCCAGCAGATCATGGCGAGCCCCTGGTCGTCGCAGGCCGGCAGCACCTCGCGCTCGATGTCGCGCCGCACCAGATTGTAGAGGTGCTGCGCCGAAACCAGCGGCTCGACATTCCTGAGCGCCGCGATGCCGTTCGCCTTGGCGATCTGCCAGCCGTAGAAATTGGAGCAGCCGAGATAGCGGATCTTGCCCGCCCGGATCAGGTCGTCGGCTGCCCGGAGCGATTCCTCGAGCGGCGTATAGGGATCGGGCCCGTGGAACTGGTAGAGGTCGATATAGTCGATATCGAGCCGCTGCAGGCTCTTCTCGCAGGCTTCCACAATGTGCTTGCGCGACAATCCCCGGGCCGTCGGCGCCGCGTCGCTGGGAAACCAGCATTTGGTGGCCACCACGACATCATCGCGATTGTGCTCCTTGAGCGCGATGCCCACCATCCGCTCCGACTGGCCGCCGGCATAGCTGTCGGCCGTATCGATGAAGTTGCCGCCGCCTTCGATGAAGCTGCGCACGATGTCGTTGGCGGTCTGCTGGTCGCAGCCCCATTGCGTGTTGCCGAAGGTCATCGTGCCGAGGCAGAGCCGTGAAACCAGCAAGCCCGAACGTCCGAGATGGCGGTATTTCATTGAATCGTTCTCCCCTTGCGCACGCGGTCTTCGCGCCGCTCGGGAGCGGATCGAATAACGGAACAAGGGCGAGGTAAAGCTATGTCTGTGATTGCAGGTGCCAAACTGTAACATGACCGGGACTTGCTGGCCGCCCCGCGAGCGGGCATTGTCCAGCCGGCCGGAATGCTGCCCGAGAACGTGAAATGCTCCAGGTGACCGGCGCGGAAAGGGAACGCGGCTTTTGACGACGCGCAGGCTGATGCTCTGGTTGGCAGCGACGGGGATCGTTGCCGTCCTGGCCATGCTGGCGCTTGCGGCCTTCACCACCCAGCAGATCGCCACGACCGATCGCACGCTCGCCGCCAATGCTGATCGCGGAACAGCGCTCTCCAGCCTTCTCGCCGATGTCCAGCGCTATGACGGCGCGGTCGTCTCGGTGCTGCAGTTCGGCAGCGGCCAGATGGATGCGCTGGGCGACGCGCGCGTCCAGCTGGAGCGCGATTTCGCCCTGCTCGAGCATGCCACCCGCGCCGAAATCGAGGGGCTGGAAAATCTGGCCGAAATTGCCAGCCAGTTGCCGCAGGTGGACGCCACCCGCCGGGCAACCGAACTCTACCACGCCATAGATATGGCGACCAACAGCGCCCTGCAGCAATTGCGCGCCGGCAATACCGACGACGCCCGCCAACTCTACATCACGCAGGTGCATTTCCGGCTGGTCAACGAGCTCGTTCCGCTGCTCGCCAATGAGCTCTCCACCGAGCAGAAGGAGGTCGCCGGCGGCCACGCCGCGATCGGGGCCCTGGGGCGCAATGCGTTGCTGGCCGGCCTTGCCATTGCGGGTCTCGCGGCGCTCGCGATCCTCGCGCTCGCTCTGGCGCTGCGCCGGCAGGCGCGGCGCCGTGACGAGGCGCTGTCGCAGGCCATGCGGACGATTTCGGCCGGGGGGTGGGAGTCGCCGCTCCCGGAGGCGGCTGCCGATGGGCAGCTGGGTCTCGCCCAGGCCTTCCACGCCATGGCCGCCGCCCTGGGTGCGCGTGAGCGCGCCACGGCCGATGCGGCCGCGCGGCTCCGCGCCGAGATGGAAGCGCGCTCGCGCCTCTGGGACGAGGCCAATCGCGACCTGCTGGCCGCCGAGGAGCGGCGCACGCAGTTCCTTGCCGATGTGAGCCATCAATTGCGCACGCCGCTGACCATCCTGCGCGGCGAAGCCGACCTCGCCCTGCGCGCCCGCCCGCGCCTCGCCGATCTGCGCCAGGCGCTGGGCCGCATCGAAACGCAGGCCGACGAGATGCGCCAATTGCTGGAAGACCTCGTCGCCTATGCCCGCACCGAAGCGGAGAGCCGCCTGCACGAACCGGCCGAAATCCGCTTGGGGGAGGTGATCGGCGCGGCGGTCGACGAGGGCCGGGCGCTCGCCGAGCAGCGCGAGGTTTCGATCCTTGCCAGCCTGCCGGCCGAAGGGCTCGTCGTCGAAGGCGATTCGCGCCGCCTCAAGCAGGCGCTGCTGATCGGGCTCGACAATGCCGTCAAGCATTCTCCGCCGGGCGGCCATATCGATGTGGCGGCGGCGCGGAGCGGCGATGAGGTCGCCATCCGCATCGTCGACGACGGGCCGGGCATCGACCCCATGGAGCAGCCGCGCGTCTTCGAGCGCTTTTTCCGGGGCCGCGCCGAGGCGGAGCTGCTGAACGAAGGCCTGGGCATCGGCCTGCCGATCGCGAGGCAAATCGTCGAGCGGCATGGCGGCACCATCGCACTCGGCAACGAGGCGGGGCGCGGCGCCGTGTTGGAGATCAGATTGCCGGCTCTGGACGGGACGTGATGGACATACTGGTCATCGAGGACGACAAGCGCATCGCCTCGCTGTTGCAGCGCGGCCTCACGGCGGAGGGCCATCATGTGGCCGTCGAATATGACGGCCGCGACGGGCTGGAGCGCGCCCGCAGCGAGCCCTTCGACCTGCTCATCCTCGACCGCATGCTGCCCTATGTCGACGGGGTCGAGATCTGCCGCGTCCTACGCGAAGAGCATCGGCCGGTCTCGATCGTCATGCTGACGGCGCGCGACAGCCTCGAGGACAAGATCTCGGGCCTGCGCGGCGGCGCCGACGACTACATGACCAAGCCCTTCGCCTTCGACGAATTGCTGGCCCGCATCATCGCGCTGCAGCGGCGCGACCACCGCCGTCAGGACGAAGGCGAGTTGCGCATCGGGCCGCTGACGCTCGACAGCATCTCCCACACCGTCAGGCGCGACGGCGAACCCATCGAGCTGACCAACCGCGAATTCGAGCTGCTCCGCTATCTGATGCGCAATGCCGGCCGGGTGGTCAGCCGCCAGCGCCTGCTCAACGGCGTCTGGGACTATGGCTACGATCCGGGCACCAAGATCGTCGATGTCTATGTCCGCTATCTGCGCGCCAAGATCGACCGCGCCGACGAGCCCTCGCTGATCCAGACGGTGCGCGGCATTGGTTACATGATGGCGCGCTGAGCCGGCCCTCCCGGGCCCGGCCCTTGGCTATCCCCTGTGCAATCGCCCGATGGCACCCGCCTGCGGGTTGTAGCCATGTGCGGCCAGCGCGAAGGCGACGATGGTGCAGCCGACGACGACCGCCAGCGAAATCCAGTCCATCTGCCCATAGGCCGAAAAGCGCATCAGCTCGACCGCATGGGTGAAGGGATTGATCTCGCTGAGCCAGAATACGAAATCCGCTCCCGCCTCGCGCAGCTTCCACAGGGGATAGAGCGCCGAGGACAGGAAGAACATCGGGAAGACGACGAAATTCATCATCCCGGCGAAGTTCTCGATCTGCCGGGTATAGACCGAGACCAAGAGCCCGATCGAGCCGAGCATCAGCCCCGACAGGATGAGGCCGGGAATGATGGCGACGAAGCCCCAGCCGGGGAAATTAAAGCCGAAGAGCCACGCCAGCAGCAGGAAGGCATAGCATTGCAGCGCCGCAAGGATCGTGGCGGCGGCGATCTTGGCGAAGAGCAGGAAATTCCGCGGCAGCGGGCTCACCAGCATCACCCGCATCACCCCCGCCTCCCGGTCATAGACCATGGAGAGCGCCGACTGCATGCATTGGAACAGGATGATGATGCCCATCAGCCCGGGCAGGATATATTCCTGATAGGGCGTGTAGGTCTGATAGGGCGGAATGATCGAGACGCCCAATATGTCGTGCAGGCCCGTCGCGAACACCAGCAGCCATAGCGCCGGCCGGACGATAGCCGAGATCAGCCGCTCCGTCTGGCGGACGAACTTGCTCAGCTCGCGCTTCACGATGGCGGCGAAGCCCAGCCACAGGCGCACCCAGCCAGGCGTCGAGACGCCCGAGCCGATGCCGGAGTCGATTGCCGTTGCCGTGCTCAATTCAATTCCCCTTCGCGGGCCGGAGGCGTAATGGGCGGAAACCCCATTACTTCCCTAACACGAGGGAAGAAATGGTGTTCCCGCACGCATTTGTCATTGGCACTTGTGCTCCGGCTCGTCTTCGCCAAGCGTATCTAGATCGTTGGTCTGGTGCAGGAACCCGGGCAGCGGCGGCGCCACGATCACCGCGTCCGAGGTCGCCAGCACCAGCGGCTGGCGCAGCTGCCCGTCCCAGGGGCGGAAGTTGAGCGCATAGCCCTTGGCGCCGTCGAGCGCCAGGTCCTGGCTCTTGAGATAGGCGTCGATCTTGTCGGGCGACGAAACATCGGGCGACCGGCCATAAGCGTCGGAAACCGCCTTGGCGGCCATCCATGTGCTCCAGTCCGCGCCCGTCATCTCGCGGCGGTGATCGGTGGCCTTGAGGAAGCGGGAGGTGACCTGCGTCGCCCCGTCGCGGTCCCAGGACCAGTGCCACTCCACCGGCACCAGTCCTTCGGTACCGACGACCGGCCGGGGGAGCTGGGTCGAATATTGCAAATAGCGCCCATATTCGCCCTCGCTGTCGGCGACGAACACCACGTCGTAATCGATGCCCCCCGTCACCAGCAGCGCATTGTTGTTTTCCTGGCTGTCCGGCGTGCGCGACAGGGTGAACATGCGCGTATCCACCACGTTGAGCCGCAGCCGGGCGGCCGACGTCTTGAAGGCGTCGGCGATCTGCTTGTCGCGCGGCAGCGGGCCCTGCAGCACCAGCACCTTGTTCCAGTTGCGCGTCTTCAGGTACTGCACCAGCCCGTCCTCCAGCATGCGGTCGGAAGCCGCCGTATGCAGCAGATTGGCGTAGCAGCGGTCGCGCAGGAAATCGCCATGCGCCGAGGCATTGATCAGCGTGACGTCGAGCCCCTTGGTCTGGGCCGCAAGCTGGTCGACCATGTCGTCGGGCAGGTCGAGGATCACGAACCGCTCGCCCTTGCCCACCATGGCCTTCACCTTGGCGACAAGATCGTTGATGTCGGTGCCCTTCTCCGCGTCGAGGCTCAGGATGAAGCCGTTGGCCTTGGCCACGATCGCCTCGTCGGCAAGACCCATCTGCGCGCCGGTCACCGGGTCGTCCGGCGGCGCCACCTGGATATCGGTGAACGTCAGGACCGGCGCGTTGCGCGGATCGTTGACGACGCCGAGATAGCCGATGGCGACGTTCTTGGGTGCCGCATTGGCGACGTTCGGGTCGGTGCTGGCGGCGGGCAGCTTCACCTTGGCCTCCACCGCGGCGCTGGTGCAGACCAGCGCGAGGGCCGAGGCCGCCAGCAGGGGGAGGATGCGGCGCTCAGTCATCGATGACCACGCTGTGCGGCGTACGGCCGGCGGGGATCGACTTCACCGGCTTCATTGTCTGCATGTCGACGATGGTGATGTCATCCGACAGGCCGTTGGTGACGATCGCGGTCTTCTCGTCGCGCGACAGGCCCACGCCCCAGGCGCGCTTGCCCACCAGCACATAGGAGAGCACCTGCTTGGTGTGCGCATCGACGATCGCGATGTTGTTCGCACGCCCCAGCGTCAGCAGCACCTTGGAGCCGTCTTTGGTGATCGCCATGCCGACCGGCGTCACGTCTTCCTCGCGGAACCCGGGCGGCACGAAGGTGAGCTGGGCGGTAACCGTGTTGGTCGCCCGGTCGATCACATCGACTTCGCTCGACAGCTCGCAGGAAACCCAGAGCTCCTTGCCGTCGGGGGTGAGCACGAAGCGGCGCGGCCGCGTGCCGACGACGATGTTCTTGGTCACGGTGCCGGTCGCCGTATCGATGACATGCACCATGTCGGCCACTTCGGAAGTGGCGTAGAGCGTCTTGCCGTCCTCCGACAGGATCACGCCCTCCGGTTCGGCACCCGTCGGCACGTCCTGCAGCGACTGGCCGGTGTCGATGTCGAGCTTTTCAATGCGGGAATCTTCTTCGTCCGAGACGTAGAAGGACTTCTCGTCGGCCGAAAGCTCGAACATTTCCGGGCTCGGGCCGGTCGGGATCTGCTTGATGTCGGTCAGCTTGCCGACATCGATCACGTCGATCGTGTCGTCGTCGCCGCACGCCACATAGAGCAGCGTGTGATCGTTGTTGAAGTGCATGTCGCGCGGACGATGCGAGGTCGGGATCGACTTGATCTTGTTGAAGCTCGGGTCATAGACGATGACCTCGTTGCTCTTCTCGTTCGAAACGAAGATGTTGCCCGTGCCCTTCGCCATGGCCGGTGCGCTGAGCGCGCCCAGGACCAGCAGCGAACCGAGGGCGATGGAGAATGCTTTCATCATTACTGGACCAGAACCGTTCCCTTGAGGCCCCTGTTCTCGAAGCCCGGCGTATAGAAGTCGAACTGCCCGGGCATCAGGGGAATGAACTGGATCGTCATCGTGCCGGCGTCGTCGAACTCGATGCGGTCGAGGCATTGGGTATGCACTTCGTTGGCGTTGTTGTCGCCCGACACGATCTGGCTGATCCAGGAACTCGCGAACAGCTCGGGCGCGGCGAGCCCGATATCCTCTTCTTCGCCGTCGGACGAGACCGTCCACCAGTAGAACTTGCCGGTTTCGAGGCTGTAGCTGGTCTGCGAATATTTGAGATCGGCGGTATCGATCTTGAGCTCCGGCAGCTTGATCGGGTCATGCGCGAGATTGCCCTTGGCGAAGCTCGGCCCGGCGGCCAGCCCGGTCGCCGCCATGGCCGCAAGGCCCCCGGCTATCGAATACAGGGCGCGGCGGCGCGTAAGCAGGGTCACTTGGCAAATCTCCCTCGGCTGGTTGCCAGGACGGCATAGCGCACGCTGCACCACCGGCAATGTCCGGTTTGCAATAAAAGACATTGCGATCGCCAATGTGCCCCGATGCTAGGCCGGTAGCGAGGCGGGAGACGCCGCGGCCATTCGGGCCGTTCGCCCCGTCCCGGTGCAGCCGGACCGATTGAGGAACGCCAGTGAGTCCAGAAGATCAGCCGCTCGTCATGCACCTGGCCGATGTGTCCAAGTCTTACGGCAAGTTCACCGCGCTCAAGGGTATCAGCCTCGACATCGGCCCCTCCGAGCTCGTCGGCCTCCTGGGCCCGAACGGGGCCGGGAAGTCGACCCTGTTCCAGATCGCCGCCGGTCTGTTTGCTCCGGATAGCGGCACAGTGGAATTGTTCGGCCTCAATTACCGAAGCAACAGCGCCGACATCCTGTCGCGGCTCGGCGTCGTGTTCCAGTCGCGCTCGGTCGACCTCGACATGACCGTTCGGGCCAACCTCGCCTTCCACGGCGCGCTGTTCGGCCTTGCCGGGCGGGAGCTGCGGTCCCGCATCGAGGAAGTGACCGACCTGCTCGAGATCGCGGACCTGATCAAAAAGCCGGTGCGCACGCTCTCCGGCGGCAACCAGCGCCGGGTCGAGATCGCCCGCGCGCTGCTCAACCATCCCGATTTGCTGCTGATGGACGAGCCCTCGGTGGGGCTCGATGCGACCACCCGCCGCATGCTGGTCGCCCACATGCAGGTGGTGCGGCAGAAGCGCGGCACCTCGATCCTCTGGGCGACCCACCTCGTCGAAGAGGTGGCCCATGCCGACCGCATCGTGCTCATACGCAGCGGCGAGATCATCCGGCAGGGCACGCCGGCCGAGCTGAATGCCGCGGCCGGCACCGCCGACCTCACCGAGGCCTATATTACCCTCTCGGGCGGCAATCGCGAGGCGGTGGAGGCGGCTGCCCCCACCGAGGGATGAAGCTTCTACTTGAGCGGCGAATGATTTTGCTTGGCGCGGTATTCCCAGGGATTCTCGAGCGTGATGCCGTCGGCATAGAAGCCCTGCTTGGCCGCCTTGGCCGCCTTGGCGTCGGCCAGATAGGCCTTGCTTTGCGGGTCGTGCGGATAAGGCAGGGCGAGGCCCTGCTTGATCAGCACGTCGCCGACATCCTGGTCGCCCACTTTGCAGGTGCCGCCGCGCCGGCCGAGCGGGTCGGGCGCGCCGGTCAGCGTGCAGGTCACCGTGGGCGCCGACTTGACCGTCTGGTCGAGGACCGCGAAGGCGGTGTCGGCGCATTGCCACAGCTTGTTGCCCGCCTCGTAGCAGGGCTGGTTGGCCTCGGGCGCATCGATGCCCAGGAGGATCACCCGGGTGTCGTTCACCTTGATGATGTCCGGCCCGATGGCCTCTGCCGGCCCGGTGACGGTATCGGCCGATTGCGCCAACGCCGCCATCGGCGCGAGCAGCGTCAGGCAGGCGGCGAGCGCGCCGAGGCGCGTCAGGAATTCCAGTCTCATTACACTCTCCAGTCCAAACAACGCGATCGGGCGCAATCGCCCGCTGCGCAAAGGGGAAATGCCATGCCCAAAGCCATGCACAAGAAACTCGCGATCGCCCTGCTTCTGGCCGCGGGCGCGGTGGCGCCGGCCTATGCCGATAACGTCGGAGACCTGCTGTCGGGCGTCCGCAAGGAGTGCCGCGGCTGCGACCTCCACGGGGTCAGCTTCAAGAAGGCCGACCTCTCGGGCGTCGATTTCACCGGCGCGAACCTCGCGGGCGCCAGCTTCCATCGCGCCGTCCTGAAAGGCGCCATCTTCGACAAGGTCAAGGCGGACGGTGCGAATTTCAACCTCGCCGATCTCTCGAATGCGAGCTTCGTCGGCGCCACGCTGACCAACACCATGTTCTATGAGGCCCAGCTCGATGGCGCCAAGCTCGACGGCGCCGACCTCAAGGGCACCCATGTGCAGCGGGCCCGCATGACCCGTGTCTCGGCCGTCAAAAGCGATTTCGACCAGGCCACGATGACCGAGGTCCGGCTCAATTTCGCCAAGCTCCAGGGCGCCTCGCTGGTCAGCGCCAACCTTGGGCAGGCCAGCGTCGGCAATACCGATTTCGACGACACTCATGTCGATCACGCCAATCTGCAATACGCCAAGGCGTCCAACGCCACCTTCCGCGGCGCCACCATCAACCAGACCGATTTCTATGGCGCGCAATTGCGGAACATCGATTTCGGCAAGGCCACCATCACGGCAAATCGCTTCACCACCGCCGACCTGAGCGGCGCAACCTTCGACGGCGCGCAGCTCGCCAACAACTACATGGCCGACGGCCATCTGCAGCAATAGCCCCGGGTGGGAACACCGGCCCGGCGGGCGGGCGACGGCATGGCGGCGCCCGCCCCGCATCCCGTGCTTACTGGTAGTCGTTGCAGGCCGCCACCGGCTTGCCGAAGTACTCCAGGCACTCGGCCTTGGTGATGGGGCCGCGTCCCTTGATCTTCTGCTGCACATAGGCCACCACGTTGATGATGTCCTGCGCGCCGATCACATTGCCGCGCTGCGGCGGCATGCCGGTGGTGTAGTCGGCCATCGTCGTGCCGTAGCAGCGCTTGTCCTTGTAGGCCAGCGCGTCGTGATAGGGCATCGCGCTGCCCGGTATGCCGCAGCTCACCACCTGGATCATGGAATTGGTATCGAGCTGCGTCTCGCGCAGATTGGCGGCAATGCCCGGCGAGCGCGGATTCTTGCCGGTAATGCCGTCGCCCGGCCAGCCATGGCAGTTCACGCAGTTCGCGGTGGTCTGGAACACGATCTTGCCGCGCGCGACATTGGGCGGCTGCGTGGCCGCGGCGAGCTCGATGGCTGGCGATTGCGTGGGGTCGCCGGCACTTGCGGCCGGCGTTGCGTTGTCGGCGATGGCGGCGCTTGCAAGGCCGGGCGCCAGCAAAGCGACGGCCGCGGCCGTGCGGAAAAAGCGATTGAACATCATGGTCCGTCCATCGATTTGAATGCCTGCCGGGCTCACACCCGGCAGGCTGGGTTTCGTTCTTTGATGTAGAGGCGCCGGCGGGGCGACCCCGTCCGGCGTCAGAGCGTAAAGACGTAGAGCATATTGGCGGGCGCCTTTGCCTTCACGTCGGCGTGTCCGAGGTCGGCCGTCGCCGGCCCGCCCAGAACGGCCACATATTCCTTGCCGTTGATCGAGAAGATGGACGGCGGCGCTTCGATGGAGTTGCCGATATTGATCGACCACTTCTGCGATAGGTCCTTCTTGTCATAGGCGGCAAAGGTACCGTCGGTCTGGCTGGCGAACACCAGGCCCGGCGTCACCGCCACCCCGGCATAGCTGGGATAGGGCAGGTTGGTCTTGGCGACCTGCTTGCCCGTGGCAACGTCATAGGCGAACACCGAGCCGGTCTGCAGCGTCGGATTGGTCGAGGCACCGCCCTCGAAGAGCTGGCCGGGCTTGACCGCATTGGGCGCCACCGGCTGGTTCTGGATATTCGAGCAGCCTTCGATGCCGGCCCCATAGGCGACTCCGGTGGTCGGATCGACCGCCGAGGGGAAGTAGTTGATGCCGCCCTGAATGTTCGGGCAGGTATCGATATTGGAGCCGCCGCGGGTAATGGCGCCCGTCGCATAGACCTGCTCGTCCTTGCTCGGGTCGAACTCGACCGGCAGGCCGGTCTTGGGGTCGAGGCCCTTCGTCCAGGTCAGCTTGCTCACATAGGGCGTACCCTGGATGAATTCGCCATTGGTCCGGTCGAGCGTGTAGAAGATGCCGTTACGGCCGAAATGCGCCAGCACCTTGCGGTCCTCGCCATTGACCTTCACGTTGACGAGCTGCTGCGTACCCACTTCGTCATAGTCGTGGTAGTCGCCCGGCGTGTACTGGAAATACCACTTCAGCTTGCCTGTATCGGCGTCGAGCGCCACGGTCGAATTGGTGTAGAGGTTCCGGCCCGGGCGGTATTGCGGGTCGAACATCGGCACCGGATTGCCCGTGCCCCAGTAGATCGTCTTGGTCGACGGATCGTAAGAGCCCGTCACCCAGGTCGCGCCGCCGCCGGTCTTCCAGCAGTCGGGGTTCTTGGCCTCGTCGCACTTCCACGTATCCGAGCCGGGCTGGCCGGGTTCGGGAATGGTGTAGAAGCGCCAGTCCTCCTTGCCGGTCTTGGCATCGAGCGCCGCGATGAAGCCGCGGGTCGCCCAGTCGCCGAAGGCCTGCCCGACGATGATCTTGTCGCCCACCACGAGCGGCGCCGCATCGAAGCCTTCGCCGGGGTTCTTCGTCACCTGCGTCTGCCATACGACCTGCCCGGTGGCGTCGTCGCAGGCCACCACGCGCCCGTCGCTGAGATTGGTGATGACGGTATTCTCGTAGAGCGCCAGGCCGCGATTGGCGAGCAGCACGCTGGCCGTCGGGTCCTTGGTGATGCCGGTGTCGCAGGTCCAGAGCACCTTGCCCACCTTGCCCGATGTCGCATCGATCTTGTAGGGCGTACCCCAGCCGTCGGTCACATAGAGGAAGCCGTCCTTGGCGAGCGGCGTGCCCTCCAGTGCGCCATAGCCGAAGGCGTCGGGCTCGAGCCCGCCGAGCGGCACGGCAAAGGCCAGCTTCAGGCCGGAGGCATTCTCCGGGGTGATTTCATTGAGCGGCGAATAGCGGTTGGAATCATAGGTCTTGTTGACCATCAGCCAGTTGCCGGCCTCCGACGAGTCGCCGGCACCCGCCTTGGCCAGGCGCTCAGCCGATACCGGATCGCCGGTCGCCGCCGCATCCTGCGCAAAAGCCGGGGCAAACATGGCGATCGCCGAGACCGTCATGAGGCCACCGAGCCACAAACTCCTGGATTTCATGTGTTCCTCCCAAATTCTCGTTGGATGACCATTCTTGGCACCGCCGCACCCATGGTTCGCCAATCTAAGGTATAGGGAAATCGAAGCAGTATTGCCGGGCGGGCCGGCAGGCGGCTGCCGCCGCCCGCGCGAGCACTATTTGGAGGAACTGCGTTTTCGCGGGGCCGCCGGGCTGGCGAGCGCGGGGCAGGCGCGCGATTGCTGCTCGCGTCTGCCTTTGATTCCCGCCGGCGCGCCCGATTACTGCTGCGGCTCGGAATCCGAGGCGGCGGGCACCGGCGGCGGCGCGACGAGCGCGTAGTTTGTCGACGGCTTGTAGGGCGGTTGCACCAGCTCGAACCGCGTCGTGCTGTCGAAATTATTGCGCTGGATCTGCTGCGTCTGGGGGTCGATGGCGACCTCGCCCTTGCGCCGCATGTAGCGGGCCTCCATCCGGAACTGGTCGCCGGTGGCCGCATCCGTCCCGGTGCATATCTCATGCACGAAAATGCCGCCGACCGGCTGCTCGCCATCGGCGGGCGGCAGCTCCTGGCAGTCGGGGTGCCAGCTTTGGTAGCGCGATTTGAGGCTGTCGGCGAGCTGGTAGGCGCCGCGCCGGTCGTGCAGCGAGGCCGTGTCATCCGTGATGATGCGGATGCCCCGCGCTATGCCCTTGTCGTCCACCAGCACCGACAGGTCCACCGGATGCGCATAGACCGAGGTGCCGGCCGCTAGATAGCGGTATTCGAGCTCGAGCGCCTTGGCGATATAGGTCTGCTCGTCGTCATACTCGAAATGCACTTCGTGCAGTCCCGAACGCTCCGGCGGGCATTTGGCGAATTCGGAGAAATTCTTCAGCGGCAGCGACGGCGGCCCGCCATTGGAGCCGCACGAAACATTGACGATGTCGGCGTCCGGAATCTGCGACACGGGCGCGCCGAGCTTCACGTCCCAGATCGTGAAGGGCGGCTCGACCGCCCCGAAATTGCTCATCGCCGGCGCCCGGCCCCCTGCGGCCGGGGCCTCCGGGGCCGCGGCGGGACCCTGCTGGGCGGCGGCCGCGGCCGGCAGGGCCGCTGCCGCGAGGGTCAGCAGAACCAGGCGCAGCCGGCTCATTTGTAGCTGGCGCACTGGGTGGCGCCGGGCTTGAAATATTCTTCGCACTCGGCCTTGGTGATCGGACCGCGGCCCTTCACCTTCTGCTCGACATAGCCGACCACGTTGATGATGTCCTGGTTGGAGATCAGATTGCCGGGCTGCGGCGCCTGGTCGGCGGAGAAATCGGCCTTGGTCTGCCCGAAGCAGCGCTTGTCCTGGTAGGCGAGCCGGTCGTGATAGGGCATGGGCGTGCCCGGAATGCCGCAGCTCACGATCTGGATCAGCGCATTCGTGTCGAGCTGGGTCTCGCGCAGATTGGCCGCCTGGCCCTGCGAGCGCGGGTCCTTGCCGGTTTCCCCGTCGCCGGGCCAGCCATGGCAGCGCGCGCAATTGGCGAGGGCCTGGAAGACGCGCTTGCCGCGGACGATATCGGGCGCCGTCGTGCCGGCCAGTTCGACGGCGGGGGACTGCGTGGCATCCGTGCCGGCCGCGGCTGCGGCCGCTGGCGCGGCGTCCTGGGCCATTGCGGCTGAGCTCAGGCCCATGACGAGGACGGTGGCGATGGCGGCAAGGCGGTTCGGTTTCATTCTCACTCCATTAAGTTGAAAGGCCTGCCGGGCCAGGGCCCGGCAGGCACAACTCGGTCCGGACGTCTAACGCTTTAGAGCGAGAAGACGTACAGCATATTGGCGTTCGGCTTGTTCTTGAGCTCCGGATACCCGAAGTCCGCAAGACCCGTGCCGCCGCCCATGATGGCAACATATTCCTTGCCGTTGATCGCGAAGATCGTGGGCGGGGCAAGGAAGGAATTGCCCATGTTGATGCTCCACTTCGGCTGCAGCGTCTTGCTGTCATAGGCAGCGAACGTGCCGTCGAGCTCGCCGGCCCAGAGCAGGCCGGGGGAGAGGCTCACGCCCGAATAGTTCGGGTAGGGCAGGTTCTGCTTGACGAGCTGCTTGCCGGTGGCGACGTCATAGGCGAACACCGAGCCGACAGTGCCGTTCGGGTTGGCATAGGCGCCGCCTTCGAAGGTGACGCCCGGCGTCACGGTCGGCGGCTTGGTTTCCGGCGTCACGTTCGAGCAACCCTCGATGCCGGCGCCATAGGCGATGCCGGTCGTGGGATCGACGGCCGACGGCCAGTAGTTGATGCCGCCCTGGATATTCGGGCACATATTGTTGACTTCGCCACCCTTGGCGGCCGTCACATAGGTCTGGATGTCCTTGCTCGGGTCGAACTCGACCGGCAGGCCGGTCTTGGGGTCGAGGCCCTTCGTCCAGTTCAGCTTGTTCACATAGGGCGTGCCCTGGATGAATTCGCCGTCGGTGCGGTCGATGGTGTAGAAGATGCCGTTACGGCCGAAGTGCGACAGCACCTTGCGGGTCTCGCCGTTCACCTTCACGTCGACGAGCTGCTGGGCGCCGATTTCGTCATAGTCGTGATAGTCGCCCGGCGTGTACTGGAAGTACCACTTCAGCTTGCCCGTATCGGCGTCGAGCGCCACGGTCGAGTTGGTATAGAGGTTGCGGCCCGGACGGTATTCGGGGTCGAACATCGGCACCGGGTTGCCCGTGCCGTAGTAGAGCGTATTGGTCGCCGGGTCATAGGCACCCGCCGCCCAGGAGGCGCCGCCGCCGGTCTTGTACGCCGTGTGGTTCGGGTCCTTCCAGGTGTCGCCGCCCGGCTGATCCGGCGCGGGAACGGTGTAGAAGCGCCAGAGTTCCTTGCCGGTCTTGGCGTCGAGCGCCGCGATGAAGCCGCGGGTCGCGCTATCGCCATTGGACTGGCCGACAATGATCTTGTCGCCCACCACCAGCGGCGGGCCGGTGAAGCCTTCGCCCGGATTGCTGGCTTCGTGCACGTCCCAGACCACCTGGCCCGTGGCGTCATCGAAGGCCATGACGTGGCCGTTGATGAGGTTGGTGATGACCTCGTTCTGGTACAGCGCCGGGCCGCGATTGGCGAGCAGATTGCCCAGGCTCGGGTCCTTGTCGATGCCGGTATCGCCGATCCAGAGGATCTTGCCGGCCTTGCCCGACGTCGCATCGATCTTATAGGGCGTGCCCCACGCATCGGTGGCGTAGAGGAACCCGTCCTTGGCCAGCACAGTCCCCTCAAGGGCGCCGACGCCGAACGAGTCGGGCTCGAGCCCGCCAAGCGGAACCGCGAACGCCAGCTTCAGGCCGGAAACATTGTCCGGGGTGATTTCGTTGAGCGTCGAATAGCGGTTCGAGTTGTAGGTCTTGTTGTTGAGCAGCCAGTTGCCGGCTTCCGACGCATCGTTCGCGCCGGCCTTGGCAAGGCGCTCGGGCGTAACCGGATCGGCGGTGGTCGGCGCTGCAGTGGTCGAAGCCGCGGCTTCGACTGGCTTGGCGTCTGCATAGGCGTAGCCCGCCGCACCGGCGACAGCCGTCGCGAGCATCAGGCCACCGAGCCAAAGTTTGGACGTTTTCATGGACTCCCTCGAACATCCCAGTTGAGACGAGGCGAACCATGTCACCATTGCAACGCGGGTTAGCCAATTTTTCTCATAAGGATTCCCGAAGCGCTGCCTTGGCCCTTCGAAATGCCGGGCGACATGAGCAGGCTGTGGGCGCTCGGGCGTGGTCGGATCAGCCGACCAGCGCGACTCCGTCGGCCTCGGTCGCCAGCATTTCCCGCGCATAGTCGGTGCGGCTGAATTCGACGATCCGGCGGAAGATATTGGCATAGGCCGGCAGCGTGTAGAGATGCTTGGGCATGCCCAGCACGATGTTGCGCGCCGGCACGTCGATGGGCACGATCCGCACCCGCTCGCGCGTCGTCGGCGACAGGCTGGGCAGCAGCGACAGCGGCGTGTGCGCGGTCGCGAGGTTCTCCGCCACCAGGTCGACGGCGGTGGCGTAGTTGCTGGCCGCGAAGGTCGGCGCCGCCCCCGGCAGCTTGTGCCGGTACCAGTCATCGCTCTGCACCCGCAGCGCGGGATTCGGTCCCACCTCGACGAAGTGCCGCAACGGCGCGGACAAATCCTTGACGTCGGCCTTGCCGGTCAGCGCCTGGTGGATTTCCGACAGCGGCACCGAAGCCGGCACCACCCAGGCGAACGGGTCGTCGAAGAGATGCGCGACGTGGAACGAGTTGCGGTCGCCGTCGATCGCCTCCTCGCTCACCACGGCGTAATTGATCTGGTGCAGCCTGAGCTGCTCGACCAGTTCGAAGCTCGCCAGCGCCGAGCGCAGCTCGAACTTGATGAAGCCGGGCTGCTCGCTGGCGATTCGCCCCGCCACCGCCGCAAAGCGCCCGCGCAGCGTCGCCGTGACGCCCATGCGCACGAAGGCGCTGGAATGCACGAATCGGTGATTGTGCTCATCGACCGCACCTTCGAGCCGCCGCAGCAGTTCCGCGCCCGACTTGAACCAATATTCGCCGGCGGGCGTCAGCCCGATCAGCCCGGTGCGATTGCGCTTGATGAGCGGCGAACCGAGGTTTTCCTCGAGCTTGGCCAGTTGCTGCGATATCGACGGCTGGGAGAGCCCGATGCGGCGCGACGCCTTGGTAATCGAACCGGCAACGACGACCGCCTGGAAGATTTCCAGTTGTCTAAGCGTGATATCCATAGACTATCCCTTATGCCCCGCCCCCGGCCGCGCCAAGTCCAGCGCGGTCAAAGACATCTGCGGAAGGGGGCCGAGCCCCTTCCGGTGTCTGTTGAAAGGCCCGAGGCCGTGGATATGGATCAGCCGCCGGACTGGAGATAGGCGATGACGTTGTCCACGTCGGTCTGGTTGGACAGGCCGGCAAAGGTCATCTTGGTGCCGGGGACCTCGGTCTTCGGGCTCTGCAGGAACTTGGCCAGCAGCTCGGGCGTCCAGGCGGGATTCTTCGTGCCGAAATCCTTCATCGCCGCCGAATAGGTGAAGCCGGCCGCGGTGCCGGGCTGGCGACCCACGACGCCGGTCAGCGCGGGGCCGATCTTGTTCGTGGCGTTCGGCCCGATATTGTGGCAGACGGCGCATTTGGCGAACACGGTCTTGCCGGCCGCCGCATCGCCTGCGGCCAGGCTCGGGCCGGCCGCCGCGACCAGGACCAGAGCTGCCAGTGCCAAACTCTTCATCTGAACTCTCCTGCTAGTGGAATAAGAGACTAGGAAGTCAGGCTGCGATTATCCCTCCGCGGTGATTTTCGCAAGTCCACAACGTCGGCCCGCGCCGTTCCTGCCATGGGGAAAACCAATGCCATCAATTGGAATAGGTGATGGTGCCATCGTGCTAGCGATCCACGGGATGCCGGCGGTGCCGGCACAAGAGGAGAAATCATGTCGGTTGGCAGTTTGGCGATCGGTGCGCCAAGTGAAAGAAGCGATTATGCGCCGGTGCTTCGCTGGCTGCTGCTCAATTGTCTCGCAGCTTTAGGCCTTGTTGCGCTTTGGTATTTCGGATTGCTGCAATCGACCTTGGCGAGCGACAGGACTCATATTTCCTGGATCATCGGCGTGATCTTCGTATTGACCGCGCTGAATTGCCTTTACCATACGGCGCAAATTTCCCGCGATCTGGTCGCCTCGCGCAGGGTGCGGCAAATCATCCTGGAGCGCGGCGCGGACGGCCTGAGAATCGGCGGCGACGGAATCGTGATCGATAATGGCCAGCCGCTCGAGCGCTCCGTGCTCACGGCGCATATCTTCAACCTGCTCACCAAGGCGAATGTGCAGGGCGGCGTCCGCTTCGACCAGAGCCTGCTCCTTCGCGCGCTGGCCGACCGGCTGCGCAATCGCGAGCGGTTCGGCCTGTTCGTCACCGAAGCGCTGCTCCGCCTGGCGCTGCTCGGCACCGCCATCGGCTTCATCCTGATGCTGGTGCCCATCGCCAATCTCGACAGCTTCGATCCCGACAAGCTTCGGGGCGCCCTGTCGGGGATGACCGGCGGCATGTCGATCGCCCTGAGCGTCACCGTCACCGGCATCGCCAGCGCGCTCGTCCTGAAGTTCGAATTCTACCTGCTGGACGGCTCCATTGCCGACCTCTTCGATCTGGTCACCGAGACCTCCGAAATCTATGTGATGTCCGCGCTGGAGCGGCGCTCCAATGCACGACCCTAGCCTCTTCTCCGGGCAGGGCGACGACGGCACTTTCGTTCCGTTCACCGATATCCTGTTCAACGCCCTCCTGGGCTTCGCGGTGATGCTGTTCATCGCCTTCGCCCTCATTCGGCCCGACGCCAAGTCGGGCGATGTCGACGTCAAGGCGGAGTTCATCATCACCGTCACCTGGCCGGACAACTGGCCGGACGATATCGACACCTATGTCGAGGATCCGCTGGGCAACATCGTCTGGTATCATCTGCCGCAAAAGGGCTTCATGTCGCTGGACCGCGACGACCGGGGCAATTATCTCGATACCATCACGGTCAACGGCAAGGATGTTACCGATCCGCTGAACCAGGAAACCGTATCGATTCGCCGCAACGTGCCGGGCGAATATGTGGTGAACGTCTATCGCTTCACCGATCCGTCCGGCCAGCCGGTGCCGGTCACCATCAAGGTCGAGAAGATCAACCCCAAGGTGTCCGTCGTCTACTACAATACCGTGACGCTCAATAAGAAGGGCGACGAAAAGACCGCGACCCGATTCACGATCGACGATGCCGGCAATGTGACCGGGCTCAACGATCGCCAGATTTCGCTGGTGCACGAGGTGCGCAAGTGAGCCGGGCCGGGAGGAAGAACTGATGCCACAGATCGCGCTTTTCGGCACGCTGGCCGTTTACCTGCTGCTGGCCGTGCTGTTGCTCAGTCTCAATATCCTGTCGCTGTGGCGCTGGTGGGTAAAGGCGGGAGCGATCATCGCGACGTGCCTCGTGGTGGTCGCGGCCTATTTCACCATCACCGCCATGATCGGCTGGCCGACCTTCACGGCGCTGCCCAAGCGTTTCAACCTGGTCGCCAGCCGCATCGTCGAGCCGAACCGGCAGACGGGCGCCGATGGGCACATCTACCTCTGGGTGGAGGAGCTCAACGAGAACAATGTTCCCGTCACCGCGCCGCGCGGTTACGAGGTGCCCTATACCAGCAAGCTCGCCGACGACACGGCCCAGGCCCAGGGCAAGATCAACCAGGGCCAGTCGATCATGGGCCAGGCCGCCCCGGCCGACCAGCCGGCCGACGCTAATGCCAAGAAGAGCGTCCAGCAGCCGCCGGGCAGTCCCGCCAGCCAGAACAGCCAGCAGAACGGGCAGGGGGCCCTCACCAGCGGCGAAACCGCTGCGGCCGATACGATCGGCCAGGGCGCTCAGGTCAGCTTCTCCGATATGCCCGCCGTCACCCTGCCGGACAAGGCGGCGATCATCGTCCCCGACCTCAACAATCCGAACGGCAACGGCCAGTAGCCGGCGAGCCCGAAGGTAAGGCGCAGGCTGCCACCACCGCCAACGCTGGCGGCGGACAGCGGCGCATAGGCCCGCCGCCTATTGCAATTGCGGCTTCTTGAGGAAGGCCTCGCGATCCGCCGATTTGATGCGGACCCAGCTGTCGCGCCCGTCGCGCACGATGCGCATCGGCACGTCGGCGCCGGCGGGGCCGGCATCCCAGACCTTGCGGTAGAAATCGGCGAGCCCTTCGACCGCCCCGTCGCGCACATCGGAGATGATGTCGCCGCGCTGCATGCCCGCGCGCGCCGCCGGGCCGCCCTCGGCCACGCTCATGACCACCACCTCGCCATTGCTCTCGGCCGAGAAGATGCCGAGCCAGGGCCGCGGCGGCTTGTTCACCTGCCCGCGCGTCAGCAGATCGTCGAGGATCGGCGGCAGCAAATCGATCGGCACAACCATGTTGATGTCGGCGACGCTGCCGTTCTGCGCCATCTGCAGGCGCAATGAGCCGATGCCCAGCAGCTTGCCCTCGGCATTGGTCAGCGCCGCGCCGCCCCAGGACGGATGGGCGGGCGCGATGAAGATCGCCTCGTCGAGAAGATATTCCCAATAGCCAGCGAATTCCTGCTTGGCGACGATGGTCGCCTCGATCGAACGGCCCGTGCCATCGGTGAAGGCGACGGGATCGCCCAGCTTGGCCTTGCCCGACTCGCCGAGCTCCAGGGCGGGCAGGTCGAGTTCGCCCAGCGCCCGCACCAGGCCGAAGCCCGTGTCCTGGTCGAAGGCGAGCGCATGGGCGGCGACGACGCGCTCGTCATGCGTGGTCAGCCACACTTCCTCGGCCTCGGTGATGAGATAGCCTATGGTCAGCACCAGCCCGTCGCCGATCACCACTCCGCTGCCTTCGCGGAGCGTGCCGAGCCCGGAGGCGGTAAAGGCGTCTTCGGGTATCTGCGCGCGGACGGCGACGATCGATCGCGAAATCGGTTCTCTGCTCATTCTCAATCCCGGTATTGGCGCCGGACGGGCCGGGAGGCGGCGCGAGCCGGCACAAGAAACAGGTATGAAACGGCGGCGGCCGCTGCAAGGTCCGTCCCGGTCAAAGCGCGCCTGGCAGCTTGCTCCGAATCTGCGCAGCCGGCAAAGCTGAACGGCAATATTGTTGGATTGGATGACGGCATGGGCGTCTGGGTCGATACGGATATGGGCTTTGACGACCTCGTGGCCATTCTGGTGCTGCAGCATGCCGGCCTCCAGATCGACGGTGTTTCGCTGGTCTTCGGCAACGCATCGCTCGAGCGGGTGAAAGCCAACGCGGCCGGCCTCGCCGCGGCGCTGGGCTGGCATTTTCCCATCCACGCCGGCCGCGACCGCTCCGTGCTGGGCCGCATGGATACGGCGGCCGACATACTCGGCATCACGGGCCTGCCGAGCGCGGGCCGCGCGCTGCCTGAGGCGGCGGCCGAGTTGCCGCACGATGCTTTCGCGGCGCTCTGCCGCTGGCTCGAGGGACCCGGGCCGCACCGCCTGCTCGCCCTCGGACCGCTGGGCAATATCGCGGCGCTCGCGCTCGCCCGGCCCGACCTCGCCGCCCGCATCGACGAGTTCGTCTGGATGGGCGGCGGCGTGACCACCGGCAATCACACCGCCTCGGCCGAATTCAACGCCGCGATGGACCCCGAGGCCGTGGCCATCGTGCTGGCGCATGGGCTGCCGCTCAAGATGGTCGACCTCGACGCCTGCCGGAGAAACGTCTTCGTGCCGGCCGATGTCGGCCCGCTGCGCGCGGCGGGCGGGCCCAATGCCGAGCTGTTGGCCGATCTCTTCGCCGCCGATGTCGATATCGGCGTGCGCCGCGGCCGGCCCGGCCATTCGCTCTACGATCCCGTCGCCGCCATGGCCCTGGCCCATCCCGAGCTGATTCAGTTCAGGCCCGCCCGGATCGACATGGAGCTGGCCGGCAGCCTGACCCGTGGCCGCACCGTCATCGACACGCGGCCGGGCAGCCAGCCCAATGCCAGCTACGCCGCCGAGCTCGACGCGCCGGCGGTACGCGACGTGATCACCGGGGCCATCAGGGCAGCCGCGGCCCGAAGCCGGCCCTAGCGCAATTCCCGCTCGACAAGGCTTACCCAGAAGGCCGCGCCCGGCGCGATGGCCGCGTCGTTGAAATCGTAGCGCGTATTGTGGTGCAGCGCGCCTTCCGCTGCCGGGCCATTGCCGAGCCAGACATAGCAGCCCGGCGCCTCGCCGGCGAAATAGGCGAAATCGTCGCCGGCCGTGGAGGGCGGGAAGCGGGTCAGCGTCCCCGCGCCGAACACGGCCTCGGCCGCCCCCAGCGCCCGCCGGGTCGCGTCGGGATCGTTGACCACCGGCGGAATGCGCCGCTCGAAGCGATAATCCGCCTCGATCCCGAACATGCTGGCGACGCCCTGCGCCAGCCGTCCGATCTCCGTTTCGAGCTGATCGCGGACAATGGGCGTATAGGCGCGCGCCGTGCCGCCGATTTCGGCAATATCGGGGATGACATTCAGCGCCAGCGGATTGCCCGCCTGCACCGAGCAGGCGCTGACCACCGCCGGCTGCAGCGGATCGACCACGCGGCCGACGATCGTCTGCAGTGCCGCGATGAAGTGGCCGGCGGCGGTGACCGGGTCTTTCCCCAGATGCGGCTTAGCCCCATGCGTGCCGATGCCCCTGAAGGTCACCCGCCAGCTATCGGAGGAGGCGAGCTGCGGCCCCTCGACCACCGCCATCTCGCCGATGTCGAGCCCCGGCATGTTGTGGAGCCCATAAACCGCCTCGCACGGAAAGAGCCGAAACAGCCCCTCCTCGACCATGCGCTTCGCCCCGCCGCGCCCTTCCTCGGCCGGCTGGAAGATGAAATGCACCGTGCCGGTAAAATGGCGGGTCGCGGCAAGATAGCGCGCCGCGCCGAGCAGCATGGTCATGTGGCCGTCATGGCCGCAGGCATGCATCTTGCCCGGCGCCAGCGATTTATAGGGCCGGTCGGCCATTTCCGGCATGGCGAGCGCATCCATGTCAGCACGCAGGCCGATCGCGCGCGGTCCATTGCCCACCCTGAGCGTGCCGACGACGCCGGTGCCGCCAAGCCCGCGATGCACCTCGAGCCCGAGCCGCGTCAGTTCCGCCGCGACGATCTCGCTGGTTCGCTGCTCCTCGAAGCCGAGCTCGGGATGGGCGTGGAAGTCGTGCCGCAGCGCGGTCAGGAAGGGCAGGTCCTCTATGATCGGCTGCGGGATGTTCATCGGCTTTCCGGCTTCAATACGCAGCACTGCTCGGCGACGGGCACCAGCACCGCATGCCCGTCCTGCGCCTCGACCGAGCCATTGGCCACCAACTCGCCCACCGCGCTCTGGCAGCGATATTGATAGGTGCGCCCAAGATAGGTCCTGAGCCCCAGCACGACCGGAATGCCGTTGCCGGCGCCCGCCACCAGCAGCCCGTCCGGCCGGGCGGCGAGCACGAATGCGTCGGGGATCGGCCCGAACTGGTCTTGCGACAGCACCAGCTTGGCGCCGCCCGCCATCTCCCCGGTCACGCTGGCGCCATCGCGCTCGACCACCCGCATCGGGATCATGTTCTCATAGCCGACGAAGCGCGCGACGAAGGCGTTGCCCGGCCGGCGATAGAGCACTTCGGGCGTGTCGAGCTGTTCGATCCGGCCGGCATTCATCACCGCCACCCGGTCGGAGATCGAAAACGCCTCCTCCTGGTCATGCGTGACGTAAAGCGCGGTGTTGCCATTGGCTCGCTGCAGCCGCCGGATTTCGACACGCATGTCGATGCGGAGCTTGGCGTCGAGGTTGGAGAGCGGCTCGTCGAACATCAGCAGCGCCGGGTCGATCACCAGCGCCCGCGCCAGCGCCACGCGCTGCTTCTGCCCGCCCGAAAGCGCGCCCGGATAGCGGTCGGCGAGTTCCGAGAGGCCGACGCGCTCCAGCATGGTGCCCGCCCGCTTCTGCCGCTCGGCGGCGTCGATCCCGCGCTGCTTCAGGCCGAAGGCGACATTGTCCACGACCTTGAGGTGCGGGAACAGCGCATAGTTCTGGAACACGATGCCGATGTCGCGCCGATGCGCCGGCACCCCGACGAGGTCGCGCCCGCCCAGCAGGATGCGCCCGCTGCTCGGGCTCAGGAAACCGGCGACGAGCCGCAGCGTCGTCGTCTTGCCGCAGCCCGAGGAGCCGAGCAGCGACACCATTTCGCCCGCCGCTACCTCGAGCGACAGGTCGTGCAGCACCCGCGTGCTGCCATACTGGTTGCTGACGGATTGGAGCGAGAGCGAAGCGGTCATTACTTGGTCAGGAAGGTGAGTCCGAGGGTCGCTTCGACGCCCGCCATGACGACCACCGTCACCAGCATCAGCAGCACCGAAACCGAGGCGACGGTCGGATCGAAGAACTGATCCATATATGCGAGAATCTGGATCGGCAAAGTGGAAACGCCGGGCCCGGTGAGAAAGAGCGATACCGACACGTCGTTGATCGAGGTGATGAAGGCGAGGATGAAGGCCGCGATCACGCCCGACCGGATATTGGGCAAAACCACGGTGAAGAAGGTCTTGAGCGGATGCGAGCCGAGGCTGATCGCCGCCTCCTCGATGGAAAAGTCGAAGGAGGCGAGGCTGGCGCTCACCACCCGCACCGCATAGGGCAGCACCAGCAAGGCGTGGCCGATCAGCAGCCCCGGGAAATAGGGCACGCCGAGCCCGATGATCATCGACTTCATCAGCGAGAAGCCGAGCACGATTTCCGGGATCAGCACCGGCAGCACATAGACCGTGCCGAGCCAGCGTGGCAGGGCGATGCGGAAGCGGTTGAGCGCATAGGCGGTCGGAATACCCACCAGGAGCGACAGCAGCGTGCCGAAGACGCCGAGCTGAAAGCTCGTGACCATGGTCGAGCGGAAGGCATCGACCGCGAAGATGTTCTCGAACCAGCGCAGCGTCAGCCCGCGCGGCGGGAAGGTGAGGAAAGTGGTATCGGAGAGCGAGGCGCCGATGATGATGATCAGCGGCGCGACGAGGAAAATCATCACCAGCGCCGCGAAGCCGACCAGCAGGGGGTTGATTCTCGCGTTCATCAGGCGGCCACCGGGTTGAGCCGGCGAGCGAGCGCCGACATGGCAATGACGATGGCGATGGTCAATACGACCATGATGACGGCGATGGTCGAGGCGAGCGTCCAGTCGAAGGTCACCATGGCCTGCTGGTAGAGCAGGGTGCCCATCATCATCTGCTGTTCGCCGCCGAGCAATTGCGGCGTGGCATAGGATGTGAAGCTCCCGGTGAACACCAGCACCGCCCCCACGATCAGCCCCGGCGTCGCCAGCGGCAGGATCACCTGCCGCATGGTGGCGGCCGGCGTCGCGCCGAGCGAGGTGGAGGCCTGCAGCAGGTCTTCGGGTATGCTCTCAAGCACGCCGACCAGCGTCAGGATCATCAGCGGCACGAAAAGATAGACCATCGCCACGATCACCGAGCCTTCGGTGTAGAGCATCGAAAGCGGCGCCGGGATGATGTGAAGCGCCAGCAGCGTCGAATTGAGGATGCCGTTCTTGCCCAGGATGATCAGCCAGGCGAAGGAGCGGACGACGACCCCGGTGAGCAGCGGAAAGACCGCCGCCATGATCAGCAGGCCCTTGGCGCGGCGCGGCGCCCGCGCGATCACATAGGCGGTGAGGAAGCCGACGATCACCGAGATAATCGTGGTGATCACCGCGATCTCCAGCGTCCGGAACAGCACGGTGCGCCGGAATGCCGAGGCAAAATAGCTGACATAGGGCGCGAAGGGTCCGCGCGGATCGATGAAGGTGGTCGCGAACGTTGCCGCCACCGGCGCGATCAGGAACACCAGCACGGCGAGCGTCGCCGGCCCCACCAGCCCCCAGGCGAGCCAGCGCTTCACGAGATAGGTCCCGCGATGAAAGTCATGAAGCTCATCGTACCGTCATCATTGTCCGCCGCCCTCCGCACGTCCGGGCCGGGCCCACAATGCGATTTCGCAAGATTTACCGCGCTTCGGCTAGGCCGCAGGGGTGGCCGGGTCAAGCCCGGCGATGACCGGGGCTGCGGCTTGCCGAAGCACGTCCTGCCCGCGGCTGGATTCCGGCCTTCGCCGGAATGACACCGCGTTTATCGGCACGGCCTTGCTGTCCTTACGACGTCATTCCGGCGAAGGCCGGAATCCAGCAACAAGCGCTTTCCTCTCCACGTCATGGCCGGGCTTGGCCCGGCCACCCCCATCGCGCAGGTCAAAAGGGGCACCAAACAGAGTGCCCCCCGCTCCAGATCACATCCCGAAGATTTCGTTCCAGCGGTCGATCCAGTCGGGCGTCGCCGCGATCATTTTGGCGTAGTCGAGCCGCTGCAGCTTGTTCACCTGGTCGGCGCCATAGGTCCAGAGCTTCGCCTGGGACGGCTGCAGCACCACCTTGGTCGAGATCGGCGCATCGACGCCCTGCTCGGCCTCCTTCTGCTGCACGTCCTTGGAGAGGATGAAGTCGATGAACTTGTAGGCGAGGTCCGTGTTCTGCGACCCGACCGGGATGTTCACCGTGTTGAGCACGGCGATGTCGCCTTCCTTGAGGTCGGCCCAGGTCATGGTGGGCACCGCCTTCTGCATGGAGGCGAGGGTGAAGTCCTGCGTCATGGTGACCGAGACTTCGCCGGTGGAGATCAGGTTCACCAGATCGGAGCCCGTATTGTAGTTTTTAACCACATTGGGCTTGAGCGCCGCCACGGCGTCGAACGTCTTGTCGGTATCGGTATAAGGATCGACGCCGGCATGCTCGGCCGCCTTGATCACCACCATCGGCCCGGCGGTCGTGGTGATGCCGGGCAGGGACTCGGTCGATTTGAGGTCGTCCCGCCAGAGATCGTTCCACGAAGTCAGCGGCTTGACCGTCGCCGAATTGTAGACGAGCCCGATCCGGCCAACGGTATAGGCCGGGCCATAGCCGCCCTGCGGGTCCTTGCCGATGTCGTAGATGTCGGCGAGGTTCGGAATTTTGCTGTCGTCGATCTTTTGGAACAGCCCCTGGGCGATGCCCTGCTGCGAATAGGCGTCGGTCAGGTAGATGATGTCCACGCCCTTGCCGCCGCGGGCCTTGAGCTTGTTCAGCCGGTCGGCATTGTTGCCGGTCTCGAAGACGATGTTGCAGCCGCAGATCTGCTTGAAGGGCTCGATGATGTTGGCGTCCATCTTCTCGCCATTGTAGCCCCACCAGGAGATGGTGAAGGTGCGCTGCTGCGCCTCGGCGGGCGCTGTGGCCAGTGTTCCGAGAAGCAATGCCGCCGCTCCCATGCCCGCTGCCCAGAACCATTTCATCGCCGTCTCCATCCTTGCTGTGGGCTATGCCTGCCCGTTACCGGCCCTGACGCTATTTTTTCGGCAGCCCCTTTGCAAGCTCAATGAGTAGGCAAATGCACCTATGCCGGCCGGTCGCGCTGGCGCGTGCGCGGTTGCCGATAGGGACCGGATGGGATAGGCGAATGGCGGAGGATTTTCATGCACGACGACGAGCAGGCCGATGCCCCGGGCGATCCGAATGCGCCCCAGGGCTGGTCTCTTGCGGGCCCCGGCAAGGACCGCAGGCGGGCCGAGATCACCCTGCACCAGTTGCGCATCTTCTGGGCCATCGCCCGCGCCGAGACCCTGACCGCTGCTGCCAAGCGCCTCGGCATGGCGCAACCCAGCATGTCGCAGCAGCTTTCCAAGCTCGAGACGACCATCGGCGCACGGCTGTTCCACCGCCGCTCCAACGAATTGGTGCTGACCGAGGCCGGCGAATATCTGCTCCCGCGCGCCGAGCACCTGCTGCGCACCATGAACGAGCTCGAGGAAGGCCTGCACGAATACGGCGCCGGCCAGCGCACCACGCTGCGCCTGGCGGGTATCAATTCCGTGCTGCGCGTGCTGCTGCCGCGCGCCATGAATGCCGTGCAGGCACGTTTCCCCGGCGCCGAGTTCGACATTCAGGAGGGCGCGCCTAACGACATCCTCAACATGCTCTATGGCCGCTCGATCAATGTCGGCCTGCTCGCCGCCAATTCGGTGGCCGAGGCGGGGGTGGGCTTCCTCCAGGTGCCGATCATGGAGGACCCCTATGTGCTGGTCGTCCCGGCCGCGCTCGACCTCGATGGGGTTGCCGATCCCGCCGATCTCGACGCCGGCAGCCGCGCCATTCTCAACAGCGCCGTGCAATTCGCCTTCGGCACCCAGCATGCCCGGCGCGTGGAGGACTGGTTCGCCAGCGTCCTGCCGCGGCACCGCATCGTCGCCCAGTGCCGGAGCTTCGAGGTGGCGGTGGGGCTTGCCCGGGCCGGGGCAGGCGTCTGCCTCGCGCCGGCGCTGTCCACCCTGAGCGACGGCGCCGCCCTCGACGGCATTCGGCTCTATGCGGTCAATGAGCCGCCGCGCCGGCTGGTGGCGCTCGTCGCCTCCCAATACCGCCGGCAGGAACCCTATGCCGGCCTGATCGAGGCGCTGCAGGCGGCCGGCGCGGCACAGAGCCTGCCGGAAATCCGGCCTACCCCGCCCTTCCTCGAGAACCTGCCCGCCATCGGCATTCACCGCCCCTGAGAGGTGGTGGCCGACGGCCCGCCGGAGGGGAGGGCAGGAGCTTACGGGTAGCTGGAGCACTTGGCGTCGCCGGGGCTGTAATAAGCCTCGCACTCCGCCTTGCTGGTCGGTCCGCGGCCCTTGAGATAGCCCGCCACATATTCGGCAATGGCGTCGATCTTGTCGTCCGTCAGCGCGATGCCCTTCTGCGGCTTCTGGTGGCCGACATCGGCGGCCTTCATGCCGTAGCAGGCATGCACCGACCAGGCGAGGCGGTCATGCGAGGGCATGCTGGTGCCCGGCCGGCCGCAGGCGATGGTCTCGCGGATGTCGGTATATTCGAGCTGCGTCTCGCGCAGCGACGGGCCGGGCGGGATCGGGCCGGTATCCTTGCCATTGCCGGACCAGCCGTGGCAGCTGGCACAGTCGGCGCTCTTCCAGACGGCCTGGTCGGCCTTGACCTGGTCGGGCGTCAGCGAGCCCGGCGCGACCGTCTTGGCGGCCGGTGCGGCCGCGTCCTGCGCCCAGGCGAGCTGGGCCGAGGGCAGGGTCATTGGTGCCATCATCAGGCCCAGGGCCGCAACGACCGAGGCTGTGGTAAGCCGCATCAGTTTCAATTCGCACTCCAATCGCTGTGGCGCCGCTACATGGATCGCGGCGCCGCTTCCTACAATGTTTGGCCCCTGCCGCACGAGGCGTCACGGATGCGTGGAGCCGTCGGGCATCTGCGTGCCCGTCAGAACCGCGCCGTCGAAATCGGCATCGCCCACATGGGCGCGATGCAGCACCCCATTGGTTATCTTTGCACCGGCGAGGTTAGCGCCGCGCAAATCGCTGCTATAAAAAACCGCCTTGTCGGCCGCGACCTTGCTCAAATCGGCATTGCGCAAATCCGCCCAGGGCAGCCGTGTTTCGGCAAGGCTGGCGCCGGCCATCCTGGCGTCGCGCAGGTCACTATGGTCGAACGAGCTCCGGTCGAGCGTGGCGCCGAGAAAGCTCGCACCGCGCAGCGCCGCCTGCGTGACATCGGCTTCGATCAGCCTGGCGCCGTCGAAATCCGCGCCGCCCAGCCGCGTGTGCCCCATCATCGCGCCGGTGAGGTCGGCCTTGACGAATTTCGTGCCGCTCGCCTGCGCACCATAAAGCATGGCCGCGCCGAGCCTGGCGCCGCTGAGATCGGCCCGGCCGAGATCGGTGCGGTTGAGATCGGCGCCGGTGAGGTCGGCACCCGCGAGCACCGCATTGCGCAGCACCGCGGCATGGAAATTGCCGTTCTCGACATTCGCCCCGGAGAGGTTGGCGCCGGTCAGGTCGCCGCGCTTGAAGCGGGCGCCATCGAGCTTGGCGCCGCTGAAATTCGCACCCGTCATGGTCGCCGCATAGAAATCCGCGCCCGTGAGATCGGCGCCCGACAGGTCGGCCTTGGTGAGGTCGCGATGCTTGAGGTCGGCGCCGGCGAGACTGCAGCCCGGACAGTTCTTCGAGGCGCCCGCCTTGAAGTCGGCCGCCGCATCGGCCCATGCCGGTGCAGCGAGCGTCCATCCCAGCGCCGCCGTTACGATGACGAGGACCGGCTTCATCATAGCGGCCGTCCTTTGTCGTCGACCGGCGCGCCGGCCTCGCGGATTTCGATGCGCGCCGAACTCTCGAACGACCCGTGCTCGGTCCGTCCGGTATCGCGGTTGACTTCAGTTTCGCCCGCACGCCGGAACAGGTGCGCCTCGGTATAGATCAGCTCGCCCTCTGTGGTCTTGGAGCAGGTCTGGTTGATGTAATTGCCCGAAATCGGCTCCTCGCCCTGCGCGGGTGGATGGTTGGTGCAGTTCCAGCCATCCATGCCGTACATGTTCCGCACCGCATCGGCCATCAAATAGCTCATGCTGCGATCGCGCAGGTCGACGCGCGTGTCGGTCACGGCGCGCAGGCCGCGCAATATGCCCTTGTCGTCGAAGAGGGCCGAAACGATCGCCGGATAGGCCGAGACCTTGGTGCCGCCATTGGTTTCGGCATCGCTGGTGTCGCCGCGCGCCAGCAGCCGGTATTCGAGCTCGTCGTCATAGCGGAATTCGACTTCGTGCAGCCCGCTCTTTTCGGCGGGGCATTTGGCGTAGTCGGTGAAGCCGCCGATCGGCAGCGAAGGCGGGCCGCCCATCGTGCCGCAGGCATAGTCGATGAACGCTTCCTCGGGCAGGTCTTTCGCCGGCGTGCCGAGCTTGAGGTCGAGCAGATTGGTGCGATGCTGGCTGGTCTGCCCCGCATCGGCCTGCGCCAGCGCCGGTCCGGCCGACAGTCCTGCCGAAAGGGCGATCAGGGCGGCGAGGGCCGCGGCAGTCGTTGAGAAACCAATCATCTTCCAACCACTCGCCCACCCGGAGTGCTGCGCCGGTCGGGCCGCCGGCATCGTCGCTGCCGAGATGCCGGAAAGCAAGGACGCGGCCGTCGCCAGCCGCGTCCCGATTGTTCGCGAGCCGATCAGAGCGCGAAGAAATAGACCGTGGCGCTCGGCTGCATATTGGCCGCCGCGTCGGGATCATTGCCCTTGGCGGGATAGCCTTCGAGGCCGATCACCGGCGAGGAGCCGACTTCAATGGCGATATACTGCTTGCCATTGACCGAGTAGGAGACCGGCGGGGCGCTGATCTGGGAACCCAAATTCACGCTCCACAGCGATTCCATCGTGTCGGCATCGAGCGCCTCGAAGGTGCCGTCGACCTGGCTGGAGAACACCAGCCCGCCGGCTGTCGCCAGCGCGCCGCCATATTGGGCGAAGGGCGTCGCATGCTTCTTGACTACCTTGCCGGTCTCCGGGTCGAGCTGCACGACGCTGCCGGTCACCACATTGCCCACCGTGGCGGTATTGGTATCCGGGAAGGTGGCGCAGCTTTCCATCGCCGTCGCATAGAGCTTCTTGGTGATGGGTGAGTAGGAGACGGGGAAGTAGTTCACGCCGCCCTGCAGCGACGGGCAGGTCTCGGTGACCTTGCCATTGTCGCCGCCCGGCCGGGCGCTCTGCACATAGGTCTGGACCGACTTGCTCGGATCGTATTCGACCGGCTTGCCGGTCTTGGGGTCGAGGCCCTTCGTCCAGGTCAGCTTGTCGACGAACTGCCCGCCATTGACGAACGAGCCGTTCGAGGCGTCGAGGCCGTAATACATGCCGTTGCGGCCGAAATGGGTGAGCAGCTTGCGCGTCTCGCCATTGACCGTGGTGTCGACCAGCACATGGGCCCCGATCTCGTCATAGTCCCATGACTCGTTCGGCGTGTACTGGAAGTACCATTTCATCTTGCCGCTATCGGCATCGAGCGCCAGCACGCTGTTGGCGTAGAGATTGTCGCCCGGACGCGCGCCGGGATCGAAGTCCGGGAACGGGTTACCCGTGCCCCAATAGGTGAGATTGGTGCTCGGGTCGTAGGCGCCGGTGTTCCACGGCGCGGCGCCGCCGTTCTTCCAGTCGTTCTTGCTGTCCTTCCAGCTGTCGCCGCCCGGCTCATTGGGCGCCGGCACCGTGAAGAACTGCCACTTCTTGTCGCCGGTCACCGCGTCGCGCGCTTCGACCCAGTGGCGGCCGCCGGCATCGCCATTGGCCGTGCCGATCAGGATATTCCCCTTGACGGCGAGCGGGGCCATGGTGAAGCCGAGCTTGGGGTCGTCCTGGACGTTCTGCTCCCAGACTTCCTCGCCGGTATCGGCGTCGGTCGCGATCAGGCGGCCGTCGAAGGCGAGCGAATAGACATTGTTGCCGAGTAGCGCGACGCCCTTGTTGTTCGGCGGCTCGACGATCGAGGCATTGGGCGCGCTCTGCGGGTCCATGATCCACTCGATCACGGCGCGCTTGCCGCTGGTGAGATCCAGCTTGTAAACGCGGCTCCAGCCATCGGTCACATACATGTGGCCGTCCTTGACGATCGGCGTGCCCTCGAGGCCGGCGAACTTGTAGCTGCCCGCCGTGCCCGCGGGGGGTTCAAGGGCAATCGTATAGGCCATGTGCAGGCCCTTGATATTGTCCTTGTTGATCTGGTCGAGCGGCGAGAAGCGCTGGTTGTCGTATGTACGGTTGTACATGAGCCAGTTCGCCTTGTCCGAGTTGGCATTCACCAGCTGGTCCGCGGTGACTGCTTCGGTGCCGGGCTTGGCGGCGTCCTGCGCCATGGCCGGCAGGGCACAGGTCGACAGCAGCGCCGCTGCCAGGACGCTGACCGCCCAGCCCGGTCGAGATGATGGAAGCCTCAAGTGCTCCTCCCATTTGAGACGTAACGACGCCGTGATTTGAGCCGGGCGCGGTCAAGATACAAGCTGATAGGCCAGCCCCTGCCATCGGGTCCGGCGATGTTGAGTATAGGCCGGACAAATGTCCAGCCCACGCTTCGTTGCTCAGCGCCCCGCCGGCAGCCGCTGCGCCAGTTCGGCCTTGGGTCCTTGCGCCGATTCCATGATCCGCCGCCGCTCGCGGAAGCGGCCCCATTGCTGGTCGACGATCACCCCGAGCAGGATCACGCCGCCCATCACCGCGAAATTGAGCGAGGAGGGGATGCCGAGCAGGTTCACCAGATTCTGCAATTCCTGCAGCAGCACCACGCCGAGCAGCGCGCCGATGATCGAGCCTTCGCCGCCGCGCAGCGAGAAGCCGCCGAGCACCGCCGCGGCAATGGCGTAGAGCTCATAGAAATTGCCGTGCGAGCCCGGCGAGATCGAGCGCGTATACATGGCGAAATAGATGGCCGAAATGACGGTCAGCACCTGGCAGATGACATAGGCGGCGACGATCACGACGCCCGTCTTGATGCCCGAATAGCGCGCCGCGTCCTCGTTCTTGCCGACGGCATAGAGATAGCGGCCGAACACCGAGCGATGCAGCACCACCCAGCAGATCACGGCGATGATCATCAGGGCGATGAACGAGTTGGGCACGCCCCAGCTGCGGCCCGCGGTGAGAAATTCGAGGTCGGGAAAGCTCTGGCCGAAGGCGAAGCCGGCCGTCGAGTCCTGCGTATAGAATCGCGCGATGCCGCGATAGAACAGCAGGCCGCAGAGCGTCACCACGAAGGGCTGCAGCTTGAGCCAGGTGATCAGCAGCCCGTGGAAGAGGCCGATGATCACGCCCAAGACCAGCATCAGCGCAACCGCCGCCGGCCACGGGACGCCCTGGTTGGCCAGAAAATCGACGAATAGCACGCCGATGAGGGCGATCATCGAGCCGACCGAAAGCTCGATGCCGCCGGTGATGACGACGAACGCCTCCCCCAGCGCGGAAATACCGAACATGCCCACGAGATTGGCGGTATTGGCGATGTTGATCGGCAGCAGGAAGCGCGGATTGATCAGCGCCACGATCGCGCCCACCACCACGATCAGGATGAGAAGGCCGAGATCCTTCTTGTTCATGCCGCCACTCCCCCTTCTTGCAACGGCTTGCCCACGGCGAGCCGCAGCACGTTTTCTTCACTGAACTGGCCGGGGCTCAGCGTCCCCGAAATGCGCCCCTCATGCATCACGGCGATGCGGTCGGAGACGCCGATCACCTCTTCCATGTCGGATGATATCATCATCACCGCGACGCCGGCATCGGCGAGGCCGCGCATCAGCTTATAGATTTCCGCCTTGGCGCCGATGTCGATGCCGCGCGTCGGCTCGTCGAAGATCATGACCTTGGGCGACATGGCGAGCCATTTGCCCAGCACCACTTTCTGCTGGTTGCCGCCTGACAGATTGGCGGCCTTCGTGGAAACCTGCGGTGCCTTGATGCCCAGATTGCGCCGCTGCGCCTCGGCGATTTCCTCCTCGCGGCCGCTGGAGACCATGAAATTCCGCGCATAGCGCGGCAGGTCGGGCAGCGAAATGTTCTGGCTGATCGGCAGGTCGAGCAGCAGGCCGGTGCCCTTGCGGTCCTCAGGCACGAGGAACAGGCCCAGCTCGACCGCCTGCGAGGTGTGGCGCGGCCTGAAGGGGGCGCCGGCAAGTTCGAAGCTGCCGCCATAGATCGGGTCGATTCCGAAAATGGCGCGCGCCAGCTCGGTGCGGCCCGAGCCGACAAGACCCGCAACGCCCAGGATTTCGCCGCTGCGCAACTCTAGATTGACCCGGTGCGATGGGTAGGTCGACGTCTGCACGTCGATGACCCGAAGCGCGACGTCCCCGGGCGGGTGGGCCGGCGGCGCGGTCTGCGCCTTGAGGTCGCGCCCGATCATCAGGCGCACCATGCGGTCGTGCTCGATCTCGTCCTTCTCGAGCGTGCCCACCAGCGCCCCGTCGCGCAGCGCGATCACGCGATCCGCCGCGCGCTCGATCTCATGCAGGCGGTGGGAAATGAAAATCACCGAAATGCCGTCGGCCTTGAGCCCGGCGATCACTTCGAGCAGTTTCTCCGTCTCGGAGAGCGGCAGGCTCGAGGTCGGCTCGTCGAGGATCATCAGCCGCGCATCCATCGACAGCGCCTTGGCGATCTCGACCAATTGCTGCTGCGCCAGCGACAGGCTGGCGACGGGCGTCGCCGGAGAGAAATTCGCGCCGACCCGCCTGAGGAGGGGGGCAACCATCTCCCGCTGCTTGCGCCAGTCGACCAGGTTCAGCAAGCCGCCTGTGCGCGGCTCGCGGCCGATATAGACATTGGCGGCGACGTCGAGATTATCGAAGAGGTTGAGCTCCTGATGCACGAAGGCGATGCCCGCCGTCATGCTTTCCTCGACGGAAAGCGCGGGCCGGGAGACACCGTCGATGGTGATCGTCCCGGCGTCGGGAGCCACCACCCCGCCGAGGATCTTCATCAAGGTCGATTTCCCGGCCCCGTTCTCCCCGATCAGCCCGATGACCTCGCCCGGCGCCACGCTCATGGAGAAACCCGAAAGGGCGAGCACGCCCGGATAGGCCTTCCTGATTCCCGAAAGGGTCAGGAAGGGTTCGCGGGAACTCGGCGACGCGTCGGCCACGGCACTGCTCTCTCAGTGGAAAAAGGACCCGCCGGCACCGCCAGTCCCATCGGGCGATGCCGGCAGGTTGATCCGCATCCGGCGCCGCGGCGCCGGATGCCTTCTTACTTACTTGCCCGACATCGCCTTCAGATTGGCGGCGTAGGCGTCGATATCGGCGGCATAGAGAATCTTCGTCGGGATGATGATCTGGCCATCGGCCGGGATGCCCGACTTGTCGCCCTTGAGATAGGCCGCCATCAGCTTGAAGCCCTGATAGGCCCATTCGAACGGCTGCTGCACGACGGTGCCGGCGATATTGCCTTCCTTGACGCCGCCCAGCGTGATCGGATCATCGTCGAAGCCGATGACCGTGACCTGGCCGAGCTTGCCGGCATCCTTGAGCGCCTCATAGATGCGCGGCGTATTGTAGGAATAGAAGCCGACCATGCAGTTGATCGACGGGTCGGCGGCCAGCACGTCGGAGACGTTCGCCTTGGCGCGGGTCTGGTCGATGCCGTCGCCCTTGGTGTCCACCAGGGTGATCTTGGTGCCGGCAAGGCCTTCGACGAAGCCCTTCTGGCGGCCCTTGAAATTGTCGGCGTCGAGCAGGCCCACAAAGCCCATGCACTTGGCGCCATTGGGCAGCGCCTTCTTGGCGATCTCGGCGGCCTGCTGGCCGGCCTGCTCGTTGGACGAGCCGATATAGGCGATGCGCTTGCTCTGCGGCGCGTCCGAGTCCGTGGTGAAGAGCGCGGTCTCGCCCGCAATCTTGTTGAGCACGTCGGTGGCCTTCGGATCGACCGCCGAAACCATGATGGCCTTGGCGCCGGCGGTGGCCAGATTGTCCATCAGCGACTGCTGGTTGGCGACCGACGACTGATCCGGATATTTGAATTCGAGGGTGTAGTCCGGCAGCTCGGCCTGCGCCTTTTTCATGCCGGCCTCGGCCGCCTTCCAGAAATCGGAAGCGCCATTGGCAACGAAGGCAAGCGTCGGCTTGTCGTCGGCCATCGCCGGCGCCAGCGTGGCGGCACCCACCATCAGGCCAGCCGCAACCGCGGCAGCCGCTTTGACTGCATAATGCATTTGTGTCCTCCCAAAACCCGGCCCTCCTCAGAGCCGGCGAACAAAAAGTATTATTATTTGGCGCAGGCGGCAAGCAGGTCTGCGCACTTATCGTTACACCTGCGCGAGCCCGCTGACATATGCGAAAAAACCACTACGCGGCCGCGGCATTGGCGATGCCGTCGTTGATGACGAGGCGCATGGCCTCGGCCGCCCGGGCGCCGTCACGCCGGGCGATCGCATCGGCAATGGCGCGGTGCTTGGCGGCCGACATGCTGGTTCCGGCGGGGATGGCCCCCGGCCAGGAGCGCGAAAGCGCCGCCACCAGCGCCACTTCGATCAGCGTGCTCACCGCGCTGAGGAACGGATTGCCCGCGGCTTCCGCCACCGCCAGGTGGAAGTCGAGGTCCGCATCGACGAATTCCTGCTTGGCGACGCCCGGCGCCGCCATGCGCTCGACGCAGGCGTAGAGCATCGCCAATTGCCGCTCGGTGCGGCGATCCGCCGCGAGCGCCGCCGCCTGCGGTTCCAGCGCCAGCCGCATCTCGCCGAGCGCGCCGAGGAAATCGCGGCTGAAGCCGGCCTCGGCATGCCAGATCAGCACGTCGGGATCGAACAGGTGCCAGTCGCCATGCGGCTGCACCATCGTGCCCACCCTGGCGCGCGCCTTGAGCAGCCCCTTGCCGGAAAGCGTGCGCAGCGCCTCGCGCAGCACGGTCCGCGACACGCCGAATTCGGTCATCAGCACGGAATCGCCCGGCAGGATCATGCGCTCCTCATAGCGGCCCGCGACGATCGCCTGGCCGAGCGCCTGCACCACGCGGGCCGTGTGCGATCGCGCCGGGCTTGAGCGGCTATAATTGTGAATGGTGCTGAAGGCAGGATTCATCCGGAAATTTTTCCAGGAAAGCTATGCGGCGGCTTCCGTTCGGGAAGGCGACAAAGAGGGCCCAGGTACACATAGTTTAGGCACCGGGCCGCGTCTTCGCAATCAGCTATGGGGATAGCGCGGAAATCCCGTCACCCGGTCGAGCAGCCAGGTCAGCGGATCGGCGACCCAGGCGCTGGTCATGTAGTCGTCATGGCTCACGCCGTCGGTGGCGAGGAACACCACGCTGCCGGGGCCCAGCCGGGCCGGCGGCGCCGAGGAATAGGGAATGCCGCGCGCCGCCAGGCGCCGCATCACCGCCTCGTTGCCGTCCTCGGACGCCTCCGAATAGGCCGAAAAGAAGAACGCCGAGCGGCGGCTCGCGGCGATCCAGCTGGTGAACTTGTCGGCTTCGTCGACCAGCGCATCCATCAGGATCACGCCCGCCATGCGCCGGCCCACCCCGCCCACCGTGAGCGCATAGGCCGCCGGGTCGTAGCCGCCCGAATAGGCGACGAGGATGATCGGCAGCCCCGCGAAAGTGCTGCGCACGCTGCGCGCGCCCCACAGCCGCGCCAGAGCCGTCGCCGCCTCCGACATGAAGCCCGCAAACGCGCCCTTGAGCCAGAAGCGGCCGGCGCTCGAATCGAGCGCGTCGACGGCGAATTGCGGGGCGATCAGCGCGGCGTTGAGATGCGAGGCGGCGAACTGGTCGAGAATGCGTTGCCGCCCGATGACGTCCCGCTGCAGCGTGGCGTTGTTGCCGTGGAAGAAGACGACGATCGCCGCCCGGCGCCGCAATTCGAACCCCGCCGGCAGCGCCACCAGCACCCGGCTGTCCGAATAGGTTTCGTCGGCATAGTAGATGCCGCCGCGCGGGCTGGTGTGGCCCACCCTGCCGTCCGGCCCGGTGGTGTCGAGGAAGTCGCTGCCGTCGCCCGGCTTCGCGCCGTCATAGGGAAAGGGCGCGTTGGCGAAGCGCACCAGCTCGGCGACCGTTTGCGGCAGCGGGCCGTCCGGCGCTCCGGCGAAACTCGGTTCGGCGGCGAGCGCCGCAGCTGCGAGGCCGATGCCGAAACTGCGCCGGCTCAGCCTCATGTCATGGGCTCGCCAGCGGTCGCGGCGTGCGCAGCACCGAGAAGAAGGCCGGGATCGCGATGAGATAGGCGACCCCCGCCACCGCCAGCACGGCGGCCAGCCCGAAATTGGTTGCAATGATCGGCACCAGCGCCGCTCCGATCACCGAGAAGCATCCGTTTATGCCCCAAGCCCAGACGAACATATGCTCTTTGCCGAGTCGCGTCAGCCAGCTCATCGCGGTCGCCATGGGAAAGCCCATGAGGAAGGCGGGCGGGGCGATCAGCAGGAAGCAGAAGAGCAGTCGCGCCGCATAGGGGAAGGCGCCGATCCAGTCGAGTACCGGCGACAGGAAGAGCCCGTAACCGACGAGCAGCAGCCCGGCCAGCAGCAGAATGATCGGCAGCGTCACCCGCGCGCGGTCGAACAGCCGCTCGGAGAAGAAGGCGCCGATCCCCGAAAACACCAGCATGCCGGCGATCATCGTCGAGGCCGAGATCGTCGGATTGGCCAGCGCCAGCGTGAAGCGGGAGATGAGCCCCACCTCGACCATGATGTAGCCCAGTCCGAGCCCGGCGAAATAAACCATGGTGCCGAGCTTGCCAGGCGAGCGCGAGAACACCGCCCGCCAGCCGAACAGCACCGGCAGCAGGATCAGCACCGCCGCGCAGCAGACCGCCACCCCCAGCGTCGCCCATAATACCAGATAGCCCCAGTCGTCCTGGAACAGGTCGAGCCGGTCGAGCGTCAGCGGCAGGTCGGAGAATTTTTCATAGGCGGCGAAATAGGGCGCGTCATTGGTCAGCGGCCGCGTGTCGAACACATAGCGGCTGGCAATATCCTGCCAGTTCGGTCCCATCAGATAGTGCCAGGCGAGCCGGCCCATGGTCGTCGCCGGCACGTCCGCCGGCGCCGCGTTCGCACCCGTCGAATCGGTGCTGTCGGTCGTGTCGGTGGTATCGGTCGTGTCGGGCGCACCGGCCGCCGTGGCGTCGGTCGGGTCGGGCGCACCCGCCGCGGTCCTCGCTGTCGGGTCCGGCGCGGCGGGCGCCGTGGCGGCGGCACTGTCCGCCCCGGCATCGGCGTTACCGAAGATCGAATCCCGATATTGGGCGAGCAGGGCGTCGGTCTGGCTCTCGTCGAAGGGCAGGCCCGGTGCGTAGATTTCGTCCCAGGACATGGAACGGGTGTAGTCGGAGAGCGCCTTGACCTCGTCCGGCGTGAAGCCGCCGCGCTTGTAGAGCACGGTGGCGGTCGAGAGATAGCTCGAGGACACGAAGATCGAATTGGCCGCGCTTTCGGGATCGATTTCCTTCGCAGCGGCGGCGACCGTGGCATAGAGCTTGAGGATGGACTTGGGCGGCTCTTCCTTGTTCCAGGCGGTGATCGACAAAATGCCGCCATCGGCCAGCGCGCCCATATAGTCGAGCATCGCTTCCTTGGTATAGGCGTACTTCTCGGTGATGGCGAAGCCGCCCGGGTTGGAGAGCCCCACCGAGTCCGCAAGGCTCAGATCGACGACGTCGTAGCGGTTCTGCGTGTGCGCCAGATAGAGCCGCCCGTCATAATCGATGGTCGAGACCTTGGGGTCGGCGAGCACGTCGCCCGTCACATCCTTGAGCGCGGGATCGCGGAAGGCCTTGAGCACCTCGGGGTTGTTCTCGGCCACCGTCACCGATTTGGCGCCGCCATGCAGCGCCGTCTGCGTCGAGATGCCCCCGCCGAACTGCACCACGAACGTGTTGGCGTCGTGCTTGAGCACGTAAGGGAAATACATCGGCAGATAGCGGAAATAGTCCTTATCCGCCGGCGGCAGGGCGCGCATGATGCCCTCGGGCCCCTCGCCATCGATGAACATGCCCACATAGCTCTTGGGCGGCAGGTCCGGCAGGTTGAAGGCGGCGTTGTCGGAGAGGCCCGGCGCGAAATGCATATAGGAGCTGGAATAGATCTGCAGGTCGCCGAAGGGCGAAATGTCGCGATAGATGCGCTGGCCGTCGGGATAGTTCCGCGCATAGGCCACGCCCTTGTATTGCGACACCGCAATATCCGGGATGCCGGTCAGCGACGGCAGGAGCGTATAGGCCGCGATACTGGCCGCCCCAAGCACCACCAGGCCGGCCCCTGCCAGCCATCGTCCGCGCGCCCCGAACCACAATAGCCCACCCAGCGCCCAGAGGATCAGCGGCACGGCGATGATCTGCTCGGGCGGAAAGACATACATCGCCCCGAGAATCACCAGCCCTGCAAGGCCCGACCCCGTCAGGTCGGCGAAATAAACCCGTCCGAACCCTGCCGCGGCCCGCAGGAACACGATGCCGAGGAAGAACGCCCCCGCGAGGAAAGGCAGCAGGTAAAGCAGGAAATTGGCGAGCAGCCGCCATTTCTGCGCCGGGTCGGAGATGATGAAGATGGCGTTGAACGGCACCATCTGGGCAATGAGGTTTGCGGCAACCGCCAGCGGTCCCACCAGCACCAGCGCCACCGAGGCCGCGCCCCACCAATGCCGCTCGAAAAAGCCCTTGGCGATGAAGATGACGACGCTGGCGAGCGAAAAGCCCAGCAGTGCCAGCGACACCACGAGCGAGCCGAAATGCGCCCAGCTCCCCACCGCGAAAACGCGCATCACCCCGATCTGCAGCGCGATCAGCGCACCGGCGATCAGCCCCACCGACAGGTAGAAGGGCGGGCTCCGGTCGGTAGTCTCGGCAGTCGGGGCGAGGCGCTGTTCCATGGGTGCTTTCGCAAATCGCTATTCGAGAGGATGCCGCCTCGTCTCCCTCCCCCTTGCGGGGAGGGGACAGGGGTGGGGGTAGTTACAGACGCCGGCGCGGGGAACCCCCACCCTGCTGCCGCTTCCCTCCCCGCAAGGGGGAGGGAGTGCTGTGGCACCGCCCTGCTACGCCACGTCATTGTCGCGCCGGCGAGCAGCCAGTTTCACCGTCAGCGCGCGCTGCCCATCCTTCGACAAGCTCAGGATGAGGCCGGCGTTAGTCCACTCACGATGCCGCCGCGTCTCCCTCCCCCTTGAGGGGAGGGATCAAGGGTGGGGGTACGTTTCAGCGCACGCCGATGCGCGTTGCTTACCCCCACCCGGCTACCGCCACCCTTCCCCTCGAGGGGAGGGAAGCTAATACACCCTACCTTCCCACATCGAAAAAATCGGTCCAGCCGAATGGCTGGTCAGCCGTTATGCGTACCCTTGATCGTATCGCCTTCGAGCTTGGTGAACGGCACGAAGGGCACGATCTTGCCATTGTAGATATCAGAACGCGCGACCTGGAACGAGCCGTCCGGCTGCTGTGTTTTGACGACCTTCAAGACGTGCTGGGCGCCGGGCGGGCCGACCGGGATCACCATGATCCCATTGGGTTTGAGCTGCTGCAGCAGGTCCGGCGGAATATGGTCGATGCCGCAGGTGACGATGATCTTGTCGAACGGCCCATTCTCGGCCCAGCCGTAATAGCCGTCGGCGTTTTCCGAGGTGATCGCCTTGAACTCGGAATAACCTTTGCCGATCAAGGCGTCGTAGATGCCGCGCGTGCGGGCGGCGAGCGGCTTGATGATCTCGATCGACCAGACCTTGTCGGTGAGGTGCGAGAGATAGGCCGACTGGTAGCCCGAGCCCGTGCCGATCTCGAGCACCTTGTCGCCCGGCTGCACGTCGATGACCTGCGTCATGCGCCCGACCAGGTGGGGGCCGGAAATGGTGACGCCGTAATTGATGTCGAGGAAGGCCGATTCATAGGCCCGGGACAGGTTCTGCGGCAGCACGAATTCCTCGCGCGGCGTCAGCAGGAAGGCCCGCTTGTTGCGGTCGTCGAGCAGGTCCTTGTTCTGCACCATATGCAGGAATCGGTCGAAGCGCTGGCCCAGAAATTTGGGGTCTTCGCCACGATTTTTCACTGCCCAGTCTATGAATTTCTGTTTGTCGTCCATTGGCGGGGCCATGGACGGGTCATAGGGCACCGGCACATTGGCCAGGGCCGGCTTGAGCCCGGCGCCAAGCGCCAGGGCGCCGGCCGACATGGCCAGGAAGTCACGACGCAGCATCTCTCGCCTCCGAGCGTGAAAAGGCAAATCACCGGGCCGCAATCTCGTCCGTCTTTTGTGGCGGAACAATTGCGGCGGCGGCATCGGGACGCTTTGCCGCAGGTCTGCTGCACGGCAAGCGGCTACGGCCGGATATCGACCTGGTCGGAAAGGTCGATTTCCTTGAAATCGGAAACCAGGATGTCGAGCTCGATCCGCCAGGTGCCGCCAACCGGCAGGGTCAGCCCGTCGAGGTGCCATTTGCCGCCCGGCGCCGGCTTCGCCTCGCGCTCGATCGGCTCGATCTTCTTGGCGGGGTTGGAGAAATCGACCGTAACGCCCTGTGCCTGGAGCGGGCCCATATCCGCGCCCATCAGCGTAATGTCGGCCGTAACCGGCCCGGCACGGCCGGGGGTCACCGTCACCTCCGCCATCGCCTCCTTGCCCGAAAGCTCGAGGCTGACCGGCTGCGCCATGGCTTCGAGCAGCGCCCGCGGCGGCGGGGTGAAGCGCCACAGCGCCACCACGGCGAAGATCGCGAGCATGATGGCGAGCTCGACGCCGATCGAGCGCACGAGCTGCCGCCGCGCCAAGCCCGAATCGGCCAGCGCCGGCTTGGTCAGCCGAAAGCGGTTGAAGGCCGAAAGGCCGAGCAGCGCGGCGACCAGCACCAGCTTGGCGATCAGCACCCGCCCGTAATCGCTCTCGACCAGTTCCGCCGGCGCGCCGACCTGCACGATGGCGAGCGTCGCGCCGGCCGCGAGCAGCAGGAACAGCAGCGCCGGAATGGCCGCTGAAAAACGCCGCAGCGGCCCGATGGCGGCATCGCCGGCGCCGCGCAGCAGGGCCCCGAGCGGCAGGAGTGCGCCGGCCCAGAATGCCGCGACCTCCGTGTGAATGAAGACCGCCGGCCGCGTCAGCCATTGCGGATCGGCGGTGCTGGCATGGCCGGTCGCCGCCAAGGCCGCCCCGACGCAGAGCAGGCCGAGCGCCGACCAGAGCCGCTCATAGCCGACCCGCACGGTGGCGACGAGCGCCAGCGCAAAGCCGATCAGCGCCAGCCCGGCGAACAGGCCGAAGCTCGAGGACATCCCCGCCTGCCAGGTGGCGGGCGCAAACAGGCTCGCCGGCGATTGGTCGAGCACGTCGAGCCCTTGGAAGGCCACCTCGATGGGCAGCGCGACGAGGCCGACGATCGTTACGGCACGCACGGCGCGAAGCCCGCTCGTCCCATCGCCCAGCCAGCGCAGGAAAAATACCCCGCCGACGCCGGCGAACAATCCGGCATAGGTCAGCACCCGCGTGAGCCAGACGCCGGTCCGCACCGGCCAGTCCATGGCCTCGGCCGCCGCCGCCGGCACACCGCCGCTGCTCGGCGCACCGACCGAAAAAATGGTCGTGCCGCCCACCGGATGGCCGTCCGCCGAGATCACCCGCCAGGAGAGCCCATAGGTGCCGTTGCCGAGGCCGGACGGCATCGGCATGTTCAATTGCGGCCCTTCGACATCGGCGCGCAAGGGCAGCGCGCGCCCGTCCGGCGTCACCAGCGTCACCGTCACCGGAGCGACCTGCTCGTTGAACTCCAGCGACAGCGACGCCGGCGCGCTCGCGACCGTGGTGCCGTCCGCCGGCCTGACGGCGAGCAGCGAGGCGTGGGCCGGCGCTGCCGCAGGCCACAGCCCGAGCACCAGGACAAGGGCGAGCAGGGCTGCCCCTGCCGCCGGTCCATGCCTCATTTGGGCGCCGCGACGATCTCGAGATGCGGCGCCGGCCGCTTGAGATCGTCGATCTTCTGCCCGGCCGCCGGAATTTCGATCCAGCGGTCGGCGGCGGTGCCACATTCCTGCACGGTGGGGAAATAGACCACATCGCCGGGCCTGAAGCTGTCGGCGAGCGTGCCGGCCACCACGAACTCGTCATACCAGGCATCCGGCAGGTTGCCGCCGGTGAAGTCCACTTCGGTGACGCCCGATTTCACCTCGGCGCCGTAGAGCTTGTACGTTTTGGTGTAGGGGCCGCTCTTGGTCGCGATCGTCCAGCCGGGATGCGGCATGGGCTTGGCCGAAATGAAACCGTCGGGAATCTGGATTTTGAGCCCGGTGGTCGCCGCCCCGTCGCAGCCATGCGGCACGCGGAACACCGCCTTATAGCTGGCGCCGGGCGCGGCCTGCTGGGTTTCGAGGGTGATATGGGCGAAGGCCGGCGTCGCCAGCAGCGTGGCGAGCGCGGCAATCAGCATGCGCTTCATGGAAACTCCTCGGCCGCCGGAGCGGCCCTTGCGTCAGCCGTTGGCGATGAGGTTCTTGAGCTTTGCCAGGGCGGTGTCGCCGTCCTCGCCATAAACGATCGTGCTGCGGAACTGCCCCTTGGAATCGAGCAGGTAAATCGTCGCCGTGTGGTCCATCGAATAGCCGCCGTCCTTGAGCGGCACCTTCTTGGCATAGACCCCCCAGGCCTTCTCCATGGCCGCGACCTGTTCGGGCGTGCCGGTCACCCCGGTGATCCGGTCGGAGACCGCCTGCACATAGTCCTTGATGACCGAGGGTGTATCCCGCTCCGGATCGATCGAGACGAAGAAGGCGCGGAGCGGCTTGCCCTCGGCGCCGAGCTCGTCGAACCAGGCCGCCATTTGCGCCAGTGTCGTCGGGCACACGTCGGGGCAGTGGGTATAGCCGAAGAACAGCATGGTCGGCCCGCCGGCGAGGCTCGCCGGGGTGAAGGGCTGCCCGGTGCCGGTTTCGAGCTTGTAGTCGCCGCCGCCGAAGTTTGAACGCGACGCCACGGCGGCATCGGTCGAGGTTTGCGAGATCGTATAGGCGGCAACGGCGGCGATCGCCGCGACGCCGACCAGCCCCCACAGGGCGATGCGAAGGAAGCGCAAATTCATCGCCGGCCCCCTCACATCTTCATGCCGCTCATGGCGCCGCCCGCGGCACCCGCGCCCGGCGGGGCGCTGGCCGCGATGCCGCCGACATCGAGATCGACAGTCACCGGCCCGGCCTTGGCGAAATTCAGCGTCACCGGCACGCTCTTGCCCTGAACGAAGGCGCCTTTGAGCTGCATGAACATCAGGTGCAGCCCGTTGGGCGAGAAGGTCACGGTCTTGCCTGCCGGCACCGGCACGCCCTGCGGCAGCTCGCGCATCTGCATGACGCCATTGGCCATCGACATGGTGTGGATCTGGACCAAGCCGGCCATCGGCGAGGTGGCCGAAACCAGCGTGTCGTCCGCAGCGCCCTTATTGGTGATGGCGATGAAGCCGCCGCCCACCGGCGCGTTGGGCAGGGTGGCGCGGGCATAGGCCCCCGATATCGTCAAATCGCCCACGGTCCAGCTTTTGGACTGGGTGTTGGGCTGGGCCGCCATCGACATGCCGGCCATGCTGTCGGCCGAACTCGGCGCCACGCCGAGCGAGGCGCTCATCGCCACGGCGAGCGCCGCGGCGGCAAAGGGATGAGATCTCATTTCTGTTCTCGTTTCACCGGCAGGCGCAGGGCGCCGCCGCATTGACGGATGGGCCCCGTAAGGACCCGCAAAGTCGACGGAAACGGGATCAGACGGGCGGCGCGCGCGACCGGAAGGGGGATGGCGCGCTGATCGCATTGCCGGCCGCCGGCATCTGCGGATAGGAAACCGCTGCAACGCGCTGGAAGGCCGGCTCGGCGGCCAGTGTGCTGGGCGGCAGGAGCGCCTGGTCCGGCCGGCAGCAGGCCGTCGGTGCATGGCAGGCGAGTTGCGGCTGGCCATGCCCGCCGCACAGGCTCTGGAAGCTGCTCGCCGCGACTCCCGCCTGCTGCACGACGCTGCCGCCGCCGGAATTGTCCGGCACGGCGCCGGCAAAGCACAGGAAGACCATGGCCAGCACGGCAAGCGCGCGGCCGATATCATTCGCGATTTGCCTGGCGATCGACACGGGGGGTTCTGCTCCTGCCGCCGTCTTAGCCCAAAGGATCATCGGCTGCCACGGCAAAATCGGCGGCCACCGCCTCGGAGGGGCCCGGCTCAGAAGATATAGTCGTCGATGAAGGCGTTGCGGAACTTGCCGCCCGGATCGAGCCGCTGCAGCAGGGCGCGGAAATCCGCGAGGCGCTCATAGCGCGCCTGCACCTCCGCCTTGGGCAGGGTGAAGAGCTTGCCCCAATGCGGCTTCACGTCGAAGGGCCCGAGCTGCGCCTCGATCAGCGGCAGCACCTTGGCCACTGCCGGCCAGTCCGGCTTCCAGGTGAAGTGGAAGGCCAGGCTGTCCTGCCGGTAGTTGGGGCTCATCCAGGCCTCGTCGGCGGCGATGGTGCGGATTTCGGAGACGAAGAGGCAGGGCGCGATCCGGTCCTGGATGGCGCGCAGGGCCTCGATCGCCGCCACCGCATCGGCGCGGGCCACGAAATATTCCGATTGCAGCTCGGCCCCGGCGCTCGGGGTGAATTCCATGCGGAAATGCGGCAGGCGCTGATACCAGGGCCCGGGCACGCCCAGCTGCTCGGTCGCCGGCGCCGGATCCATGGAAATCAGCGGGTGATAGGGCCGCTCGGCGGCCCGCGCCCCGAAGAACTCGGCGGGCGCGGCAGGCGCATCGGCGAGGCCCTTCAGCCAGACCTGGGCGATGCTTTCGCCGGCCCAATGCGTGAACAGGCTGACGCTATAGGCGCTGCCGACGATGGCCTCGTAGTTTTCGACCAGCATCCCATAGGGCAGGTCGAGATAGACGTTCTGCCGCACTTCGAAGCGCGGCACCAGCTCGAGCGTCGCCCGCGCCACGATCCCGGCGGCTCCGAGCCCGACCACGGCCCCATCGAAATCGGCATCGCCGCGCTTCAGCGTGACGATCTCACCCGTCGCCGTCACGATCTCCAGCCCCGAAACGGCAGCCGCAAGATTGCGATTGCCGATGCCGGAGCCATGCGTCGCCGTCGCACAGGCCCCGGCGACCGAGATATGCGGCAGCGAGGCGAGGTTGGGCAGCGCGAAGCCCTCGGCATCGAGCAGGGGACAGAGCTGGCCATAGGTGATGCCGCCCTCGACCGTTACCCTGCCTGCCGCCCGGTCGATGCCGAGCACCCGGTCGAGCCGGCCCATCCAAACCAGCGCGTCGTCGCTCGCCGCCAGGGTGTTGAAGGAATGCCGCGAGCCCAACGCCCTGAGCTTGCCCGCGCGCCGGACGATCTCCTGCAGTTCATCGACGCTCGAGGGGGCATGTACCGCCCGCGCGCCATAGGCGATATTGCCCGCCCAATTGCTCTTCAGCTCGTCCATCGCACTCCCCCAGGCCCGCCGCTGTTAGCAGGGCTGGCCGATGGCCGTAAAGATTCGATCGGAACGTGAACTCTAGCGCGCGGCGTCGAAATCCTTGAACAGCACTTCGCGGTCCTGGGTGAAATTGGCGAGCAGCGGCAGCGAAGCCCCGCCTATGGCGCGCGCCGCATTGCCGAGCGACCCCTCGACCAGCTTGAAAGGCGACAGGCCCTGCCGGTTGATGCGGGCGAGCGCGATGCGCGTCCGCTCGATGATGCGCCGGCGCACCGCGACCGGAAAGGCGCCGTCGATCACCACCGTTTCGACATCGATGACCGCGATGGCCGCGACGATCGAATAGGCGACGGACCCCGCGACCTCCTCGATCCATTCGTCGAGCGCCGGGCCCAGATCGTTCGCCCAGTCGTCCGGCGATTGCCAGAGCACGCTGGCGTCGCGCCCTTCGGCCACCAGCTTGCGCTCGAGCACATAGATCGAGGCGACGTTCATCAGCTGCGGCGCGCGCCCGCCGGCCCCCGCGGGCGCCGGCATCGAGCCGATTGCCGCCGCGTTCTGCGTCCGCCCGGGGAACAGGTGCCCGTTGAGCACCAGCCCGCCGCCGATGAACGAGCCGATGAACAGGTAGAGATAGTCGATGAATTCGCCGCCGATCCCGAACATCAGCTCGGCGGCGCAGGCGGCCGTGATGTCGTTGGCGAAATAGACCGGCCAGGGGCAGAGGGCCGCGACCTCGCGGCGGATGTCCACCGTGCGCCAGAGCTCCATCTCCTCGCGCGGCGCGCCGATCTCCTCGTGCCAGGTCCACATCTCGTAGGGCGCCCCGATCCCGAGCCCGGCGATCCTGGCCGCGAGCCCCGGGCGCAGCTCCGCCAGCACCTTCTCGATGCCGTCCGCGGTGAACTGCCGGATCACCGAAAGGGTAGGGTAGGCATAGGTCTGGTGCAGCGCCGCCAGCCGCCGCCCGGTGAAGTCGATGAGGTAGAGGTCGACGCTGCGCCGCCCGATCTTGAGCCCGAAGGCGAGCGCCCCCTCGGGGTTGAGCGAATAGGGCACCGAAGGCTGGCCGATCCGGCCGCGCCGCGGCTCGCCCTTGAGCAGCAGCCCGTCGGCGGTCAGCTGGTTGGTGATGATCGAAATGGTCTGCGGCGAGAGGCCCGTCAGCCGGGCGATGTCCGCCTTGGGCAATTCGCCGTGGAGCCGGATCAGCGACAGCACCAGGCGCTCGTTATAGAGCCGCACGCCGGTCTGGTTGGTGCCGCGGTCCGAGGCCGCCGGCCGGGCAATGGCTCTTCTTTCGTCGACGACGGACACGCTGACCATCCGATAGATGACGCCGGCGCGGCCTGTCGCCCGCCAGCCAGGCGCTTTCTGCCCCGCTGCGCGCCGAAAAGCAAAGCGGGCGCCCGCACGGCCGCGCCTGAGGTTCGAAACTGTGACCGGAAGATTAATAAATCAACTGGATTAATTTATTGACAGAAATCCGACCATAGGGCTGAATTCGGCTCGTGGCGCGCCGGCGGGGAGGCTGGGTGCGTCATCGTCCGGCAGGGCGCGCAGGGAGGCTGCCGCGGCCGGGCGTCCGTCAACATTGGGAGGACTACATGGGATTCAGTTTTCTGAAGACCGCGGCCATGGCTGCGGTTCTCCTGGGCTCGATGACCGCCGGCGCGGCGACGGCCCAGCAGGCGACCGTCGGCCTGATCACCAAGACCGAGACCAACCCGTTCTTCGTCAAGATGCGCGAAGGCGCCGAAGCCAAGGCCAAGGAGCTCGGCATCAAGCTGATCGCGGCGGCCGGCAAATATGATGGCGACAATGACTCCCAGGTGGCCGCGATCGAGAACCTGATCTCGGCCGGCGCCAAGGGCTTCGCCATCGTCCCCTCGGATTCCAAGGCCATCGTGCCCACCATCAAGAAGGCGCGCGACGCCGGGCTCAAGGTGATCGACCTGGATACCCCGCTCGATCCGATGGACGCCGCCGACGCGACCTTTGCCACCGATAACCGCAAGGCCGGCATGCTGATCGGCGAATGGGCGGCCAAGACCATGGGCGACAAGGCCAAGGACGCCTCGATCGTCTTCCTCGACCTCGCCACCAACCAGCCGACCGTCGACTATCTGCGCGACCAGGGCTTCATGCAGGGCTTCGGCATCGACGTGAAGGACCCCAACAAGTACGGCGACGAGAACGATCCGCGCATCTGCGACCACGAAATCAGCCAGGGCGACCAGGAAAAGGGCCGCACGGCGATGGAGAACGCGCTGCAGAAGTGCCCCAACGTCAACCTCGTCTATACCATCAACGAGCCTGCCGCGGCCGGCGCCTGGGAAGCGCTCAAGGCGGTCGGCAAGGATGACGGCTCGGTGATGATCGTCTCGATCGACGGCGGCTGCCCGGGCGTGGCCAATGTCGCGGCCGGCGTGATCGGCGCCACCGCGCAGCAATATCCGCTCAAGATGGCCTCCATGGCCATGGAAGCCATCGCGAACGGCAAGATGCCGGAGATCGACCCCAAGGCCGGCTTCTTCGACACCGGCGCCCAGCTGGTGACCGCCAAGCCGGTCGAGGGCGTGCCCTCGATCTCGGTCGATGAAGGCAAGAAGCTCTGCTGGGGCTGATGCTCGCGTCCCGCGGCGCCTTCGCCGGGCGCCGCGGGCATGGCGCCCTCGGGGAGAGAATGGATGAGTGACGACGCTTCCGGCTCGGCGGTGGCCGAACGTGGATTGCAGGGCACCAGCCAGGCGGTGGCGAGCTTCGACGAGCCCGATGCCGGCTTCGTCCGCCGCCTGCAGGGTTTCCTGCACCAATATCCGACGAGCATCCCCTTCATCGTGCTGCTGCTCGGGGTGATCGTCTTTTCCTTCGCCGCGCCGGGCAAATTCCTCGCCCCGCTCAATCTGAGCGTCGTGGTGCAGCAGGTGACGATCATCGCCATCCTCGGCGTGGCGCAGACGCTGGTGATCCTCACCGCCGGCATCGACCTGTCGGTCGGGGCCATCATGATTCTCTGCACCGTGGTCATGGGGCGCACGGCGGTGGTCTATGGCGTGCCGGTCGCCATCGCCTTTCCCCTCGGCCTGCTTGTAGGGCTTGCCTGCGGCGCGCTCAACGGGCTGATCGTGACCATGCTGCGCCTGCCGCCCTTCATCGTGACGCTCGGCACCTGGAGCATCTTCGGCGCACTCAATGTCTGGTATTCCCAGAGCGAGACCATCCGCCAGCAGGACATGGACGCCAGCGCCCCCTTCCTCGAGGCGACCGGCACATTGATCAAGCCTTTCCAGACCCTGCAATCCTGGGGCATCGAGCTCGGCTTCCTGCGCGGCTGGGTCTTCACCTGGGGCGCCGTGCTGATGATCGCCGTGGCTGTCGCGGTCTGGTACATGCTGGGCAAGACCGCCTTCGGCCGGCACATCTACGCCACGGGCGACGACCCGGATTCGGCCCGCCTCGCCGGCATCTCGACCACCAAGACGCTGATCGCCGTCTATTCGCTCGCCGGCTTGATCTGCGCCATCGCCGCCTGGGCCTTCATCGGCCGCATCGGCGGCGTCAGCCCGCAGGCCGGCCAGACCTCCAACCTCGATTCGATCACCGCCGTGGTGATCGGCGGCACCAGCCTGTTCGGCGGGCGCGGCTCGATCGTCGGCACCATCATCGGGGCATTGATCGTGGGCGTCTTCCGCAACGGCCTCGCCCTTTCCGGCCTCGAACTGCTCTGGCAGGATTTCGCGGTCGGCGTGCTCATCATCGTGGCCGTCACCATCGACCAGTGGATCAGGAAGATTTCCCAATGAGCGACGAGGTGATCCTAGAGGGCCGCGGCCTCAACAAGCGCTACGGCAAGGTCGTGGCGCTCGACAATGCCGATTTCGACCTCCGGCGCGGCGAAATCCTCGCCGTGATCGGCGACAACGGCGCCGGCAAGTCGACGCTCATCAAGGCGCTGTGCGGCGCGGTGATCCCCGACAGCGGCGAAATCCTGCTCGACGGCAAGCCGGTGCATTTCCGCTCGCCCATGGAGGCGCGGCTCGCCGGCATCGAGACCGTCTATCAGAACCTCGCGCTGAGCCCGGCCCTGAGCATCGCCGACAACATGTTCCTCGGCCGCGAACTGCGCCGGCCGGACATTTTCGGCAAGCTCTTCCGCGCCCTCGACCGAACCACGATGAACCGCGTCGCCCGCGAGAAGCTGAGCGAACTCGGCCTGATGACCATTCAGAACATCAACCAGTCGGTCGAAACGCTCTCCGGCGGCCAGCGCCAGGGCGTGGCGGTGGTGCGTGCCGCCGCCTTCGGCAGCCGCGTGGTCATCATGGACGAGCCCACCGCGGCGCTCGGCGTCAAGGAAAGCCGGCGCGTGCTGGAGCTGATGCTCGACGTCAAGCGGCGCGGCCTGCCCATCGTGCTCATTTCGCACAACATGCCGCATGTCTTCGAGGTGGCCGACCGCATCCATATTCACCGGCTGGGCCGGCGCATCGCCGTGATCGACCCGAAGGAGTTCGCGATGTCGGACGCCGTGGCGATCATGACTGGCGCCATGCCGCCGCCGCAGGCGGAGGGTGCGCCGCCTTCGCATCATTACCGGGTCGGCGAGGAAATCGCGCGCGAACAATAGCCGCGGAACGGGTCTTTCGGAGTTTGGCACATGGATTTGGGGCTGAGGGGCAGGCTCGCCGTCATCACGGGCGGCAGCGCGGGGATTGGGCTGGCGGTGGCGCGGGGCTTTGCGGCAGAGGGCGCCGATGTGCTCATCGCCGCCCGCCAGGGCGACAGGGCGCTGGCCGCCGCCAAGGACATTGCCGCCCGGCACGGCGTCCGCGCCGAAGCCGTGGCGGCGGACGTCGCAACGGCGGCCGGCTGCGACGCTGTGATCGCCGCCGCAACCCGCATGGGCGGCGCCGACATCCTGGTCAACAATGCCGGCACCGGGTCCAACGAAACCATCGCCGAGGCGGGCGACGACAAATGGCAATATTACTGGGACCTGCATGTGATGGCCGCGGTGCGGCTGGCGCGCGGACTCGTGCCGCATATGAAGGAGAAGCGGCGCGGCGCCGTCATCCACAACGCCTCGATCTGCGCCGTGCAGCCGCTCTGGTACGAGCCGATCTACAACACCACCAAGGCGGCGCTGATGATGTTCTCCAAGACGCTCGCCAATGAGCTGGCGCCGCACAATATCCGCGTCAATACCGTCAATCCCGGGCTGGTCTTGACCGACGATTGGGTGAAGACGGCCAGGGAAATCGCCGGCGAGAACTGGCAGGCGCATCTGCAGGGGGTGGCCGACGAGGCCGGCGGCCTCAAGCGCTTCGCCACGCCGGAGGAACTGGCGGATTTCTTCGTCTTCCTCGCCTCCGAGCGGGCGAGCTATTCGACCGGCTCGGCCTATTTCGTCGATGGCGGCTGGCTGCGCACGGTCTGAAAATGAAGAGGGCGCTCGACCCTTGCGGGGAGCGCCCTCTTGCTGCGACGAGTCGCGGTCGCCAGGGGAGGAAGCGCCCGCCGACTCTCGTGTGATGATTAGATGAGGTGGGGGCCGGCGGGTTTCAAGCCCCGTTGCGAGGCTGCCCACAGAAGCTATTCGGCCTCGCGGACGATCTGCTCCAGCTCGCGCCGGTGCCGCTGCATCGCCAGCATCGCGCGATAGTCGCGGTCATGCCGCTCGGGGCCCGGCGCGATGGTCGCGTAGCCCTGGTCCATGGCCGCCGCCGCCTCGGCCACGCTGCCATAAAGCCCCGCCGCATGGGCCGCCAGCATGGCGCTGCCCAGCAGCATGGCATCGGCGCGGGGCAGCTCGATCGCGGCGCCCGTCGCGTCGGCATAGAGCTGCCGCAGCAGCGGGCTCTTGACGTGGCCGCCGCCGAGCCGCAGCCGGTCGGTGGCGAAACCATGGGCGCCGAGCGCTTCGAGATTCTGCCGCACCCCCAGCGCGATCGCCAGCGCCGCGCGCCAATAGAGGCGGGCCAGGCTGTCGAAATCGTCATCCAGCGTCAGCCCCGACATGACGCCGAACGCGCCGGGCTCGGCGAGCGGCGCCCGGTTGCCGTGGAAATCCGGCAAGATGTGGAGATGCGCCGCGAGCCGCGCGCCCTCCTGCTCGCGCAGCTCGGCGATCCGCGCGGCAATGGCGGCGTGCCGGTCGGCCGTGGGCTCGCCGCCGGCCGGATGCGCGCGCACCAGATGGTCGAGCAAAGCGCCGGTTGCCGATTGTCCAGCCTCCAGCAGCCAGAGGCCGGGCAGGATGGCGTCGCGATAGGGCCCCCATATGCCGCGGATCGGTCGCCTGTCCTGCGCCAGCGCCAGGATGGAATTCGAGGTGCCGGCGATGAGGCAGAGCCGCTCGCCGCTCGCCGCGTCGCCGCCCAGCGCCCCAAGCGCGCCCGCATGTGCGTCGACCAGCCCCGCCGCGACCCGCGTTGCCGGGGTCAGCCCCAGGGCCGAGGCCGCTTCCGGGGTCAGCGGCCCGAGATCGGCGCCCGGCGGCGTTGGCGCATCGGGGAGGTTCGCCTTGTCGATAAGGTCGGCAAGCCCGATGCGGACGAGCAACGCCGTTGGCCAGCCGTCCGCCCAGCCCCATTTGCAGGCCAGCGTCGATTCCGACCGCGCCAGCGACCCCGATGCCGCATGGGTCAGGAAATCCGCGAGGTCGAAGGCCGCCGTCATCGCCTGCCAGCTCGCCGGCAGGTGCCGCTTCAGCCACATCAGCTTGGGCAATTGCATTTCCGGCGACATCACGCCGCCCAGGCTGTCGAGCAGCGCATCGCCGGTGGCCGTGCATTCGGCCGCCTCCGCGATCGCCCGGTGGTCGAGCCAGACCACCGTGTCCCAATTGGCGAGCCCGTCCGGCGCCGCGGTGACCCCGGCGCCCTTATCGCCCTGCAGCACCAGCGAACAGGTCGCGTCGAACCCGATGCCCGCCACGTCCTCAGGTGCGGCGCCGGCCTTGGCGAGCGCAGCCTGCACCGCTTCCCCCACCGCCTGCCAGATCTGGCCTGAATCGTGCTCGGCCTCGCGTGCCGAGCGGCGGCGCAGCCGGATGGGCTGTTCGGCACGCCCGAGCGATTCACCGCGCGCCGAGAACAGGCCGGCCCGCGCGCTTCCCGTGCCGACATCGACGCCGACCAGCAGCTGCCCCATTATCCTGCCTTCTGCCTCGCCTGTTCCTCTTCTACTAGACGCGGCAGGTCATTCATATCGTCGAAAACGAGGTCGGGCTTCAGCGCCTCGATCTGGCCGCGCAGCCCCGCCGGCTCGATATGGCCGCCCCCTGCGAAGGCGAAGACGCGCATCCCCGCCCGCTGCGCCGCCATGATGCCCGCCGGGCTGTCCTCGATGACGAGGCAATCCTCGGGCAGCACCCCCATGCTGCGCGCCGCGTGCAGGAACAGGTCGGGCGCCGGCTTGCCATGCGCCACCATCGCCGCCGAAAAGATCGCCGGCTCGAAGCGGTCGATCAGCCCGGTCAGCGTCAGGCTCACCCGGATGCGTTCCATCTGGCTGGAGGAGGCGACGCAGACCGGCAGCTCGATCGCTTCCAGCGCATCGATCAGCCCGGCCATCGGCCGCAGCTCCTGCTCATAAAGCGCATAGAGCCGCATGCGCATCCGCTCCAGCGCCGCCTCGTCGAGATGGAGCCCATAATCCCGGTTGAGCCCGGCGATGATCGTCGTCAGGCTGCGGCCCAGAAAGCTGCGGAAGCCGATATCGGCATCGATGCTGACCCCCTCCGCCGCGATCGCCTCGAGCAGCACGCGCATGGCCAATGGCTCGCTGTCCACGAGCACGCCGTCGCAATCGAAGATGATGAGCCGGAGCGGCATGGGCGCTCAGAGCGCCTGGCCGGCGAGATATGTCTCGAGCGTCGATCTCGTCCCGTGCGCCCAGAGGCTGTTAAGCGCTGCCGAAAACGCTGCCACATAGGCGGGGTTCTCGGCGAGGTCGCCGAAGATGTCGCCCATTTCGAGCCACGCCCTGGGATCGTCCTTGGCCTTGCGCGCCTGCGCCGTCAGCCGGTCCCAGTTCTCGTCATTGGGCTCGATCTTCCGCCCGCTCTCGGTTTCGCCATAGCAATAGCGGCACCAGAGCGCGGAAACGAGCGCCAGCCCCGTGACGCCCTCGCCCTTGGCGAGCCGGTCGCGCGCCGAGGGCAGGATGAATTTCGGCTGCCGGTTGGAGCCGTCGAGGCAGAGCCGGCGGATGGTGTCGCCGATCTTCGGATTGGCGAAGCGCCGGTCGATCAGCCGGAAATAATCCTCGAGATCGGTATCGGGCACCGGCGGCACGATGGGGATGATCTCATCATGCTCCACCTTGTCGAGGAAGCGCCGCACGAGCTCGTTCTCCATCGCCTCATGGACGAAGTGGATGTCCATGAGTCCGGCCGGATAGGCGATGGTCGCATGCCCGCCATTGAGGATGCGGATTTTCATCAGCTCAAAGGGCGCCACGTCCGGCACGAACTGCACGCCCGCCGCCTCGAGCGGCGGCCGCCCGGCCGGGAAATGGTCCTCCACCACCCATTGCCTGAACCCTTCGCAGAACACCGGCCAGGCATCCTCGATGCCGAATTGCTCCGAGAGCAGCGTCCGCTCGCGATCGGAGGTCGCCGGCGTGATGCGGTCCACCATGGAATTGGGGAAGGCGACGTTTTGGCCGACCCAGTCGGCGAGCGACGGGTCGCTGAGCCGGGCGAGGCCTACGACGGCGTTCTGCGTCACATGGCCATTGCCGGGGATATTGTCGCAGCTCATCACCGTGAAGGGCATCATGCCGGCATCGCGCCGCCGCTTCAGCCCGGCGAGGATCAGCCCGAAGGCGGTTTTCGGCGCCGCCGGGTCGCGCGCATCCGCGACGATCTCCGGGTGGTCCGCCGCAAAGGCCTGGGTCGCCGGATCGATGTAGTAGCCGCCCTCCGTCACCGTCAGCGACACGATGCGGATGGCCGGGTCGGCGAGCCTGCCGATGATGGCGGCGCTGTCGCCCGGCGCGATGAAATCGACCATCGCCGCCGTGACATGGGCCGCCGAACGCTCGGCCTCCTGCTCGACCACCGTGGTCAGCCAGTCCTGCGCCCTGAGCGCGTCGCGCATGGCGGCGTCGGTCGAGCGGACCCCGGTGCCGATCAGCGCCCAGTCCCGGCCCAATCCCCGGTTGAACAGCTCGTCGAGATAGACCGCCTGGTGCGCCCGATGAAAATTGCCGACGCCGAAATGCAGGATGCCCGGGCTGAGGTCCGCCGCCCGGTAGTTCGGCACGCCGGCCGTCTTGGAAATCTCGGCAAGCGCCGCCGCGGAAAGTCTGGTCATGTCTCGGTCCTGTTGGCCGCCACGCTGTTGCCGGCCAAGCTGTTGCCGGTCTTATCGAAGCGGTAGATGCGCGCCGGGTCGGGGCTGATCCAGACGCTGTCGCCCGGCTTCAGTTCCTCCTCGCCCTCGGTGCGCACGGTCAAGAGCGGCAGGCCGGGCGATGCCACATAGATGAACGTGTCCGATCCCAGATGCTCGGCCACCTGCACCGTGCCCTGCCAGTCGCCGGCGGTGCGCGAGACGCTGAGATGTTCCGGCCGGATGCCGATCGAATGGGCGCCGTAGCGCTCGGCCTCCGCCCCGTCGATGAAGTTCATCTTCGGCGAGCCGATGAAGCCGGCGACGAAGCGGTTCGCCGGGTTGCGATAGAGCTCCATGGGCGAGCCATATTGCTCGACCTTGCCGGCGTTCAGCACCACGATCTTGTCGGCCATGGTCATCGCCTCGACCTGGTCGTGCGTCACATAGATCATGGTGGTCTTGAGCTGCTGGTGCAGCTCGGAAATCTCGAGCCGCATGTTCACGCGGAGCGCCGCATCGAGGTTCGACAGGGGCTCGTCGAAGAGGAACGCCTTGGGCTGCCGCACGATCGCCCGGCCGATCGCGACGCGCTGCCGCTGCCCGCCCGAAAGCTGGCGCGGCCGCCGGTCGAGATAGTCGGTGAGGTTGAGGATGCGCGCCGCGTCGCGCACCTTGCGGTCGATCTCGCCCTTGTCGGCATTGGCCATTTTGAGCGGGAAGGCGATGTTGTTGTAGACGCTCATATGCGGATAGAGCGCATAGCTCTGGAACACCATGGAGAGCTGGCGCTTGGCGGGGATCACGTCGGTGACGTCCGCCCCATCGATGCGGATGACGCCGGAACTGGTGTCCTCGAGCCCCGCGATGAGCCGGAGCAGGGTGGATTTGCCGCAGCCCGAGGGACCCACGAACACCACGAACTGGCCATCCTCGATGTCGAGGTCGAGCGGCGGGATCACCGTGTGGGTGCCGAAGGTCTTGGTTACCTTTTCGAGCGCAATCGAGCCCATGTGCTTCCCTTATTTCACGGCGCCGAAGGTCAGTCCGCGCACCAATTGCCGCTGGCTGAACCAGCCGAGCAGCAGGATCGGCGCGATGGCGAGCGTCGAGGCGGCCGAGAGCTTGGCCCAGAACAGCCCTTCCGGCGCCGAGAACGACGCGATGAAGGCGGTGAGCGGGGCGGCGTTGGCCGCCGTCAAATTCAGCGTCCAGAACGCCTCGTTCCAGGCGAGAATGATGTTGAGGAGCATCGTCGAGGCGATCCCCGGCACCGCCATCGGCAGCAGCACATAGACGATCTCCTTCCAGAGCACGGCGCCGTCCATGCGGCTCGCCTCGAGGATATCGACCGGGATTTCCTTGAAATAGGTGTAGAGCATCCAGATCACGATCGGCAGGTCGATCAGCGCCAGGATCACCGTCAGCCCGAAGAGATTGTCGAGCAGGCCCAGCGTCTTGAAGATCAGATAGATCGGCACCAAAACGCCCACCGCCGGCATCATCTTGGTCGACAGCATCCACATCAGGATGTCGCGCGTGCGCTTGGTCGGCGAAAACGCCATCGACCAGGCGGCCGGCACCGAGACGATCAGCGCGAGGATCGTCGAGCCGACCGCGATCACCACCGAATTGAAGAAGTGCCGGAAATAGTCCGAGCGGTTCTGCACCTCGACGAAATTCTCGACCGTCCAGTTGGGAATGAGATGCGGCGGAAAGGCGATCGCCTCGCCCTCGGTCTTGAAGGCGGTGAGGATCGTCCAGAGGATCGGAAAGAACAGCAGCAGGCCGA
>DASZUI010000057.1:0-16752 GCA_035547675.1 Devosia sp.
GATCAAGGGCAAGGATACCGCGCTCACCAAGCTCAATTCGCAGATTGCCGAGCTCACCAGCATGCTGCAGCTCGAGCGGTCCAATTCGGCCGATTTGCAGAACCAGGTGGCGACGCTCACGGCGACGCTCGCCACGGCGCAATCCGACAAGGACAAGCTGACGTCGCAGCTGGCCTCCCTCGGCAATGGGCAAAGCGACAAGGACGCCCAGATCGCGGGCCTCAGCTCCGACCTCGCCAACCAGAAGAAACTCTCCGACCAGGCGGATGCCCAGGTCGCGCTGCTCAACCAGCAGCTTTCGGCTCTGAGGACGCAGATTTCGGCGCTGGAATCGGCGCTCGACGCCTCCGAAGCGCGCGATGCGCAATCCAAGACGGCGATCGCCGATCTCGGCCGGCGGCTCAATCTGGCGCTGGCGCAGCGCGTGCAGGACCTGTCGCGCTACCGCTCGGACTTCTTCGGCCGGTTACGGCAGGTGCTCGAGGGGCGTGCCGACATCCAGGTCGTCGGCGACCGCTTCGTTTTCCAGTCCGAGGTGCTGTTTCCTGCGGGGCAGGCGACGATTTCGGATGACGGCAAGGCGGAGCTGGCGCAACTGGCGACGGCGCTCAAGCAGATCGCGGCCGAAATTCCGCCCGACATCAACTGGGTGCTGCGCATCGACGGCCACACCGACAAGCGGCCGATCTCGACGCCGCAATTCCCCTCCAACTGGGAATTGTCCGCTGCCCGCGCCATCGCGGTGGCCAAATTCCTGGTGACCCAGGGGGTCGATCCCACCCGGCTGGTACCGGCCGGCTTCGGCGACAACAAGCCGATCGACCCGGGCGATACCGATGCAGCCTACGCCAAGAACCGCCGCATCGAGTTCCGCCTGACGGATGGGTAACCAGCCATTCGGCTGGACCGGCCTTTCGATTTGGGCGGGTAGGGTGGCCGTGGCCCATCCTTCGACAGGCTGAGGATGAGGTCGTGAGATTGGCACAACCAAGGCCCCAACCCTGCCGTCATTCCGGCGAAGGCCGGAATCCAGCCACGGACGGAGCCGTACCAGCCGGCGCGGGCCACTAACCTCATCCTGAGCCTGTCGAAGGATGGGCCGCGCGCGCCAATGTGACTTACTCGGCGATCGGTTCCGGCTCTTCCAGCCTGAACTGCAGCTTGGCGAGTTCGGCGTAGCGGCCGCCTTTCCTGACCAGTTCCTCATGCGTGCCCTGGTCGATGAGCTTGCCGCGTTCGAGCACCAGGATGCGGTCGGCATCGCGGATGGTGGCGAGGCGGTGGGCGATGACGAGCGCGGTGCGGCCCTGCATCAGCCGGCCGAGCGCGATCTGCACTAACCGCTCGCTCTGCGCGTCGAGGGCGGAGGTGGCTTCGTCGAGCAGCAGGATGGGGGCATCCTTGAGCAAGGCGCGGGCGATGGCGAGCCGCTGCTTCTGCCCGCCCGAAAGCATGATGCCGCGCTCGCCGACGATGGTGGCGTAGCCGTCGGCTAGTTCGCGCACATAGTCCTCGACCAGCGCCGCCTCGGCGGCGCGGCGGATTTCGGCGTCGGTGGCGTCGGGCTTACCGAAGCGGATATTGTCGGCGATGGAGCCCGCAAAGATCGTCGGTTCCTGCTCGACATAGGCGAAATGTCGGCGCAACTGCTCCTGGTCGACCTCGCGCACGTCGAGCCCGTCGACCTTCACGCTGCCGCCGGCGACATCGTAGAAGCGCTGCGCCAGGGCGAAGATCGTCGACTTGCCGGCGCCCGAGGCGCCGACCAGCGCCACCGTCTCGCCCCGGGCGATGGAAAAGCTCACCCCGTCCAGCACCGGGATTTTCGGCCGCGCGCGATAGGCGAAGGCGACATTGTCGAATTCCACGGTGCCGAGCGGCGGGACCGGAAAGGGCTTCGGATCGCCCGCCGGTTCGAGCTCGGGCCTTGTATCGAGGATTTCGACCAGCCGCTCGGTTGCGCCGGCGATCTGCTGGAACTGGCCGGCGGTCTCCGAAAGCGAGGAGAGCGCGTTGGACGCCATCAGCGCATAGATCATGAACTGGGCGAGCTGGCCGGCCGTTACCTGTCCCTCGATCACCGCCTTGGCGCCCCACCAGACGAGCAGCACCAGCGCGGCGACCGCCACGAAGGTGATGATCGCCTGCAGCACGGCGCGGGCGACCAGGCGGGAGGTCTCCGCATGATAGCTCTCATTGCCGAGCCGGCCGTAATGGCGGGAGAGTTCCAGCTCCTGCGAAAAGGACTTTATGGTCTTGGGCGCGGCGAAGGCTTCGGTCGCAAGCGCCGACATTTCGGCGATGGCGTCCTGGGCGCGCCGCGACATGCGCCGGAGCTTGCGGCCGGCAATGACGATGGGGATGGTGAGCGCCGGAACGATCACCACGACCGCGAGCGCCAGATAGGGGCTGGTGAGGAACATCAGCACCACGGCGCCGATGAGCGTGATGAGGTTCCTGAGCGTCGAGGAGAGATTGGGGCCGATGGCGGCGCGGACGGTCGCCACATCGCCATTGAGGCGGGAGGTCAGTTCGCCGACTCGATGGGTGTCGAAATAGGCCGCGTCGAGGGTCAGCAGATGGTTGAAGACCGCGCCGCGGATGTCGAGCAGCACGCGCTCGCCCACCACGGACACGAAATAGAGCCGGGCGCCATTGGCGATGCCGATGATCGCGGCCACGCCGATGATGGCCCAACCATAGGCGGAGATCATGTCGAGGTTGCGCGCGGTGAAGCCCTGGTCGACCAGCTTGCCGGCAAAGCTCGGGATCGCCAGGGTCGAAATCGAACCGATCAGCAGGAAGGCCAGCATGAGCGCCACGCGCCCGGGATAGCGGAACGCGAAAGGCAGCAGGCGGCGGAAGGGGCGGGTATTGTAGCCGGCGGGCTTATGGCCAGCGGGGCCGGCGGGCGTGGCGCCGGCCTGCCGGTTGGTCGTGCTCGTTCTGGCCTTGGTGCGGGGCGTTTTCAAAGTGCGACCTAGATAAGGGGGATGCCGGCGGGCCGCAACGGGCGCGGCGCGGTCGGGACCCGGCTGCAGCAAGCGCGCCACAGGGCGGAACGGCCCTTGCCAGTCCCGGGCTTCTTCCGTATAAGCGCGGCCAATCGTCAGTTTGAACGTCCGGGCGCCGCGGCGCCCGTTTGATTTCGGGGTTACCCATGAAGAAAGACATCCATCCAGACTACCACATGATCACGGTGGTCACGACGGACGGCAGCAAGTACCAGACCCGCTCCACCTGGGGCAAGGAAGGCGACACGCTGCAGCTCGACATCGACCCCAAGACCCATCCCGCCTGGACCGGCGGGCAGGGACAGCTCATGGACCGCGGCGGCCGCGTGTCGCGCTTCAAGGAGCGCTTCAAGGGGATTCTGGGCTCGTAAGGGCGGTCCCTATCCGGCTCCGCGCCACCCGTTCTGCAACGGTGAGGGGCTATCGAGGCTCGGCCAAGCGCCGAGCCTTTTCGTTTGCGGCGGCAAGCCCCGCATGGCCGGCATGACGCAATCGTGCTTGGCGGGCAAGGGTTTGTTAACCATTGGTTGACCATAAACCGGGCAGCGCAGCGCGTGCCGGGCGAGGGACCGGGCGGACGGGGCGATTCTCTTAAAATTGCCAAAGTTCGACTGCATCGACCCGCCGGTGGATCGGTGCTTTTGGGGCCGAACCGAAAGGACCCTTTCATGGATACAACGACGGCCGTAGCGAACGCCGCGAGCGTCGCCCCGCAGGCGGTGGATTTTTCGCTCTGGGCGCTGTTCATGAGCGCGAGCTGGGTGGTCAAGATCGTGATGATCGGGCTGCTCGCCGCCTCGATCTGGTGCTGGGCGATCATCATCGACAAATCGCTGCTGTTCACCCGCGCCTCGCGCGAAATGAACCGCTTCGAGCGGGTGTTCTGGTCGGGCCAGTCGCTGGAGGAACTCTACCAGTCCATGTCGGAAAAGCCGAGCGTCGGGCTGGGCGCGATTTTCGTGGCGGCGATGAAGGAATGGAAGCGCAGCCACGAACAGAACGCGGCCTCGTTCCTGGGCGTGCAGCAGCGGCTCGAAAAGGTGCTGGACGTGGCGATCGCCCGGGAGAGCGACGGGCTCGAAAAGGGGCTCAGGTTTCTTGCGACCGTGGGCTCGGCGGCGCCATTCGTTGGCCTTTTTGGCACGGTATGGGGCATCATGAGTTCGTTCCAGTCGATCGCCGCCTCCAAGAGCACCAATCTCGCCGTGGTGGCGCCGGGCATCGCCGAGGCGCTGTTCGCCACGGCGCTCGGCCTTCTGGCGGCCATCCCGGCGGTTATCGCCTACAACAAGCTGTCGGGTGATGCGAACAAGTTCATCGGCCGCCTCGAGGGCTTCGCCGACGAATTCTCGACGATCCTGTCGCGCCAGCTCGAGGCGCGAGGCAACAATTGACGGATCTCTAGCCCATGGCAATGGCGGTTTCGAGCGGCGGAGGCGGCGGCCGGCGACGCGGACGGCGGCGCGGCGGCAATTCGGCCATGAGCGACATCAACGTCACCCCGATGGTGGACGTGATGCTGGTGCTGCTCATCGTGTTCATGGTGGCGGCGCCGCTCCTGACGGTGGGCGTGCCCATCGACCTGCCCAAGACCGAGGCCAAGGAACTCAACACCGACAGCAAGCCGGTGACCGTCACGATCAAGCCGGACGGCTCGATCTATATCGCCGGCGGCGAGAACAATACGCATGACGAGAACGCGGCGGTCGACATCGGCCAATTGGTCGCGGATCTGCAGCCGCTGATGCCCAACGGCACCGACGACCGCATCTATCTGCGCGGCGACACCTCGGCCAATTACGGCGCGGTGATGAAGGTCATGGGCGTCTTGTCCAAGGCCGGTTTTGCCAAGATCGGCCTTATCACCGACCAGGCGCAGCCGGCGCAGGCGCAATAGACCATGCGCGTCGGCGTCACGGCTTCGGCCACCGCCCACATCGTCATCCTGCTGATCGCGCTGATCGGGCTGAACAGTGCCAATCAGCTGACGCCGGCCGATGAATCGATTGCGGTGGATCTGGTGCCGACCGACACCTCCAGCATGCGGGTGGGCAGCGAGACCAGCAAGGTCGTCGATACCAAGGCGCCGTCGACCGTGGACAGCCCGAAGCCCGCCGATCCCGCCAAGCCGACCGGCAACACGGATCAGGAAATCGCCAAGCCCAATTCGGCGACAACGCCCGCGCCGGTGCCGATCACCAATACCGCGTCGGCGACACCGCCGCCGCCACCGCAGCCGGCCCCCCAGCCGGTGCCGCCGCCCCAACCGGCGCCGCAGCCCCAGCCGGCGCCGATGCCCGCTCCCCCGCCACCGGCGCCACAGCCAGAGCCACAGCCCAAGCCGCCGGCCGATCCGGCGCCGCAGCTTGCGGCCGATAACAGCTCCTCGGCCGACACCGCCCCGCCGGTGCCGGCGCCGGCCATGCAAACGGCGAGCCTCGAACAGGCGCGGGCGGACTACAAGAAACAGCAGGAGGCCGCGGCCAAGGCGGCAGCCGAGGCTGCCGCGAAAGCCGCTGCCGATGCCAAGGCGGCAGCGGATGCCAAGGCGGCAGCGGATGCGAAGGCGGCTGCCGACGCGAAGGCCGCCGCCGACGCCAAGGCCGCCGCCGCGGCGGCGGCTGCCGCGCAGGCCAAGAAGGCGGCGGACGCCAAGAAGCTGGCACAGGCCGCCGATGAAATCTCCGACCTCATCAACCAGGCCAAATCGACCGGCGGCAAGACCGGGGCGGGCGGCACGGTCGCGGCGGGCCGGGCGACGGGCAAGGCGGCCGCGCTGACGCAAAGCGAGATCGATGCCTTCGCCGCACAGGTGAAGAAGTGCTGGACGCTGCTGCCGAGCGAGATCGAATCCGGCGCGGTCGTGGACCTTCTGGTGACGCTAAATCCCGATGGCAGCGTCGTGGGCGTGCCGTCGGTGCTGAAGGCCAATGACGCCGCCACCGGCATGATCACGCGCGCCGGCCAGATGGCGGTGGTCAAATGCGGGCCCTACACGCTGCCCAAGGAAAAATACGATACGTGGAAACAGATCGACCTCGAGCTCAACTCGGAAGACTAGTTTGCGATCGATCGGCTGATGCGGAGGGCATCTTCGGCGGTCCTGTGATGAGGCTGCCGCAATGGGGCCTTATGCCAGCCCAAAGTGAACCCAGCCCAAGTGAACGGAGACGGAAATGCTCACTCTTAATCGCCGTAACGCGCTGAAGCTGGGGCTTGCCGGCGGCGCCATGCTGCTGGCCGCGCGGCCGGCCAGCGCGCTGGTCAAGGTGACCGTGTCGGGCGCCGATTTCCAGCCGCTGCCGATCGGGATTCCCGATTTCGCCGGCTCCGATCCGGCCTTCGGCAAACAGATCGCCGATATCGTACGCAACAACCTCACCCGCTCGGGGCTGTTCGCGCCGATCGATCCGGCCAGCATGCCGCAGCAGGTGGGCAGCGTCTCCTCGGAGCCCGATTTTAGCGCCTGGGTCGCGGCCGGCGCACAGGCGGTGGTGATGGGCCAGGTGGAGCAGGCCGGGCAAATCCAGTCGGCGGTGCGCGTCTGGGATACGCAGGCGGGCCAGCAGGTGGTGGGCAAATCCTACCAGACCGACGCCAGCAATTACCGGCGCATCGGGCATATCGTTTCGGATGCGATCTACACGGCGCTCACCGGGGAGGGCGGCTATTTCGATACGCGCGTCGCCTTCGTCGCGGAGAGCGGGCCCAAGGCCAACCGCGTCAAACGCCTCGCCATCATGGACCAGGACGGGGCCAATGTGCAGTACATCACGCAGGGCACGCCGGAGACGCTGACGCCGCGCTTCTCGCCCACCCGGCAGATGCTCACCTATATCGCCCTCGATAATGGCGATCCGCACATCTACCTGCTCGACCTCGCCTCGGGCCGGCAGCAGCGGCTGGGCGATTTCGGCGCCATGACCTTTTCGCCGCGCTTTTCGCCCGACGGGCGCAGCATCGCCTTTTCGGTCGAGGGCGGCGGCACGACCAATATCTACGCCATGCCGATCGGCGGGCAGCCGCAGCAGCTCACCAGCGGTGCCTCGATCGACACCTCGCCCTCCTATTCGCCGGACGGGGCGAGCCTCACCTTCGAATCGGACCGAGGCGGCACCAGCCAGATCTATGTGATGCCGGCCGGCGGCGGGCAGGCGCAGCGCATCAGCTTCGGCGACGGCACCTACAATACGCCGGTCTGGGGGCCCAAGGGGGACCTCATCGCCTTCACCAAGCAGGCGGGCGGCCAGTTCTCCATCGGCACGATGCGGCCGGACGGCTCGGGCGAAAAGCTGCTCTTCACCGGCTTTCATGCCGAGGGGCCGACCTGGGCGCCGAACGGGCGCGTCATCATGTATTTTTCCGATCCGGGCGGCGATTCGGGGCCGGCGCTCTATACGGTCGATGTCTGGGGGCGGGCCAACAACAAGGTGCCGACCCAGACCTTCGCCTCCGATCCGGCCTGGAGCCCGCTCCGGGGGTAGGCGAAGCCGGTGCCTGGGGCAAACTGGATTCCCGCCTTCGCGGGAATGACGATGAACGCGTGGCGCGGTCCTGCTCCAGGCACGCCGTCATTCCCGCGAAGGGCGGGAATCCAGTTTTTCTATCCAGCCGGATGGCTGGTTCCCAGTTTGCAACATCTGTGAATCCGACGCGAAGCGGCCGGATTCCGGCCACATTTGATCCCAAATAACCTGAAATTAACCAAGGCCGAAAACCCGGGCTTAAGATAACGCGCGGTAAACACCAAAGCTGAATTTAGATCTCCCAGGAGTATGAATCCGATGCGTTCTCTGGCGCCTACTCTCGGCATTCTGCGCAGCGCTGCGCTTATCGCCCTTGTCGTGTTTCTGGCGGCGTGCTCGCGCAATCCATCGACCGGCGTAGGCAATCTCGGACCCAATGGCGGCCCTCCGGGCAGCCAGCAGGAATTCCTGGTGACGGTGGGCGACCGGGTGTTTTTCGACACCGACCAGTCGACGCTCTCGCCGACGGCGACGGCGACGCTGGACAAGCAGGCCGCCTGGCTCAACAAGTACACGCAATACCAGCACATCCTCATCGAGGGGCACTCGGACGAGCGGGGCACGCGCGAATACAATCTCGCGCTCGGTGCGCGGCGCGCCAACACGGTGATGAATTACCTGATCAGCAAGGGGGTCTCCCCCAGCCGGCTGACGATGAAATCCTTCGGCAAGGAACGGCCGGTCGCCATTTGCGACGACATTTCCTGCTGGTCGCAGAACCGTCGCGCCGTGACGGTCGTACAGTAACCGGCCCGGCGGGCGCCCCGGCGCCGGCCGCAAGAGGCTGGAGCCAGATACTGGAGGCAGTGGGCGCCGGGTGCCGAGACGTCGGTATCCGGCGCTTTCTTTTGACCAAAATCGCGGTGTAGGGGAGACGTGCTACCCCGCATGCGAGACGGAGACGATAGTGTTGCAGGGCTTTCTTCCGCCATTGGGATTGCGGCGGCTGGCCGCGCTGGCCGTGGTCGTCCTCGCGGCGCTCCTGACCGGCAATGCGGCCTTCGCCCAGTCGAGCCGCGACGCCGCGCAATTGGTGCTGCGAATCCAGGACCTGGAGCAGCAGGTGCGCGACCTCACTGGGCAGGTGCAGGGATTGCAGTTCCAGGTGACGCAGCTGCAAACGCTGATCGACCGCTCCAACCAGGACAATGATTTCCGCTTCAAGGCGCTCGAGGGCAAGGGGGGCGGCGCATCGCGGCCGTCGGCCGACCAGGGCAGCCTCGCGCCGTCGAGGCAGCCGGCCACGGATGTCGCGCCGATGCGACAGGCTGCGGCGGCTCCGGTCAATGCGCCGGCCGACATCGCGCCGCCGGACGATCAGGGCGGCCTGGCTGCCGCCGGCGACGACCTGGGCCCCTCCTCGGATCCGCTGGTCGGGAGGGGCCGTCCCGGCGAATCGCCCGACGCCACCGTGGTGCCGCTCGGGCCCTCCGCCGGGCCGCGGGGCGCCGCGCCGCAGCCGGGCAGCGGCGGCTCGCGTTCGGGCATGAGTCTGGCCAGCATTCCGCCCAGTGCCGCGGCGCCGGCGGCGAGCAATCCGCAGGCCGAAGCGCAGTACAAGGCGGCCTATGATGCGATCGTGAAGGGCAATTACACCTTTGCGGCCGACCAGTTCCGCCAGTTCATCAAGGCCTATCCCAGGGACCCGCAGGCGCCCGACGCCACCAACTGGCTGGGGGAGGCGCTGCTGCAGCAGAAGGACTTCGTCGATGCCGCCGATGTGCTGGTCACCGGCTACAAGACCTATCCGAACTCGCCGCGCGCGCCCGACATGCTGCTCAAGCTCGGCATCGCGCTCTCGGGCGCCGACCAGCAGGCGGCGGCCTGCAAGACCTTCGGGCTGTTGAGCGACAAGTTTCCCAATACCACGGCGGCGTTCAAAACCCGGCTGAAGCAGGAAATGGCGCGTGGCAAGTGCGCCGGGTAGGGGGCGTGACGGAGGCTAACCCCTCACCCGCCTGCCGGCACCCTCTCCTACCTTCTCCCCTCGCGGGAGAAGGTGCCCGAAGGGCGGATGAGGGGGCCTTGCATGCTTGACCTTCCAAGCCTCTTTGCCCCGATCGCCCATCACCCCGTGATCGGCCTTGCCGTTTCCGGCGGCGCCGACAGTCTCGCGCTGATGCTGATGGCGGCGGAGTGGGCGAGCGGGCTCGCATCGCCGCCCCGGCTCGTCGTCTATAGCGTCGATCACGGCTTGCGGGCGGAAGCGGCAGGGGAGGTGGCCTTCGTGCTCGGCGCCGCGGCACGGCTGGGTCTCGCCGGGCGGGGGCTGCGGTGGGAAGGCGAAAAGCCGTCGAGCGGGGTACAGGCCTCGGCACGGGAGGTGCGCTACCGGCTGATGGGAGCGGCAATGGCGCAGGACGGTGCAAATGTCCTGCTGACGGCCCACCATCGCAACGACCAGGCCGAGACGGTGCTGATGCGGCTGGCGCATGGCAGCGGGCTCGACGGCCTGCGCGGCATGAGCGCCTTTGCCGAAGTGGAGGGCGTGCCGGTTTTCCGGCCGCTTCTGGGCGTTCCGCCGGAGCAATTGCGCGCCGTCGTCGCGGCCGCCGGGCTGGCCCCGGTCGCCGACCCCAGCAATGCCGACGAACATTACGAGCGCGTGCGCTGGCGGGGGGCGTTGCCCCTGCTGGACGAACTGGGGCTCGATGCCGGGGCGCTGGCCCGCTTTGCGCGGCGCGCGGGGGAGGCGGATGACGCCATTGCGCTCATGGCCGAGGCGCGGCTGAGGGCTCTGGCTGTTGTCGACGGAGTCGGCGCGGTGCAGCTGCCGGCCGCCGAAATCGCCCTCCTGCCGCGCTCGGTCGGGGTCAAGCTGCTGCTGCGCCTGCTCGACAGGGTAGGCGGCGGCCAGAAGCCGCGGGCCCTGGGGCAGGTCGAGCGGCTGTTCGACGAGCTCACGGCGAGCGATTCCATGGAGGCGACGCTGCTCGGGGCGCGCCTCAGGCGGCGCGGCGCGATGCTGCTGGCGACGCGCGAGCCCGGCCGGCAGCGGGCCGGCGAGGCGGTCCTCGATCCTCAGGCCTCGCTGGTCTGGGATGGCCGGTTTCGGGTCAGCAATGGCGGCCGCGGGCGCATTCTGATCGGGGCGGCGGCCCTGAGCCGGCCGGCCGCCGAGCTGCTGGTCGGGCGGCGGCTCGCTTCTCCGGCTTCGGCAATCCGCAGCGCCCCCCTTGTCAGGAGCGAAGACGGCGCGGTATTGGCCCTTGGCGCCCATCATATCCGGCAGGGCGTGTCGGTAGAGTTTTCCGGCTGGTAACGAAAACTCTATTGGAGCATTGCGCGGCATTGCTGCGTTTCCGACAAGACTCTTCGACAGGATCAACAGAAGCTCGGCAGGTGCCGCCCTTGTAACGCCCCAAAGCGGGGCCTAAATTAGCGTCACCTGCCCGCGGGCCTCCCTCCGCGAGGCCACCCGGGACATTTCCGAATGAACGCAAACTTCCGCAACTTCGCCATCTGGCTGGTGATCCTGTTCATGCTGATGGGCCTGTTCCAGGTCTTTCAGTCGTCCACGCACTCGGTTGCGGTGGCGGACAAGAGCTACAGCCAGTTCGTCAGCGATGTGGATGCGGGTTCGGTCACGGCAGTGACCATCACCGACAATGTCGTCAACGGTACGATGCGCGACGGCAGCCGCTTCGAGACGATCATTCCGCAGGGCGCCGACATCATCAGCCGGCTCGAAGCGCGCGGCGTGCAGATCACGGCGCGGGCGCCGGAACAGTCGCCGTTCTGGGCCATCCTGCTCTCCAGCTGGCTGCCTTTTATCGTCATCATCGGCGTGTGGTTCTTCTTCATCCGCCAGATGCAGGGCGGCGGGCGCGGCGGCGCGATGGGCTTCGGCAAGTCGCGCGCCAAGCTCCTGACCGAGACGCATGGCAAGATCACCTTCGAGGACGTGGCCGGCGTCGACGAGGCCAAGCAGGACCTTGAGGAAATCGTCGAATTCCTGCGCGATCCGGGCAAGTTCCAGCGCCTGGGCGGCAAGATTCCGCGCGGCGTGCTGCTGGTCGGCCCGCCGGGCACCGGCAAGACACTGCTCGCGCGCTCCGTCGCGGGCGAAGCCAGCGTGCCGTTCTTCACGATCTCGGGTTCGGACTTCGTCGAAATGTTCGTGGGCGTGGGCGCTTCCCGCGTGCGCGACATGTTTGAGCAGGCCAAGAAGAACGCGCCCTGCATCATCTTCATCGATGAAATCGACGCCGTCGGCCGGCATCGCGGTGCGGGCCTGGGCGGCGGCAATGACGAGCGCGAGCAGACGCTGAACCAGCTGCTGGTCGAGATGGACGGCTTCGAGGCGAACGAGGGCATCATCCTCATCGCGGCGACCAACCGGCCCGACGTGCTCGACCCGGCGCTGCTGCGCCCCGGCCGCTTTGACCGGCAGGTCGTGGTGCCGAACCCGGACGTCATGGGCCGCGAGAAGATCCTCAAGGTGCATGTCCGCAAGGTGCCGCTGGCCCCCGATGTGGACCTCAAGGTTCTCGCCCGCGGCACGCCCGGCTTTTCCGGCGCGGATTTGATGAACCTCGTCAACGAGGCGGCCCTGCTCGCGGCACGGCGCAACAAGCGCTTCGTCACCATGGCCGAATTCGAGGATGCCAAGGACAAGCTGATGATGGGCGCCGAGCGGCGTACCCTCGCCCTCACCGAAGAGGACAAGAAGCTCACCGCCTATCACGAAGCCGGCCACGCCTTGCTCGCCGTCAAGATGGTCGGGTCCGATCCGATCCATAAGGCGACGATCATTCCGCGCGGCCGGGCGCTCGGCATGGTGATGCGGCTGCCGGAGCGCGACTCGGTGTCGCTGACGCGGCAGAAATGCTTCGCCGACCTGACGGTGGCCATGGGCGGCCGCGTCGCCGAGGAGGAAATCTTCGGCTACGACAAGGTGACCTCCGGCGCCTCGGCCGACATCAAGATGGCGACCAATCTCGCCCGTGCGATGGCCACCGAGTTCGGCATGTCGGACAAGCTGGGGCCGCTGCTCTACGGCGACAACCAGGACGAGCTGTTCCTCGGCCGGTCCATGATGCAGCGGGCGACGCATCTCTCCGACGAGACGCAGCAGCTGGTCGACGCCGAGGTGAAGCGCTTCGTGGAAGAGGGCTATCAGATGGCCCGCAAGGTGATCCTCGAGAACATCGACGATCTCCACGCCATCGCCGGCGCACTGCTCGAATACGAGACGCTGACGGGCGACGAAATCCGCGACCTCATCAACGGTAAGCCGCCTTACCGGCCGGATTCCGAGGTGCAGACCATCAAAGGTACCGGCGTCCCGAAGGCGGGCCGCCCCGCGCCGAAGAAGCCCTCGCCGGATACCGGCGGGCTCGAGCCCCAGCCGGAGAGCTAGGCCAGCCAGCCATTCGGCTGGACCGACCTTTCGAGATGGCGAGGTAGAGTGAGCGAAGGCCGTCCGTCGGGGCGGCCTTTTGCATTGCGGGTATGAAACAGAGATTCCCGCTTTCGCGGGAATGACGGAGGGAGCGAGGCAATGCCGTGCCCCAACCACTTCGTCATTCCCGCGAAAGCGGGAATCTCCGTTTGGACCTCCGCCGTCCATAACGTTAATTGTCTCTGAACAACCCTGTCGCCATCCTGCAACACCGGCGGATATTGCGGTGTTCAAGACGGCTTTGCCGGGATATTGCCGCGATCGCCCGATTAAGCAGCAGCCTACTATGTAGTTCCTGCCCGGGGTGGGGCAGGGCTATATTGGGCAAGGCTCAGGGGACTCAGAAGATGACGCGCAAGTTCTTCGGGACGGATGGCATTCGCGGTCTTGCCAATGGCGACAAGCTGACGCCCGAGCTCGCCATGAAAGTGGGCATGGCCGCCGGCCTCACCTTCGTCAATGGCGACCATCGCAACCGCGTGGTCATCGGCAAGGATACCCGCCGATCCGGCTACATGCTGGAGAACGCGCTTGCCGCCGGCTTCATCGCGGTGGGGATGGATGTCTATTTCCTTGGGCCCATGCCAACGCCTGCCGTCGCCATGCTGACGCGCTCGCTCAGGGCCGATCTCGGGGTGATGATCTCCGCCTCGCACAATCCCTTCGACGATAACGGCATCAAGCTGTTCAAGTCGGACGGCTACAAGCTGTCGGATGCCGTCGAGGCCGATATCGAACAATTGATGGAGAAGGACCTGACGCGGCATTTGTCGCGCGGCCGCGAGATCGGGCGGGCCTATCGCGATGAGGAAGCGCGCACCCGCTATGTCGAATATGCCAAGCGGACCATGCCCAAGAATGTCGACCTGTCCGGGCTCCGGGTGGTGATCGATTGCGCCAATGGGGCCGCCTACAAGGTGGCGCCGATGGCGCTCTGGGAGCTGGGCGCCGAGGTCTTCACCATCGGCGTCGAGCCGGACGGCTTCAACATCAACGACAAGGTGGGCTCGACCGCGCCCGAAGCGCTGATCGCCAAGGTCAAGGAGCTGCGGGCCGATATCGGCATTGCGCTCGACGGCGATGCGGACCGGGTGATCATCGTTGACGAGAAGGGCGAGATCGTCGATGGCGACCAGTTCATGGCGGTGATCGCCGAATATTGGCACAGCCGAGGCGATCTCCGGGGCGGCGGCCTGGTGGCGACGGTAATGAGCAATCTCGGGCTCGAGCGCTATCTCGCCGAGATCGGCCTCAGCCTCGAGCGGACGCAGGTCGGCGACCGCTATGTGCTCGAGGCCATGCGGGCCAAGGGCTTCAATGTGGGCGGCGAGCAGAGCGGCCATATCATCCTCTCCGATTTCACCACGACGGGCGACGGGCTCATCGCGGCGCTGCAATTGCTGGCGGTGGTGAAGGCGCAGCAGAGGCCGGTTTCCGAGGTGTGCCGGCGCTTCGAGAAGGTGCCGCAGCTGCTGCAATCGGTCCGCTACAAGCAGGGCAAGCCGCTGGACCACAAGGCGGTGCTGCAGGCGATCGAGGAGAGCAAAGCGCGGCTCGGGGCAGCGGGGCGGCTGGTGATCCGCGAGTCCGGCACGGAACCTGTCATCCGCGTCATGGCCGAAAGCGACGACGAGAGCCTGGTCAAGGCCGTGGTGGGCGAGATCGCCGAGGCCATCCGGCAGGTCGCCTGACCCCCGCGTCTACGCAGATTGCCCAGCCCGCAGCGGTCCCCACGGGAAAGCACTGGGGTGGCCGTTGTTTGGGCCGTTAAGGTTAAATGTTTAGGTTAAGTGGCCATTAAACGTTAGGCTCTAATGTCTTCGCCAGCGTCATCTGGGTGGTGCGAGCGAGGATTCATCAATGCGCAATCTTATTGCGGCGACAATATTCGGAGCTGCCGCGCTCCTGGCGGGTGGGGCCGTGGCGGCCGACCTCCCGATTTATTCGCCTCCCCCGCCGCCGGTCGACAACGGCCTGGGCGGCACGTTCTACCTGCGAACGAGCGTGGGGCTCAATTCCCTCTGGGGCCATGACGTCAACTATCTCTGCGGTTGCGGCGGCGTGACCACGACCTATGCGACCGGGGCGGGTTACGGCTATTCGTTCGGCGCCGGCTTCGGCTACGAGGCGGGTAATGGCCTCCGCGCCGACGTAACGCTCGATCGGCTCAACAATAACGGGCTGACCGACGGCACGCTGACGGTGAACCTGCGCTCGACCATCGCGCTCGCCAACGCCTATTACGATTTCGGCCTCGGCAGCCTGCCGCTCGGCGGCTATGTCGGCGCGGGCCTCGGCGGCGCCTATAACGAGACGCACATCACCGGGGCGGGCGCCGGGCCGGACGGGTCGAGTTTCACCGCCGCGGGTGCGCTCATGGCCGGCGTGACCTACGATATGGGCTCCATGGTGGCCGATCTTGGCTACCGCATGATCTACATGCCGGAAATCAGCAATGGCAGCCCGGCGCTGTCGAGCGGCCTCGCCCCGTTCTACATCAACCATAATATCGTCAACGAAGTTCGCGGCACGCTTCGCTACCGCTTCAACTGATCGCTGGCCTGTAAATTGCGCATGGCGGCGTCCCGCGAGGGGCGCCGTTTGTGCTTGGTGCCTGAACCGGCGGCGAAGCGCGTTATTGGATTCCGGCCTTCGCCGGAATGACGTCGGTGGGGGGCATGGCCGTGCCCCGCTCGCTTTGTCATTCCGGGAAGGCCGGAATCCATAACGCGCACCGTCCCTGGTTCGACAAGTTCGCGGCGGGAACCGTCCGGACAAATTGTTGCTGTGGCTTTGCCGCATGGGAGTGGCTAGAACACCGTCGCTAAAGGAGGAAAGCTTGCCTTCACCCCAGCGCGACAGGATCGCCCTCATCACCGGCATTACCGGCCAGGACGGCGCCTGGCTCGCGCGGCTGCTGCTCGCCAAGGGCTATGTGGTGCATGGGGTCAAGCGGCGCTCCTCCTCGTTCAATACCGAGCGGGTGGACGACATCTATGTCGATCCGCACCTGCCGGGCGCGCGCTTCTTCATGCATTACGGCGATATGACCGACGCCACCAATCTCATCCGGCTGGTGCAGGAAACGCAGCCGGACGAGATCTACAACCTCGCCGCGCAGAGCCATGTGCAGGTGAGCTTCGAGACGCCGGAATATACCGGCAATGCCGACGGGCTCGGCGCGCTGCGCCTCCTGGAGGCGATCCGCATATTGAAACTCGAAGAAAGGGTGCGCTTCTACCAGGCCTCGACGTCCGAGCTCTATGGCGAGGCCGCCGAGACGCCGCAAACCGAGACGACGCCCTTCCGGCCGCGCTCGCCTTATGCCATCGCCAAGCTCTATGCCTATTGGACCACGATAAACTATCGCGAGGCCTATGGCGTGTTCGCCAGCAACGGCATCCTCTTCAATCATGAGGGCCCGACGCGTGGCGAAACCTTTGTCACCCGCAAGATCACCCGCGCGGTGGCCGGCATAGCGAGCGGACAGCAGGAGACGCTTTTCCTCGGCAATCTCGACGCGCGGCGCGACTGGGGCCATGCGCGCGATTATGTCGAGGGCATGTGGCGCATCCTGCAGCACGACGTCCCCGACGATTTCGTGCTGGCGACGGGGGAGACGCATAGCGTGCGGGAATTCGTCGAGCGCGCCTTTGCGGAGATCGGGGTGGCGCTGGCCTGGGAGGGGCAGGGGGTCGACGAGGTCGGCCGCGATGCCGCCTCCGGGGCGGTGCGGGTCAGGGTCGATCCCCGCTATTACCGGCCGACAGAGGTCGAAGCCCTGCTCGGCGATGCCAGCAAGGCGCGG
>DASZUI010000058.1:0-7047 GCA_035547675.1 Devosia sp.
GCCGGGAAATGCTGGGTGAACTCCATCTGCCCGATGCCGGCGATCTTCTGCTCGGCGTCGAAGACGATGGCGCGCGTCGAGGTCGTGCCCTGGTCGATGGCCAACACATAGCCGGTCATATGCTAGATACCCCCTCATCCGTCTCGGGGCCTTCGGCCGATCCACCTTCTCCCGCAAGGGGAGAAGGAAAGAAGCGGCAAGGCGCGTGTCCTAAGAGCCTTCTCCCCTTGCGGGAGAAGGTGCCGGCAGGCTGATGAGGGGTTTCTATGCAGCCCCCACAACCGCCCCTTCCAGATATCCCTTCAGCGCCGCCTTCTCCTCGGCCCCGGTCCTGAGCCCCAGCTTGGTGCGCCGCCACAAAATATCGTCGGCCGTGCGCGCCCATTCATGCGCGACGAGGTAATCCACCTCCCGCGCCGACAGTCCCGCACCGAACTGCTGCCCCAAATCGGCGGGGGTCTTCGCATCGCCCAGCAGCACCGCCGTCTTGGTGCCGTAGAGCCGCACCAGGCGCGTAATCAGCTCCAGCGGCAGCCCCGGATAGCGGCCGGCGGTGCGCGACACCTCGCCGCTGAAGTCGTTCGGCGCGAAATCGCCGCCCGGCAGCTTGCCCGTCTTCGTCCAGGCCGGCCCGCGCCGGCCGAGCACGCTCTCGATCCGCTCCAGCGCCTCCTCGGCCAGCCGCCGATGCGTGGTGAGCTTGCCGCCGAAAATGTCGAGCACCGCCGCGCCCTGCTCGGGCTGGTCGAGCTTGAGCACATAGTCCCGCGTCGCTTCCTGCGCCGCCGAGGCGTGGTCGTCGAAGAGCGGCCGGACGCCGGAATAGGTCCAGACGATCTCCTCCCGCCTCACCGGCTCGCGGAAATATTCGGAGGCGGCGGCGCAGAGATAGTCGATTTCGCCCTCGCTGATCGCCACCCTGGCGGGGTCGTCCTTGTAGTCGAGATCGGTCGTGCCGATCAGCGTGTAGTCGCCCTCATAGGGAATGGCGAAGATGATGCGGCCGTCGGCATTCTGGAAGATGTAGCAGCGATCGTGGCTGTAGTGCTTCCTGATGACGATGTGGCTGCCCTTGACCAGCCGGACATTGTGGGCGCCGTTCTGCCCCATCGCCTCGACCATCACATGGTCGACCCACGGGCCCGCCGCATTGACCAGGAATTTCGCCGAAACGCGCTCGCGGACGCCTGTCTCGACATTTTCGACCTCGACCGTCCAGCGCGCGCCCTCGCGCCGCGCCGACACCACCTTGGTCCGCGTGCGGATCACCGCGCCTTTGTCCGCCGCGTCGCGGGCGCAGAGCACCACCAGCCGCGCGTCGTTCACCCAACAATCCGAATATTCGAAGCCGGTACGGAAGCCGTCCTTGAGCGGCCGGCCGGTAATATCCTTCGTCAGGTCGAGCGTGCGGGTAGGGGGCAGCAGCCTCCGCCCGCCCAGATAGTCGTAGAGGAACAGGCCCGTCCGCAGCACGGCGGCCGGCCGCAGCCCCCGATGATGCGGCAGCACGAAGCGCAGCGGCCAGATGATGTGCGGCGCCGCCGCCCACAGCACCTCGCGCTCGGCCAGCGCCTCATGCACCAGCCGGAACTCGTAATGCTCGAGATAGCGCAGCCCGCCATGCACCAGCTTGGTCGCCGCCGAGGAGGTGCCGGAGGCGAGATCGCCCATTTCGGCCAGCATCACCGAAAAGCCGCGTCCCTGCGCATCCCGCGCGATGCCGCAGCCATTGACGCCGCCGCCGATGACGAAGACGTCGAATTGCGCCGGCTGGACAGTGCTTTCGGCCATTTTCTCCTCCTCGCACGGGGGTAGCGTTCGTCGCCGCAATATTCAACCAGGCATTCGCCTGGACCGGCTTTTCGAGGTGGCGAGATAGGGAGCGCGCTGCTCATGGTTCGAGGCTCGGCTACGCCTCGCACCTCACCATGAGGCCGAGAGAATTCCACGACCTCATCCTGAGGTGCGACCGAAGGGAGCCTCGAAGGATGGGTAACGCGCTCTCTACCTCGCCGCCCACGAAAAATCGGTCCAGCCGAATTGCTGGTTGGCGGGGCAGTGCCTGTGGCCCATCCTTCGAGGGTCGCTTCGCTCCCGCCTCAGGATGAGGTGGCGGAATTTTCCTCGACCTCTTGGTGAGGTGCGCGCCCTGGACTTGATCCGGGGCAAGCCTCGAACCATGGGCCACGCGCGCTCTACCTCGCCGCCTACGAAAAATCGGTCCAGCCGAATGGCTGGTTGGCGGTGGTGCCTGTGGCCCATCCTTCGACAGGCTCAGGATGAGGTCGGTGTTTGTTGACCCCAGTATCCACCACCTCTTCCTGAGGTGCGACCGAAGGGAGCCTCGAAGGATGGGCCGCGCGCACCCTACCTGCCCCGCATCGAAAGGCCGGTCCAGCCGAATGGCTGGATGAGGTCGGTGTTTGTTGATCCCAATATCCACCACCTCATCCTGAGGTGCGACCGAAGGGAGCCTCGAAGGATGGGCAACGCGCTCTCTACCTCGCCTCCCACGAAAAATCGGTCCAGCCGAATGGCTGGCTGGTTGACGCGTTGGTGGCAACCGTGTGAGGTCGCGCACCTCGTTCCGGCCGTCTCCATGCTCTCCATTTTCAATGTTGTCGTTCCGATCTTCGCGCTGATTGCGGCTGGTTATCTGGCCGTGCGCCTCAAGGCGTTTCCGCAGCGCGGGGTCGATGCGCTGGTCGCCTTCGTCAATAATTTCTGCACGCCCTGCCTATTGTTCGAGTCGATGCTGACCTCGGACTTCCGCAGCGTATTCAACCTCGGCATTATCGTGCCCTTCTATGTCGGCGCGCTGTTTTCCATGCTGGTCGGCACCATCGTCGCGCGGCGCTTCTTCAGGAACGGCATAGAGGATGCGATCTCCTCGGGCTTTGCCGCCATGTTCACCAATACGCTGCTGGTGGGCTTTCCGATCATCCAGCGCGCCTATGGTCAGCCGGCGATGGCGACGATCTTCTCCATCGTCGCCTTCCATGGCTCGATCCTGCTGACCAGCGGCATGGTCGCCATGGAGCTGGCCAAGCGCGGCGAGGCCGGACTGGGCGGCACGCTTGTGGTGGCGGTGCGGCGAATCTCCGTCAATCCCCTGATCTGGGGCATTGCCGGCGGCGTCATCGTCAACCTGCTGAACCTGCCGGTGCCCGAGCCCGCAACCGCCTTCCTGACGCTGATGAGCAATGCCGTCTCGCCCGTCGCGCTGTTCGGCATCGGCGGGGCGCTCAACGAGTACAGATTCTCGGAAAGCTGGCTGCAGGCCGCCGTCATGAACCTGCTCAAGCTCATTATTCACCCGCTGATCGCCTGGACGCTGATGGTGCCGATCCTCCACGTTGATCCGCACTTCGCCCGCTATGGCGTGCTGCTGGCGGCCATGCCCTCCGGCATCAACGCCTATGTCTTTGCCACCTATTACAATAGGGGGACGAATGTCGCGGCCAACACGCTGCTCATCGGCACCATCGCCTCGGCCGTGACGGTGTCGGCCTGGCTGGCGTTCCTCGGCTGATTACTGCGCCGTCACCTCGACCGCGCCGCCGCCGATTTCGCCCATCGCCGGCACCACCCTGAGCGGCATGGTGGCGAGCGCGTCGAGCCCGGCGGCCACCCGCACATGCCGGTCGGTCGGGCAAAGGCCGAGCGTCGGGTCGAAAGCTATCCAGCCCAGGCCGTCGTCATAGGCTTCGGCCCAGGCATGGAATGCCGCCGGATGATCGGCATCGCCAGCCAGATAGCCCGTCACATAGCGCGCCGGCAGGTCGAGCGCACGCACCGTGGCGACGAAGGCATGCGCCAGCGCCGCGGCATCGGCGGGCCCATCCGCGACGGCTCCTTCCAGGGCGTCTGCCGCCGCGCCGCTCGACTGCATCTGCAATTGCGCCCCGGCCGGTTCGGCCGGGCGATGGACCTCGGCAATCCGCCCCATGATCGCGTGGTAGAGCGCGATGCGGCCCGCGCCCCGGCGATTGGCCCCCGCAAATTCCTCGACCAGTCCCAGATCGGGCCGGGTCAGCGCCGTCACCCGCTTGTAGAGCGCCACGACCGGCTCGCCGGCGATCCGGCCGAGCACGCCATTGGCGTCATGCGTCTCGACCCGTCCTTTGATGGAGACGACGATCTCCCCTTCCGGCTTCTGCTGGGTGACCAGCAGCGCACGGTTGCCATAGGCATCCGTAAAGCGCGCCGCCGTCTCGATGGCCGGCATGTCGATGGCCCAGTCCTTGACCGTCTGGCCCGGTCCCGACAGCGGGCTCAGCAGCAGATGGGCGACCGAGCGCGTGCCGCCCGCCGCAAAGCTCAACCTGTGGCTGATGTCGATGATCATCTCAGTAGAAGCTGTAGCTTTCGGAGAGGGCTTCGGTGACGCGGTTGTTGCGGGAGATGAATTCCGTCAGGAATTCGTGCAGCCCGCCCTGGAAGATCGTGTCCATATTGTTGCCGGCGAGCATTTCGTTCACCTCGTCGACCGCTTCATGCGCCAGCGAACGCGCCCCATAGGCCTGCTCCAATATGCTGAGCGGGTCCTTCACCTGCTGGAAGCAGAAGGTAAGCGAGCGCGGCATTTCCGGCCGCATGATCAAATAATCGGCGATGTTCCAGGCCTTGTAGCGGTCGTGATAGACGTGCCGATAGCTGCGATGGGCCGAGGCGGCGCGCAGGATCAGCGTCCATTGCTGGATGTCCATGTCGCCCCCCACATAGCTCGCCCGCGGCAGCAGCACGTAATATTTCATGTCGAGGATGCGCGCCGTGTTGTCGGCGCGCTCGACATAGCCGCCGATCATGGAAAAGGCGTAGCCGTCATCCCTGAGGATGGTGGAGAGCAGGGCGCCGCGGAATTGCTGGCTCACCTGCTTCACCCAGTTCAGCAGCTCCGGCAGACGGCTGCCGGTGACCTCCTCCGGCCGGATTTGCGCGAATTCGAGCCAGCCGGCATTGACCGTCTCCCATACCTCCGTCGTCAGCGCCGTTCGCACGGAGCGTGCATTGGTCCGCGCGGCCATCAGGCAGGAGCGGACGGAAGAGAGGTTGTCCTCGTCGAACAGCATGAAATGGCTGACGGTGCCGACGTCGGCGACATCGTATTTTCGGTCGAACTCCTCTTCGATTTCGGCGGCCTGCATCATCGAAACCAGGTGCTCGGCGGCGCTCCCCTCGCGCCGCGACGTGAGCGACATGCGGTAGCCGGCCTCAAGCAGCCGCGCCATGTTCTCGGCCCGCTCGATATAGCGGGAGAGCCAAAAGAGGTTCTGGGCGGTGCGGCCTAGCATGGGGCACACCCCCACCCGGCTGCCGCCACCCTCCCCACAAGGGGGAGGAAGCCGCGTGGCACGGCCTTGCCACCTCTTTTCCCTCCCCCTTTTGGGGAGGGTAGGGTGGGGGTGGCCGCAAGCGCCGCACCTGGAGATTTCATCTCAATCCTCCAGCACCCAGGTGTCCTTGGTGCCGCCGCCCTGGCTGGAATTGACCACCAGCGAGCCCTCCGTCAGCGCCACCCGCGTCAGCCCGCCCGGCGTGATGCGGATCTGGTCGCCCACCAGCACATAGGGCCTGAGGTCGACATGGCGCGGCGCGACGGCCTTGCCGCAATAGGTGGGGCAGGTGGAGAGCGCCAGTGTCGGCTGCACGATGTAATTGTCCGGCCGGGCGAGGATTTTCTGCCGGAAGATGTCCTGCTGCTCGCCGGTCGAGCTGGGGCCCACCAGCATGCCGTAGCCGCCCGAGCCATGCACCTCCTTCACCACCAGCTCGGCGAGGTGTTCCAGCACATAGGCGCGCTGCTCCGCGTCGGTGCAGTTATAGGTCGGCACATTGGCGAGCAGCGGCTTTTCGCCGAGATAGAAATCGATGATCTCCGGCACATAGGTATAGACGGCCTTGTCGTCGGCGATGCCGGTCCCCGGTGCGTTGACCAGCGTCACATTGCCGGCGCGATAGGCGTCGAACAGCCCCGGGACGCCCAGCATGGAATCCGGCCGGAAGGTCAGGGGATCGAGGAAATCGTCCTCGATCCGCCGATAGATGACGTCGACCCGCTCCGGCCCCCTGGTCGTCCGCGCATAGACCTTGCCGCCCTCGACGAACAAATCCTGCCCCTCGCAGAGCAGCGCGCCCATCTGGTCGGCGAGGAAGGAGTGCTCGAAATAGGCCGAATTATAGATGCCCGGCGTCAGCACTGCGATATTGGGCGCCCCGCTCGTGGTCGCCGGCGCGACGCTTTCGAGCGTTCGCCTCAGATTTTCCGGATAGGTCTCGACCGGCGCCACCTTGAGCCGCTGAAACAGGTCCGGGGCAAGCTGCAGCATCGCCTCCCGGTCTTCCAGCATGTAGCTGACGCCCGATGGCGTGCGCAGATTATCCTCGAGCACGTAGAATTCGTCGGGCCCGACCCGCACGATGTCCACCCCTATGATATGCGAATAGACGCCGCGCGCCGGCTCCAGCCCCATCATTTCGGGGCAGAAGGCGGAATTTGAGAGGATCAGTTTCTCCGGGATGCGCCCCGCTTTCAGGATTTCCTGGCGATGGTAGATGTCGTGGAGGAACGCGTTGAGCGCCCGCACCCGCTGCTCGATGCCGCGCGACAGCTTGCGCCACTCGACGGCGGAGATGATGCGCGGGATCACATCGAAGGGGATGATCTTTTCGGTGGCTTCGTTCGAGCCATAGACCGCGAAGGTGATGCCGAGGCGGCGGAAGATGCTTTCGGCATCGGCCGCCATCAGGCCGAGCGCTTCGTCCGGCTGTTCCCTGAGCCAGGCCTCGAGCACAGCGTAAGGCTCGCGAACCAGGCCGTCATGCCCGTGCATTTCATCGAACGGCGATTTTACGCCCATTACTCCCTGCGCATGTCTGCGGCTTCCCGATCGCAGGAACATTGCTACACGTTTGGGGGCCGGCGTCCAGCGCCACCCGCAAGGCCCCTGAATCATGGGCAGCGCGGGCTATGGATTCCGGCCTTCGCCGGAATGACGCCGGGGATGGGGTGAGGCCGTGCCAAATTCCACTATGTCATTCCGGCGA
>DASZUI010000059.1:0-62227 GCA_035547675.1 Devosia sp.
ACCCCCACCCCATCCCTCCCCGCAAGGGGGAGGGAGTGCCTGGGGCAAGGCGGTGCAACATCGTCTCCCTCCCCCCTGCGGGGAGGGGACAGGGGTGGGGGTCCGAAGCGCGCGCCCTCAATGCCGCGCCTGCGCCGTCAAAATCACCCCCGCGAACGTCGTGAACACCCCGGCAAAGCTCCAGTTCAGCGCCTTCTGCACCCATTTCGTCCGCGTCAGCAGCTTGGCGATCTGCGCCGCTGCGAGCACCGTCAGGACGCCGAAGGGGATCGACACGATGATGAACTCGGCTCCGAGGAAGAACAGCTTCCCCGGCGCGTTGACATCCCCGCGATCGACGAATTGCGGCAGGAAGGTCACGAAGAACAGCACCACCTTGGGATTGAGCAGATTGATCCCCACCCCGGTCAGGTAGCTCTCCTTCAGCGTCGGCGTGCGCGGCGCCCGCGCCGCGATCCTGAGGCCCCCGCCATGGACGATCGCCTGGTAGGCGAGCCAGAGCAGATAGACGGCGCCCGCAATCTTCAGCGCCAGGAACAGCGGCGGCGCCGCGATGATCAGCACCGAAATGCCAAGCGCCACCAGCGTGGTATGCACCGCAATACCGCTCATCGCCCCGGCGCAACAGACGATCCCGTGCAGCCGGCCATAGTTCACCGTCCGTGACAATTGCAGCGCCATATCCGGCCCCGGCGTGATCGCCAGGATCGCCGAAGCTAGCGCGAAGGCGAGGATGACGCCGATATCGGGGACAAAGCTGGGCATATGGGCCTCTCGATCTGTTCATCAGCACATTGCATGCCCGTGGCCGCTTGAATAGGGTGCCGCAAATTTCGGCCGGTAGAAAGCAATGGCAAAAGACATCAAGAAGATCGTGCTCGCCTATTCGGGCGGGCTGGACACCTCCATCATGCTGAAATGGCTGCAGGAGACCTATCAGTGCGAGGTGGTGACCTTCACCGCCGATCTCGGCCAGGGCGAGGAGCTGGAGCCGGCGCGCAAGAAGGCCGAAATGTTCGGCATCAAGGACATCCGCATCGTCGACGTGCGCGAGGAATTCGTGCGCGATTTCGTCTTCCCCATGTTCCGCGCCAATGCCGTCTATGAAGGCGAATATCTGCTCGGCACCTCGATCGCCCGGCCCTGCATCGCGCGGCATCTCGTCCAGATCGCCGAGGAGACCGGCGCCGACGCCATCGCCCATGGCGCGACCGGCAAGGGCAATGACCAGGTCCGCTTCGAGCTCACCGCCTATTCGCTCAATCCCTCGATCAAGGTCATCGCCCCCTGGCGCGAATGGAATCTCCGCTCGCGCACGGCGCTCCTCGATTACGCCGAAAAGCACCAGATCCCCATCGCCAAGGACAAGCGCGGCGAGGCACCCTTCTCGGTCGACGCCAATCTGCTCCACACCTCCTCGGAAGGCCGCGTGCTCGAGGATCCCGGCCAGCCGGCGCCCGATTACGTCTATCAGCGCACCGTCGATCCCGAGAAGGCGCCGAACGAGCCCGAAACCATCACGATCGGCTTCGAAAAGGGCGACGCGGTCTCGGTCAATGGTCAGAAGCTTTCGCCCGCCGTGCTCCTCACCCGGCTCAACGAGCTCGGCGGCAGGCACGGCATCGGCCGGCTCGACATGGTCGAAAACCGCTTCGTCGGCATGAAGAGCCGCGGCATCTACGAGACCCCCGGCGGCACCATCCTGCTCCATGCCCATCGCGGCATCGAGCAGATCACGCTCGATCGCGGCCAGGGCCATCTCAAGGACGAGCTCATGCCGCGCTATGCCGAGCTCATCTATAACGGCCTCTGGTATTCGCCCGAGCGCGACATGCTGCAGGCGGCGATCGACAGGAGCCAGGAATTCGTCACCGGCGAGGTCACCCTCAAGCTCTACAAGGGCTCGGCCTATGTGGTTTCGCGCACCTCGCCCTATTCGCTCTATTCGATGGACCTGGTGACCTTCGAGGAAGGGGCGGTCGCCTATGACCATCACGACGCCGAAGGCTTCATCCGGCTCACCGGCCTGAGGCTCAAGACCTTCGCGGCGCGCGCCCGCAAGCATTGATTAAGCGATCGCTCGATTGCCGCAGCCGGATTTAACCGGCCATTTAGTCCGATAGACCAGTCTCGGCGCCAGGACGCGCCGGGGCATATTTCGCCTTCCCGGCTGACGAAACGAGCCCGATCCGCCTGGGCTTCCACGGGACGCGAAACATGGACGAGTTGTCGCCTGGGGAGGGCGAGGCTGCACCGCTTATGGCCGCTGCTTTGGCGCAGACATCGCACGGCTTTTGCGTGTGGGACGAGCAATTGCGGCTCGTGGTGACCAATCGCGCCTATCTGGCGCTTTTTCGCCTCCCCCTCGACCGTGACTATGCCGGCATGACGCTGCGCGAGCTGGCCGAGCTCAATGCCGCCCTGGGCCGGCATGAGGGCCGCTCCGCCGACGACATCTACGCGCTCTACCTCGAGCGCTACGACCACGAACCCGGCACCCGGGTCTTCGAGCATCGCAACGACAGCCGCATGATCCGCTCGACCATCGACCGCATGCCGGGCCTGGGCTGGGTGGCGCTCCACCAGGACATCACCCTCGAGCATGAGACCAAGATTTTGGCGCAGGCGCGCGAAAAGGCGCTGGCGCAACAGAATCTCCGCTTCGAGGCCGCCGTATCCAACATGCCGCAGGGCATGTGCCTGTTCGGCCCCGACCAGCGGCTCGTCATCTGCAACGACATGTTCGCCGAAATGTACGGCCTGCCGCCCGACCTGCTGGTGCCGGGCGTCCATATCGAGGAAATCCTGCGCTACCGCGCCGCCCACGGCGCCATCCCCGATGGCGAACAGCCCGATCGCTTCGTTTCGAACCGGCTGAAGATCGCCGGCGAGCACGACCGGCCGGTGCGCTATATCGAGCGCGAGCACGGCCGCATCATCTCCGTCATGCAGCAGCCCATCGCCGATGGCGGCTGGGTCTCCATCCATCAGGACATTACCGAGCAGCAGCAGCGCGAGGAACTTCTTCGCGCCCGCACGCTCGAGCTGCAGGTGCAGAACATCCGGTTCGATGCGGCCATCAACAACATGCTGCACGGCATCTCCATGTTCGATGCCGACAACCGCCTCATCGTCTGCAACCGGCAATATGCCGAGATGTACAGCCTGCCCGAGCATCTGACGCGGCCCGGCACCTCCTTCTGGGACATGCTGGAGGACGGCGCCCGCTCCGGCATGGTCTCCATCGCCGATCCCAAGGCGCGCTTCGAGATGCTGGGCGCGGTGATCGATGCCGGCCGCATCTTCAAGCAGAACGTCAAGATGGAGAATGGCCGGGTCATCGCCATCCTGCACCGCCCCATGCCCGGCGGCGGCTGGCTGTCGACCCATGAGGACGTGACCGAGCAGCATCGCGACGAGGAAACCATCCGGCACCTCGCCCGCCACGACGCCCTTACCGACCTGCCCAACCGCGTGCTCTTCCGCGAGGAGATGGACAAGATCGACGCCCGCATCCGGCGCGGCGAGGTCATGGCCGTGCTGCAGGTCGATCTCGATCGCTTCAAGGACGTCAACGACACGCTCGGCCACGCCGTGGGCGACGCCGTGCTGATCGAGGTGGCGCGCCGCATGCGGGAGGCGTCGCGCGAAACCGACGTGGTGGCCCGCATCGGCGGCGACGAATTCGCCCTGCTGGTGGGGCCGCTCGACAGCCCGCGCCAGGCGGCCCGCATCGCCGACCGCATCGTCAAGTCGGTGGCCCAGCCGATGACGGTGGACGGCAACCAGATCTTGATCGGCGCCTCCGTCGGCATCGCCATGGCCCCGCCGGATGGCAACGATCCGGACACCCTGCTCAAGAACGCCGACCTTGCGCTCTACAAGGCCAAGGGCGAGGGGCGCGGCGCCTACCGCTTCTTCGAGCAGGGCATGGACGACGCGCTGCGCAGCCGCCGCGCTCTCGAATTCGGCCTGCGCGACGCCTTGGCGCGCGACCAGTTCCGCCTGGTCTTCCAGCCGCTGTTCAACCTCGCCGACAACCGTATCGCCGGCCTCGAAGCGCTGCTGCGCTGGGACCACCCGGAGCGCGGCCTCATCCCGCCCGCCGAATTCATTCCCCTCGCCGAGGAAACCGGCATGATCGTGCAGATCGGCGAATGGGTGCTGCAGGAGGCCTGCCGCGCCGCCATGGCCTGGCCCGATCCGGTGCGGATCGCTGTCAACCTCTCGACCGTGCAGTTCAAGCACCGGGGCCTCGTCGACAGCGTGCGGCTGGCGCTCGCCGAGGCCGGCCTGCCGCCCGGCCGGCTGGAGCTCGAGATCACCGAGCAGCTGCTTTTCGCCGACCCCGAGGCGACGCTCGCCACCCTCGCCCGGCTCCATGCCATGGGCGTCAGGATCGTGCTCGACGATTTCGGCTCGGACTATTCCTCGCTGCGCCACCTCAAGCGCTTCCCCTTCGACAAGGTGAAGATCGACCGCTCCTTCGTGCGTCATCTGCTCGACGGCGAGGATTCCATGGCCGTCGTCACCGCCATGATCGCCCTGGCGCGCAGCCTTGGCCTCGCCACCACCGCCGAGGGCATCGAAACCGAGGAAGAGCTCGCCGCGGTGCGCGCCCAGGGCTGCGAGGAAGTGCAGGGCTTCCTGTTCTCGGCCCCGCTTCCGGCCTCGAGCGTCGACGCCCTGCTGCAAACCATGGCGGGCGGATCGGGAGAGGTCCCCAGGCGCGCCTTAAGCGGACTTTAAGGCCCTGCTTCTAGTTTCTGTCACGCTGGGAAGAAAATATCGGCGATATCGGGTTTGAGACAAAATGGCCGGACCAGCGATCATTACGGACGAAGCGCTGCTGCTCGATGCGGCGCTGGAAAATATCCCCTACGGCTTCTGCGTATGGAATAGCGACTTCCGGCTCGCGCTGTGGAACCGCCACTACTGCGACATTTATAATTTCAATCCTGCGCGGCTGCACCGCGGCATGACGCTCGAAGAAATCGTCCGCTACAGCGCCGAGCAGGGCAACCATCCCGATGAGACGCCGGAAGCATTCCTCGACTCCTACCGCCGCGAGCTGCTGGCCAATCGCGGCGGCATGCGTGCCAAGAGCCGCGAGGTGCTCGCCGGCGGCCGTATTATCGAAACCGCCCATGCGTTCTCCCCCGGCCTCGGCTGGGTGATCACCCATGAGGATGTGACCGACGACATCGCCCGCGCCGAAATCCTCTATCGGCGTAAGGCGGAACTCGAGCGGCAGAACCTGCGGCTCGACGCGGCGGTCAACAACATCTCGCAGGGCCTCAGCATGTTCGATGCCGAGGGCCGGCTGGTCATCTGCAACACCGCCTACCAGCGCATCTACGATCTGCCGAAGCAATATCTGAAGCCCGGCGCGCTCCATAAGGACATCCTCGCCTACCTCTTCGAGCACGGCATGAGCAGCGTCCGGGACCGCGAAAGCTATCTCCGCTGGCGCCGCGATGCCAATGAGCGCCGCGAATTCACCAAAAGCGTCAACCAGCTCGGCGGCCGCAGCATCCTGCTGCAGCACCACCCGATGAAGGACGGCGGCTGGGTGACCACGCACGAGGACATCACCGAGCAGCTCGAACGCGAGGCGCGCATCACCCATCTGGTGCGCCATGACCCGCTGACCGACCTGCCCAACCGCATGCATTTCCTGGGCGAGGTCGCGAGCGCGGAAACCCTCATCGCCCGCGGCGAAACCGTCGCGGTGCTGTTCATCGACCTCGACCATTTCAAGGCCATCAACGATACCCTCGGCCACGCCATGGGCGACGCCGTGCTCAAGCAGGTGGCGGCCCGCCTCCGCAGCGCCACGCGCGACACCGACCTGCTGGCGCGGCTCGGCGCCGACCAGTTCGCCATCCTGCTGCGCCCCGTTGCCGACCCCGACGAGCCCGCCCGCATTGCCGAGCGCATCGTCGGCGCCGTCGCGGGCCCGTTCCGCCTCGACGGGCAGCAGGTCAATATCGGCGCCAGCATCGGCATCGCCATGGCGCCCGGCGACGGCAGCACCGCCGACGCCCTGCTCAAGAATGCCGACCTCGCCTGCTTCCGCGCCAAGAGCGACGGCCGCTCCACCTATCATTTCTTCGAGCCGGGCATGGACGCCGTCCTGCAGCGCCGCCGCCGCATCGAGGCGGGCCTGCGCACGGCGCTCGAGCGCGACGAGTTCCGCGTGGTGTTCCAGCCGCTGGTCGGGCTAAAGGAGAACCGCGTCACCTGCTTCGAGGCGCTGCTGCGCTGGGAGCAGGACGGCGCCCTCGTCTCGCCGGTCGAATTCATCCCGGTCGCCGAGGAAACCGGCCTGATCGTACAGATCGGGGAATGGGTGCTGCGCGAGGCCTGCCGCATCGCCACCGGCTGGCGCGGCGAGGCCCGCGTCGCCGTCAACATGTCGCCGGTGCAGTTCCGTAATCCCCGGCTCGTCGAACTGGTGCAGTCGGCGCTCGCCGAAGCGGGGCTGGCGCCCGGGCGGCTCGAGCTCGAAATCACCGAATCCCTCCTGCTCAACGATTCCGAACAGGTCCTGGGGACGCTGCACCGCCTGCGCCAGCTCGGCATCCGCGTCGCGCTCGACGATTTCGGCACCGGCTATTCCTCGCTGAGCTATCTGCGCAGCTTCCCCTTCGACAAGATCAAGATCGACCGCTCCTTCATGCGCGACCTCTCGCGCAACGCCGAGAGCCTCGCCATCATCAAGGCGGTCATCGGGCTCGGCCACAGCCTCGGCATGTCGATGACCGCCGAGGGCGTCGAGACCGAGGACCAGCTCAAGGCCCTGCGCACCCAGGGCTGCGACGAAATCCAGGGCTTCCTGTTCTCCCCGCCCATCGCGCCCGAAGCCGTCGCCACCCTGCTGGAATCGACCGGCGGCCGCGGCTTTTCCGCCGACCTCAAGCCGATCACCGCCGGCAACATCACCCGCCTCCGCCGCCGCCGCGCCTAGCCAGCCAGCCATTCGGCTGGACTTCGAGCCGGCCGCACAGCGGCAAAATCCCTCCGGTGGAGGGATTTTAGGCGAGAAGGCCATGAGCGCTATGCCCGAATGGCGGGTTTTTCATTGTGGGCAGGTGGAGAGCGCGTTGCCCATCCTTCGACAGGCTCAGGATGAGGTGGGGAGGGCGGTCCGGGGTAGCTCGGAATTGGACGTCCGCCCAATTCCACCGACCTCATGGTGAGCCTGTCGAACCATGGGCAACGGGCTCTCTACCTGCCCACAGCGAAAAATCGGTCCAGCCGAATGGCTGGGAATGGCTGGCATGCGCGGGTGCTGTCTTGAGTTTTACACACGGCTCGACTATCTGCAGCCTCGACAATTTCCCTATCAGAACTGGCTCCTTTACAATGGCGCTGCGCAACATCGCGATCATTGCCCACGTTGACCATGGCAAGACCACGCTCATCGACGTCCTGCTGAAGCAATCCGGCTCCTTCCGCGAGAACCAGCGCGTCGAGGAGCGCGCCATGGATTCGAACGATCTGGAGCGCGAGCGCGGCATTACCATCCTGGCGAAGGTAACCTCGCTGGTCTGGAAGGACACCCGCATCAACATCGTGGATACGCCCGGCCACGCCGATTTCGGCGGCGAGGTGGAGCGCATTCTCTCCATGGTCGACGGCGTGGTGATCCTGGTCGACGCCTCCGAAGGGCCGATGCCGCAGACCAAATTCGTGCTCGGCAAGGCGCTGGCGCAGGGCCTCCGTCCCATCGTCGCCATCAACAAGATCGACCGGCCGGACGAACGGCACCTCGAAGTGCTGGAAGAAATCTTCGATCTCTTCATTGCGCTCGATGCCACCTCCGAGCAGCTCGATTTCCCCGTGCTTTACGGGTCGGGTCGCAATGGCTGGATGGCGGAGACGCCCGACGGCGCCCGCGATTCCATGGGCCCGCTGCTCGACAAGGTTATCGAATACGTGCCCGAGCCCAAGGTGGAACAGGGGCCGTTCCGCATGCTCGTCACCACCATCGAGCGCAATCCCTTCCTCGGCCGCGTGCTGACCGGCCGCATCACCTCGGGCGCCGTGCGCGCCAATGACGCCGTGCACTCGCTGAGCCGCGACGGCAAGGAGATCGAGAAGGGCCGCATTTCCAAGGTCCTCGCCTTCCGCGGTCTGGAGCGCACGCCGATCGACGTCGGCGAGGCGGGCGACATCGTCGCCATTGCCGGCCTCGAGGACACCACGGTTGCCAACACCATCGCGGCACCCTCGGTTACGGAGCCGCTCAACACCAAGCCGATCGACCCGCCGACGCTGTCGGTCACCTTCCGCATCAATGACGGCCCGCTGGCCGGGCGCGAAGGCGACAAGGTGCAGTCGCGCGTCATCCGCGAGCGCCTGCTGCGCGAGGCGGAAGGCAATGTGGCGATCCGTGTCACCGAAGGCACCGATTCCGACAGCTTCGAAGTCGCCGGCCGCGGCGAACTCCAGCTTGCCGTGCTCATCGAGAATATGCGCCGCGAGGGCTTCGAGCTCACCATCGGCCGTCCGCGCGTCGTGCTCAAGGAAGAGAACGGGCAGAAGCTCGAGCCGATCGAGGAAGTCATCATCGACGTCGACGAGGAATATTCCGGCGCCGTGGTGCAGAAGCTCACCGAGCGCAAGGGCGACCTCGTCGACATGCGCCCCTCTGGCACCGGCCGCACGCGGCTCCGCTTCTACGTGCCGACCCGCTCGCTCATCGGCTACCAGCCGGAACTGATCTCGGATACCCGCGGCACGGCGATCTTCAACCGCCTGTTCCACGAATATCAGCCCTATAAGGGCGCGCTCCCCGGCCGCCGCACCGGCGTGCTGATTTCCAACGGCACCGGCCAGGCCGTGGCCTACGCGCTGTGGAACCTCGAGGAGCGCGGGCCGATCATGATCGATCCCGGCGACGAGATTTACGAGGGCATGATCGTGGGCGAGCACGTCCGCGACAACGACCTCGAAGTCAACGCCCTCAAGGGCAAGCAGCTCACCAATATCCGCACCACCTCCAAGGACGAGGCGGTGCGGCTGACCCCGCCCAAGAAACTCACCCTCGAGCAGTCGCTGGGCTATATCGCCGACGACGAATATGTCGAAGTGACGCCCAAATCGATCCGCCTGCGCAAGATCTGGCTCGACCCCAACGAGCGCAAGAAGCAGTTCCGCGCCAAGGCCAGCGCGTAATCGGTGCCCGGCGAAAAAAGTCGCCGGGCATGTCACATCGGCCGTCGCTATCTCGTCTTGTTCTCGTAAGCGTTCGAGACAATGGAGACGATGATGACGACGCGCATCAATCCCTATGCCGTGGCCGGCAATCCCATTCAGCTGCTCATCGACTACGGCAACGCCGTCGCGGGGCTGGGGCTCGAGAGGAGCCTTCTCATTCTGGTCGAGACCCGGGCATCGCAGATCAATGGCTGTGCCGGCTGCCTCGTCTGGCACACCCGCGAGGCGCGGGCGACAGGCGAGACCGAGGCGCGCCTCTACCAGCTCGATGCTTGGCGCGAATCGCCGCTCTATTCCCGGCGCGAGCGGGCCGCGATCGCCTGGACCGAGGCGCTGACCAGGATGGACCGGCGCGACATGGACGATGCCTATGAGCTCGTCGCGGCCGAATTCACGCCCGAAGAGCAGGTGCAGCTCAACATGATGATCGGCGTCATCAACAGCTTCAACCGGCTCAATATCGGCTTCGCCGTCGTGCCGCCGGCGGCCGCCGAAGACCGCCGGGCGGCCTGATGAACGCCGGGGAGGAGGACGCTCGCGCGGATGCCGCGGCGAGCTTCGAGCCGGCGCGGCCGCGCCTCATCGGCGTGGCCTACCGCATGCTGGGCTCGCTCGCCGATGCCGAGGATGTGGTGCAGGACGCCTTCCTGCGCTGGCTCGGCACCGAGCGCGAGCGCGTGGCCGAACCCGAGGCCTATCTGGTGCGCACCGTTACCCGGCTCTGCCTCGACCTCCTCCACTCCGCCCGGCGCCGGCGGGAGACCTATATCGGCCCCTGGCTGCCCGAGCCGGTGCTCGAAACCGACGAGGACGTCGAGAGCGACGTCACCCTGCCCCTGATGATGGCGCTCGAACGGCTCTCGCCGCTCGAACGCGCCGCCTTCCTGCTGCACGACGTGTTCGGCATGGCCTTCGAGGAAATCGCCGCCGCCATCGGCCGGGATATGGCGGCCGCCCGGCAGCTCGCCGCCCGCGCCCGCCAGCACGTGCATGAAGACCGCCCGCGCTTCGCCGTCGACCGGCAGCGCGGGCTCGACCTCGCCTCGGCCTTTTTCGATGCCGCCCAGAGCGGCGATCTGGGCCACCTCAAATCCATGCTCGCCGCCGACGTGACCTTCGTCGCCGATGGCGGCGGCAAGCGCCCGGCCGGCCCCGAGCCGCTGATCGGCCGCGAGGCCGTGCTCGCCTTCCTCGATCGGCTGGCGACGCTGATCCGCAGCCGGCCCTCCGAGCTCGTGCGCTACGGCATGATCAACGGCCTGCCCGGCTTCGTCACCCGCGAAGGGGACGGCGAACTGCAGACCACCGCGCTCGATATCCGCAATGGCGAGATCGTCGCGATCTACATCATGCGCAATCCCGACAAGCTCCGCCGCCTCGAGGCCGCGCTGCATTAGCTATTTGACGCTCGAAAACGCCGTAGGCGCGAGAAACGAGTTGGCCACATTGGCGACGATTGCGCCGTCCTTCTCGCTCTCCGCCTTGGCCGCGATCCATTCCGGATCGGCGATAAAGGCGCTCCAGCGCGCCTGCCGCTCGGCCATCGAGTCCCAGGCGAGGAGATAAGTGAGGTCGTTGCTCGCCGGCCCGACCAGCGTGGTCCAGAACCCCGCCTGCCTGATGCCGTGCTTTTCCCAGATCCGCAGCGTGTGCTGCTCGAAGCGCCTGAGCAGTGCCGGCAGCCGGCCGGAAACGCAGGAATAGACGCGCAATTCGTAGATCATGCTTTCCCCGATGGCTTCGACCGCGGCTAACCGCCGGCGCGAGCTTGCGAACCCGCCTTGCCGCGGCGACAACGAACGCCTAGATAAGGCCGCACGTCAACGGGGGATATTCATGCGCGCGCTGCTCGACGTCATCATGCTGATCCTGCAGCTCTATTGGTATGTCATGCTCGCCATGATCATCATGAGCTGGCTGATCTCGTTCAACGTCGTCAATACGCGCAACCAGTTCGTCGCCCAGGTCTGGCGCGTGCTCAACCAGCTGACCGATCCCGTCTTGCGGCCGATCCGCCGTAACCTGCCCAATTTCTCCGGCCTCGACCTCAGCCCGCTGATCGTCTTCATCCTGATCTACTTCATCGAGCAGGTCATCTACCGCTACGTCTATCCCAACGTCTTCTGATGCGGGGCGCGGTCGCCATCGCGCCGCAGAACGACCGCGAGCGGCGCCGCTTTTTCGACGGCTTCGCCGCACGCTTCCCGCAACTGCCCCTGCGCTGGGGCAACACCTTTTCGCGCTGGCGCGACGTGCCGGGCACCGAACTGGTGGTCTCCTACTGCATCACCAATCACAGCGTCGGCGTGTTCGTGCGCGGCCAGCGCGGCATTCCCTGCCCGGAAACGGCGGCGCAACTCCCCGCTTTTTCGCTCGGCCTCACGCTCGATGCGGAGCTCGGCGATCCGCGCTTTCCCTTTGTCACGGCGCTGCCGCTCGCCATCCGCGATCCCGCAACCTGGCCGCAAGCCTACGACTGGCTCTTCGCCAATGGCGACCGCTATGTCGACGTGCTGGCCAGGACGATCGGCGGGTTGGACTGAGCCATGGCCGAAAGCTTCTGGCGGCAGACGGCCGCCGGCCTCGTGATCCATCTCCGCGTGACGCCCAATGCCGGCCTCGACCGGATCGACGGGCCTGAAACGCGTGACGACGGCAGCGAGGTGCTCCGCGTCCGCGTCCGGGCCGTTCCCGATGGCGGCAAGGCCAATGCTGCGGTGATCGCGCTTGTCGCCAGGGCGTTCGACCTGCCGAAAAATGCCGTGGAACTGACCGCCGGCGCCACCGCGCGGCTCAAGACTCTGGCCGTTGCCGGCGATCCGCAAGACCTCGCCGCCCGCGCCGGCCGATTGGGCAAGTAAAAGCCCCCTCGACATCTGCGAACCCCGTTGCCGAAGCAGGGCGCGCGCCTTAACCTGCCGCTATCCTTGGGGGGCAAGGAGGCCGGATCGGCGCAGCAAGACGCCGGCCGGAAAGGATGTCCCTCAGGCCTGTAGAACTACAGAAAAACGAGGGACAGTTTCATGACTTTGCTACTTTGGCTGATCGTGATCTGCGGAGCGCTGTCGATTGTCTACGGCATCGTGACCACGCGCAGCCTGCTCGCCGCGGATGCCGGCTCGGCCCGCATGCAGGAAATCTCGGCTGCGGTGCGCGAGGGCGCCTCCGCCTATCTCAGGCGGCAATATACCACCATCGGCATTGTCGGGGTCGTGATCTTCATCCTCGCCCTGATCTTTCTCGGCGTCTATGCGGCGATCGGCTTCCTGATCGGCGCCGTGCTTTCCGGCGCCGCCGGCTTCATCGGCATGAACGTCTCCGTGCGCGCCAATGTGCGCGTGGCGCAGGCCGCCACCAAATCGCTGGGCGACGGCCTCGGCCTCGCCTTCAAATCGGGCGCGGTGACCGGCCTGCTGGTTGCCGGCCTCGGCCTCCTCGGCGTCACGCTCTATTTCGTCGTGCTGGTCTTCGGGCTCGGCATGAAGCCCACCGACCGCACCGTCATCGACGCCCTGGTCGCGACCTCATTCGGCGCCTCGCTGATCTCGATCTTCGCCCGTCTCGGCGGCGGCATCTTTACCAAGGGCGCCGATGTCGGCGGCGACATGGTGGGCAAGGTCGAAGCCGGCATTCCCGAGGACGATCCGCGCAACCCCGCGACCATCGCCGACAATGTGGGCGACAATGTCGGCGACTGCGCCGGCATGGCGGCGGACCTGTTCGAAACCTATGTGGTGACCATCGTCGCCACCATGGTGCTTGCCGCCATCGTGCTGCCGGATGCCTATAAGCTCCCCGGCATGGTGCTGCCCCTCGCCATCGGCGGCGCCTGCGTGCTGACCTCGATCATCGGCACATTCTTCGTCCGCCTCGGCGCCTCCAACAACATCATGGGCGCGCTCTACAAGGGCGTGATCGCGACCGGCGTCCTGTCGCTGATCCTGCTCCTGCCCGTCCTCGCCCTCGTCTTCGGCGGGCTCGACGTGCCGCTCGGGACGGAAGCCAAGGCCTTCACGCCCTGGAGCCTGTTCTGGTGCGGCGTGGTCGGCCTCGTCATCACCGGGCTCATCATCGTCATCACCGAATATTATACCGGCACCGGCCGCCGCCCGGTGAACTCGATCGCCGAAGCCTCGGTCACCGGCCACGGCACCAATGTCATCCAGGGCCTCGCCGTCTCGCTCGAAGCGACGGCTCTCCCGGCCCTCGTCATCATCGCCGGCATCATCGTCACCTATAACCTCGCCGGCCTCTTCGGCATCGCCGTTGCGGTTGCGACCATGCTGGCGCTCGCCGGCATCATCGTGGCCCTCGACGCCTTCGGCCCGGTCACCGACAATGCCGGCGGCATTGCCGAAATGGCGGGCCTCCCCAGCGAAGTGCGCCACAATACCGACGCGCTCGACGCGGTGGGCAACACCACCAAAGCCGTGACCAAGGGCTATGCCATCGGCTCGGCCGGCCTCGGCGCGCTGGTGCTCTTTGCCGCCTATACCCAGGACCTGAACTTCTTCTCGAGCGCCGCCGCCCCGAACAGCTTCTTCTCGGGCCTCGGCACGCTCTCCTTCTCGCTGGCCGATCCTTACGTCGTGGTCGGCCTGCTGTTCGGCGGGCTGCTACCCTTCCTCTTCGGCGGCCTCTCCATGACCGCCGTCGGCCGCGCCGCGCAGGCGGTGGTGGTCGAGGTGCGGCGTCAGTTCAAGGAAAAGCCGGGCATCATGGAAGGCACCGACAAGCCGGATTACGGCCGCGCCGTCGACATGCTGACCCGCGCCGCCATCCGCGAAATGATCGTGCCGTCCCTGCTGCCGGTGCTCTCGCCCATCGTGGTGTTCCTGGTCATCTCCTGGATCGCCGGCAAGGCCTCGGGCTTCTCCTCGCTCGGCGCCATGCTGATGGGCGTCATCGTCACCGGCTTCTTCGTCGCCGTCTCCATGACGGCGGGCGGCGGCGCCTGGGACAATGCCAAGAAAAGCTTCGAGGACGGCTTCACCGACAGCCGCGGCGTCACCCACTACAAGGGCTCCGACGCCCACAAGGCCTCGGTGACTGGCGACACCGTCGGCGATCCCTACAAGGACACCGCCGGCCCCGCCGTGAACCCGATGATCAAGATCACCAACATCGTGGCCTTGCTGATCCTCGCGGTGCTTGCGGGACATTGAGGCCACGGGCGAAACACGACGGACCCTCGCCCCTCTGGGGCGAGGGGACCGGCGCTCGAGAACCCACGCCTCTGCCCGGACTGGATTCCGGCCTTCGCCGGAATGACACGGTGGAATTCGGCAGGACGTCGCCCCATCCCCACGTCATTCCGGCGGAGGCCGGAATCATAGCGCGCACTGACGACGCCGCAATGCAAGGCGGATAGGCTCCGCCCCAGCCGCTTCGTCATTCCCGCGAAAGCGAGAATCTCTGTTATGCAGTGACCCTACCTCCCCGCCCGGCGCCGGTCCGGCCTACTGGCCGGCCATGCACAGCACCTCGTTGACCGTACTGTCCGTCAGCCCCGGCTGCGGCCCGCCGGAGATCACATAGATGCTGTCGCCCACCGCCGCGACGCCGAGCCCGTGCCGGGCGGTCGGCATGCGGGGCAGTTCTTTCCATTTGTTCGTCTTCGGGTCATATGCCTCGGCATTGGCGAAGGTGTGCGTCACCGGCCCCGACACTTCGCCGCCGAACACCACGATCTCGTCCCCGACCACCGCCGCCCCAATCCCGGACCGGCCGGTGGGGAGCGGCGCGACGTCGGTCCAGCTATCGGTCTTGGGATCATAGGCTTCCGCCGCATCGAGCAGCATGGTCTTCTCGTCGCGCCCGCCAAAGGCATAAATCTTGCCGTCGAAAGCCGCCGCCGCGAGGTGGTTGCGCGGCACTTTCATCGGCGCCGCTTCGCGCCATGTGTTGGTCGCCGGATCGTAGACTTCGTGCGTCGCGACGCTCTTGTCCGTCGTGCCGCCCAAAGCGTGGATTTTCCCGTCGAGCACCACCGCCACCAGCGCGCCCCGCGCCGTGGGCATGGGCGCTGCGTTGCTGAGCTTGCCTGTCTGAAGGTCGATGACGCGGACGCGGTTGATCGGCCCGTTATTGGGCGGGCCATAGCCGCCGATCACATAGAGCTTGCCGCCGAGCACGACCGCCCCGGTATGGTTCACCGTGCTGTCGAGATGGCCGAGTTCGCTCCAGCGGTCGGCCGCCGGATCGTAATGGTAGATGGTGGTGAGGTCGATGTTCGGCCGCGTGGTCATGCCGCCGACGAGATAGATCTGCCGCCCGTCCGTCGCCGCCGTGACCTCGGAGCGGCTCTGCGGCAAGGGTGCCGCATTGCGCCAGGTGCCGGGCGTACAATCCGCTGCGGCGACCGGCTGGATCGAAGCGATGAGGATGGTCAGGGCCAGCAGGTTTCGCATGTCGCGGGCTCCCCAGGGTGAACCGGCCAAGGATCAATCGCCGGGCCGCCGCCGCGGTTCCAGCCTCCATGCCGATTTATCCCGGCCCGGAGCGAGGCCTTACCCTGCTGCCAGTGCTATCGGCTTCGCTGCGGCCCGCAGGACAAGTCGCTCCACAAAATCGCTGAACTATTTTGCGAGGCCTTGTCGATCGGCCGGCAGTCCATACGTCGAGGACACAGAGGATCGGGCACGGCGGACATCATGCAACTGTCTTTCCGCTGTCGCGCCGTTCTGCTAGTCACGCCCCCTTTCCTGGGCGACGGCCCCGAACCGAACCAGAGCAGGTACAAATGACCTCCGAAGCCCTCGATCTGGCCCCGGCTGCGCCGGACAAATCCGACGCCCCGGACCACGCGGCGCGCAACCGCCTCGTAATCAACATCCTGCTCGTCTCCGCCTTCGTCGTGATCCTCAACGAGACGATCATGAACGTTGCCATTCCGCCGCTCATGGCGAGCTTCGCCGTGACGGCGAGCGCGGCTCAGTGGCTGACCACGGCGTTCCTCATCACGACGGCGGTGGTCATTCCGGTGACCGGCTTCCTGCTGCAGCGCCTGAACACCCGGCCCATCTTCATGACGGCGATGACGCTGTTCAGCCTCGGCACCCTGCTCGCCGCGCTGTCGCCGAGCCTCGGCGTGCTGGTCCTCGCCCGCATCGTGCAGGCCTCCGGCACCGCCATCATGATGCCGCTGCTGATGACCACGGTCATGACGCTGGTGCCGCCCGAATCGCGCGGCCGCACCATGGGCAACATCTCCATCGTCATGTCGGTGGCGCCCGCCATCGGCCCCACCGTGGCCGGCCTGATCCTTGCCATATTGCCATGGCGCTGGCTGTTCCTGCTGGTGCTGCCGATCGCCCTGGTCGCGCTCGCCCTGGGCGCCCGGCGCATGGTCAACGTCACGGCGCCGAAAGAGGCCCCGCTCGACATTTTCTCGGTGGTGCTCTCGGCCTTCGCCTTCGGCGGGCTGGTCTATGGCCTCTCCAATCTCGGCCTGCCGGATGCGCCGGTCCCTGGCTGGATTCCGCTCGTCTTCGGATTGGCCTTGATGGTGGTCTTCGTGCTCCGGCAGGTGGCGCTGCAGCGGCGCGACGCCCCACTCCTCGACATGCGCACGTTCAGCTCGCGAAATTTCGCGGTCTCCGTCGCGATGATGGCGATCGCCATGATGTCCATGTTCGGCATGATCATCCTGCTGCCGATCTATCTGCAGAACGTGCTTGGGCTCGACACGCTGAGGACGGGCCTGCTGCTCCTGCCCGGCGGCCTGCTGATGGGCCTGCTCGGCCCCTGGGTCGGCCGGCTCTATGACCGGCTCGGCCCCACGCCGCTCATCGTCTTCGGCATGGCGGTCGTTTCCGTCGTGCTCTGGGCCATGACCTTGCTCGGGCCGCATACTTCGGTGTGGCTCATCCTCGGCGGCCATCTGGTGATCAGCATCGGCTTCGCCTTCCTGTTCACGCCGCTGTTTACCGTCAGCCTCTCCTCGCTTCCCCCGCAATATTACTCGCATGGCAGTGCCATCCTCGGCTCGATCCAGCAGATCGCGGGCGCGGCGGGCGTGGCGCTGTTCGTGGCGATCATGTCGGGCCGGGCCGCAACTCTCGGCACGGCCGGCACCGCGGCGCTCGATGCGCAATCGGGGGGTATCACCGCCGCTTTCTTCTGCGGCGCGGTGATTTCGATCTTCGCCCTCGCCGCCGCCTTCTTCATCCGCCGCCCCGCCGAACAGCCGGACGCGCCGATGATGGGACATTAGGGGAGCCGGGCCCGGATCGCCGCGGCGCACGCCTCCGGACTCATGGCGCCGGTATCGACGACGAGGTCATAGGTCTTGCCGGCATGCACCGCCTCCTGCCAGCGCTGCACGGGCGCCGGCACGCCTTCGCCCGCCGCGTAGAATCCGCCCTGCGGATCGGCATTGCGCCGCGCCATGATCGTCTCGATCGGACAGGTCACCCCGACCCTGAGCAGCGGCAGGCCGCCGAGCCGCCTCTCCATCTCGCCCCAGATGCCGAGCGGCCGGGCATAGAAATCGTGAATGCCGAGATCGCTCACGACATTGATGCCGTTGCGGCTGAACCCCGCAATCGCATCGAACAGCCCCGCATAGAGGCTGGCCACGGCGGGCTCGAGCTCCGGCCGCTCGCCACCCGGCCGGAGCCCGATGCCGGGCCGGAAGCGCTCGGGCGTCATCGCCATCATCGCATCGACGCCGAGCGCCACCCAAAGGCCGGGAAAGCTCCGGGCGATGGCGGCCGCGATCGAGGACTTGCCCGAGCGCGGTGCGCCGTTGAGCAGGACGATCCGGCCCTGGCCGCGAGTGGACAGGGCTATTTCCTCGCCCGTTCGATCGATTCCAGGATGATGCGGTGGGCATCGCCGACGTCGCCCACGCCCGAAATCTTGGCCCATTTGCCGGGCTCGAGATCCTTATAATGGGCGAAGAAATGCTTGATCCGCTCGATCTGGATCGGCGGCACGTCCCCGATATCGTGGACATTGTCGTACATGGCGGTGAGCTTGTGCACCGGCAGGGCGAGGATTTTCTCGTCCGTCCCGCCATCGTCCTCCATGAACAGCACGCCCACCGGCCGGCAGCGCACCACGGCGCCCGGCACTAGCGGCCGCGAATTCATCACCAGGGCGTCGAGCGGATCGCCGTCCCCGCACAGCGTATGCGGAATGAAGCCGTAATTTCCGGGATAGCGCATCGGGGTGTAAAGGAAGCGGTCGACGAAGAGCGCACCCGACTCCTTGTCGATCTCGTATTTGATCGGCTCGCCCCCGAGCGGTACTTCGATGATCACGTTGAGGTCGTCGGGCGGGTTCTTGCCGATGGGAATGGCGTCGATGTTCATGTCGATCTTTCACGAATGTTCGCGCGGAGCCGGCGGGCGCAGCTACCGCGCCCGCGGCGGCAACCGCGGCAATTCAGGGCTTGGCCTCCGCGCCGAGGGAGGCGGCCCGGACGATCAAGTGTCCGTCTTTTCGCCCGGAACGCCCGGCGAAGGCAAGGGACACCGGCTGCCAAAGCGTCGGGCCCGGCTATTGCGGCTCGCATTGGCCTGCATCCCCGCCCTGTTCGCCGGACAGCCCGCGCCGGCCTTCGCCATCGGGACCATGACGGTGCCGACCGAGCTTTCGCTCGACGACTGCACCATCGTTTCGACCAATGATTTCGAAACGCTCCGCGCCTGCCCCGGCTATAAGGGCATTCCCGTCATGCTCAGGGGCGAGAAGCAGCAGGTAGCCGTCAGCTACGGCCTCGCCTCGACCACCGAAAAGGCCGCCGGACAATTCCTGCCGGAGGGCTATCTGCCGGTCGGCGAAATCGACTGGCGCATTTCCAATCGCGACGGCGGCTGGAAGGCCTTCGCGGCCATCCTCCGCTTCACCGCGCAAGGCACGAACAAGCCGGACATACTGGTCGTTACCCGTATCGCGCCGGGCAATACCTGCATCCTCGCTTCTGTCGATGCCAAGGCCAATCCCGACGCCATGGCGCTCGCCGAAGCCGCCGCGGACAAGCACGGCTTCGATTTCGACTGCAGCCACGACCAGCCGGAAAAGCCGGGAAAGTTCGCTGCTTTCTAGACCTGATGGGGTCATCCGGCCCTCCTCTCCCCCGTCATCCTCGCCCTCCTCCGTCATCCCCGCGAAGGCGGGGATCTCCGTTTGGGCGCCGGCGCCGCCGAACAGAGATTCCCGCCTTCGCGGGAATGACGTGGAGGGCGGGTGACCTGGCGGGCGGGAATAAACGTGGAGGGCGGGAATGACTTGGAGGGGAATGTGCATTGCCGGCACGCTCAGCGCCGCGCCACCTCGTTACGCAGGATCGTGCGCTGCCGCGCTGACACGCCGATCAGCTCGGCGATGCGCCAGACCATGTTGTCCTCGAGCTCATGGTTCTTCTTGTCGGCGAAAACCACTTGCCACATCATGCGGATGATGGCGAGCCGCTGTTCCTCGGGCAGCGCCGACAGTGCCGAGGTGAAGTGGTAGAAATCGACCGCCTCGGCGTCCTTGCGGCGCGCCTCGTGCACCAGCCGGCGCACGGCATCCTCCTCGAGCCCGTAAAACTCCATCAGCGCCCGCCGCACCGCGAGCTTTTCCTCTTCGTCCACCGTGCCGTCCACCGCCGCCAGATGCACCAACAGCACCGCGACGGCCAGCCGCGGGTCATTGTCGGCCAGATCTTGGTCGGCGGCACTGGAAAAGAAGCGGGAGATGGCGTCGAACATTTTTGTCTCCGGGAGACCCAATCGATAGGGGCTGACGGCCTGCGGCTCAAGGACCGGCGGCGCTATGGCCTATGCTTTGCCGCCGAAACGGCGCCTGAGCCACACGCCCATTCTATAGCGGCGGTAGCGGGCGAGCACATCTCGCGTCATCACATGCTTGTAGGAGGAACCGAACGCCACATAGGCGAGCGCGTTCCAGGGCTTCTGGCCCGTGGTGTAGTGCACGATGAAGGGGTCCAGCGCCCTGAGCGCCGGATGCGGCTTGGTGAGGTTCCAGCGCGGATCGAGCATCAGCCAGTCGCCCCGGAAGCGCAGATTCAGCACGTCCTGGTCGTGATAAAGCCTGCGAAGCTCGCCGCTCGCCTCTAGCCCGGCAAGGAATCCCGGCAGATCGGCCCGGCCCCAGGTCGCCCGGTCGATCAGCAGCACGCCGGAGTTGAAATAGGGCTCCGCCGGATCGAACGGCCCCTGGCGCGCCCGCATGTCGTCGCCGGCGACGAGGTGCTGCCGCCCAGGCTCGGGCGCCGCCGCCAGCGCCTTGCCCTGGAGGTCCATCTCGATCAGCCGCTCGACCGGCGCCCGCACATAAAGGTCGCAGTCGAGATAGAGCACGCGCTCCACTTCGGCCGGCAGTAGCCGATCGAGCAGCAGCCGCGCATAGACCATCGGCGGAAAGCCCCGCGTGCCCGGCAGCCGCCCGATCAGCGCCCGGATTTCCGGGTCGGCGTCGAGAGCGTAATCGACGAGCCGTGCGCCGAATTCGTCGGCGATCCCCTCAAGCACCGCGCGGTGTTCGGCCGCGAGCCGCCAGTGCAGCAGATGAAAGACCAGCTCTTTGCGCCGGAGCGTCGCGAGGCACACCGAGCGCATGGTCGCATAGGCCGGCGCCCAGAAATAATCGTCGAAGGTGAGCGCGATATGGAGCGCCATCGCTATCGCCCGACCAGCCGCTTGAGCCGGCGCAGCCGCCGCTCGCGAATGTAGCGGTAAAAGACCTCATTGGTCATGGTGTGCCGGTAGGCCTGCGCGAAGGCCACGCGGCTGAAGAGCTGCCACGGCTTGTTCGGCCCGGTATAGTGGACGATCTTCGGCTCGAAATTCTCGTGCGCCGGCTGCGGATTGATGAGGTTCCAGCGGAAATCGAGCGGCAGCCAATTGTCCTTGAAGACGAGGTTCAGCACCGCCTGGTCGTATTGGGTGCGCGCCAATACGCCCGCCTCGTGATAGGCGCGGGTGCGGCCGGGCAGGTCGGCGGCGGCGAAGGCGGCGCGGTCGATGACCAGCATGCCGGCGTTGAAATAGGGCATGTCGAAGCTGAAGAGATCGCTATTCTGCCGGAAATCGCACCCCAGCATGGCCCGGTGGCGATGCGGATCGAGCACCGCCGCCACCGCCTTGCCTTCGAGGTCGAGCGCGAACAGCTCCTCGACCGGCGCCCTGACCAGCATGTCGCAATCGAGATAGAGGATGCGCGAAATGCCCGCCGGCATGAGCTGGTCGAGCATCAGCCGCGCATAGACGAGGTTGGTCAGCGCCTTGTGATAGCTCATGCCGGCGAGGAAGCCGTTGAACGCCGCATTCGCGCTGAGGTCGTAGTCGACCAGTTGCGCGCCGAATTCCGTGCCGATCGCGTCGAGCGTTGCCCGATGCGCCGGCGACAGGCCGCGATGGAACAGGTGGAAGACGAGGTCGCCCCGGCGCCGGCTGGCGAGGCAGACCGAGCGCATGGTGGCATAGGCCGGCGCCCAGAAGCCGTCGTCGAAGGTGAGCGCGATGTGGAGCGATGGACCGTCGGTCGAAGCCTTCATCCTCACCCCCGCCCCACCAGCCCGCCCAGCCAGTTGCGCCAGCGCTCGCGCAATTGCCGGTGGAACACCTCATTGGTCATCACATGCCGGTAGGTGCGCGAAAACGCCGCTCCCGAATAGGGCAGCCAGGGCCGGCGGAAGCCGGTGTAATGCAGGATCACCGGCCCCAGGCTCTCATGCGCCTTGCGCGGCAGCATCAAATTGAAGCGCCAGGGCAGCTCCAGCCATTTGCCGGCAAAGATCAGATTGAGGATATCTTGGTCGAAATAGAGCTGGTCGAGCACGCCCGTCGCCGCGAATTCGGCGATCCGCCCCGGCAAGTCCGCCGCCGCGAACGCCTTCAGGTCGATCAGCATGACGCCGGAATTGAAATAGGGCTCGGCCGAATCGAACGGGCTCTTCTTGGTGCGGATATCGCGCCCCAGCTTGATGCCGTCGTGATAGGGATCGGCGACCGCCGCCAGAGCATTGCCGCCCAGATCGATATCGTAGAGCTCCTCGACCGGCCGGCGCACCATGGTATCGCAATCGAGATAGAGCACCCGCTCCACCTCGCCCGGCAGCAGCCGGTCGAGCAGCAGCCGGCCATAGACGATGCGCGGAAAGCGCCGCGTCGCCGGCAGGCGGTCGACCGTCTCCCGGAATCCCGCATCGGCCTCCGGATCGTAATGGGCGAGCCGCGCCCCGAACTCCCGGCCGATGCTGTCCAGCGTCGCGGCATGATCCGCCGCCAGCGGCCCGTGGCAGAGATGGAACACGACCTCGGCCCGTGCCGGGCTCGACAGGCACACCGAACGCATGACCGCATAGGCCAGCGCCCAGTATCTGTCGTTGAAATTGAGGGCGATGTGGATGGGTCGGCTCGGCATGGATTCTTCTGAACTGCCGGAATCCCGGCGGGCGACAGGCTCCAGAGCGTATCCGGCAAAGTGGCTGGCACTTTGCTGGGAAACGCCACCGCTCAAGCTCATAGCGGAACCGGCCGGCCAACGCGATACCAGAAGACACGCACCGCCATTCGGGCACAGCCCTCATGGCCCCTCACCCGTTTATTGGCGGAGAAGGCCCCCTCACCCGGCGCTCACGCGCCGACCTCTCCCCCGGAGGGAGAGGTGATGTGGCGGCGAGGCGGTGCCCCCTCTTTCACCTCTCCCTTGGGGGAGAGGTCGGCCGAAGGCCGGGTGAGGGGGCCTTGGGCAGCGCGCACCCTACTTCGCCGGTTCGGAAAGGCCGACGCCATTCGGGCATAGCCCTCCGCCAGCCCTACGTGCATAGCGCTACGGGCGTTCTTCGCCGGCAAAGGTCCACCGGACCTTTGCACAGGCGGCTCAGAACCCTTCTCGCTTAAAATCCCTCCACCGGAGGGATTTTGCCGCTGCGCGGCCGGCTCGAAGTCCAGCCGAATGGCTGGCTGGCGTTGACTCTTCGGCATCCATATTGTTCTCTATTTGTTCTAGCGAACAGCACGGGAACAGGACGTTTGCACCATGCGGGCGGCCGCGGGACAGGATCGGCGGGAAAGGCTGGCGGGGCTTCGGAGCCGGATCGCTTCCATCGAGAAGCGGCCGCTGCTGGCGGACGCCGTCGCGCTGCCGGCCCAGCCCGGCGGACAGGCGGCGCTCGCCGCGCCGGCCGGCCTGCTGCAGGAAATCTATGCCGACAGCCAGCGCGACGGCACCGCCGCGCTCGGTTTCGCGCTCGGGCTGGCGCGCGGGCTGCTCACCGAAGCGCGGCCGGCCATCCTGCTGCTGCAGCTCGCTCATGAGGCGCGCGAGACCGGCCTGCCCTATGGCCCGGGGCTCGCCAGCTTCGGCATGGCGCCCGAAAGGGTGATCGTGGGGCAATTGGCCGGCCTCGAGGAACTGCTCTGGGCGGTGGAGGAGGCGATTGCCTGCCGCGCCGTGGCGGCGGTGATTGCCGAAGTGCTGGGCGCGCCGCGCCTGCTCGATTTCACCGCCTCGCGCCGGCTGAGCCTCAGGGCGGCGAGCGGCGGCGCCTCGATCCTGCTGGTCCGCTATGGCGGGGAGCGCGAGGCGAGCGCCGCAAAACTCCGCTGGCGGATTGCCCCCGAACCCGGCGCCGCGCCCGCCTTCGACGACCGGGCGCCGGGGCCGGCGCGCTGGCGGGCGGAACTGGAAAAGGGGCGGCTCGGACCGGGCCTGATGGAGGCCGGCCTCAGCCTCTCCCTGGATTGGACGGAAAATGGCTTCGAACCTCTCACGCGCGGCATCGCCGGCAACGCTCCTCGGAACGATCCCCGAACGGCGCTACCTGGCGCTCAACCTGCCGCGCTGGGCGACCGATTGTCTGAGGCGGGCTGATCCGGCGATCGGCGCACTCGCCGGCCCCTTCGCGCTTTACGAGAAGCAGAAGGGGGCGATGCGCCTCGTCGAGCTCGATGCCCGCGCCGAGATGGCGGGCCTGTTCGCCACGCAGAGCCTCGCCGATGCGCGGGCGCTGGTGCCCGGGCTTGCCGTGCGCGAGATCGATCGCAGCGCCATCGCCGCCCGCTTCGCCGATTTCGCCGACTGGCACTCCAATGCCAGCCCGCTCGTCGCCGTGCTCCCCGACATCGCCGCCTATGGCGACCTCGTGCTCGACATCACCGGGGTGACGCACCTCTTCGGCGGCGAGGCGGCGATGCTGGAAAAGCTCACCGGCCGGCTCGAAAACCTGGGCTTCGCGGTGACGGGCGGCATCGCCGACAGCATCGGAGCGGCCTGGGCCATGGCGCATTTCGCCCCCGGCCGGATCGTTTCCAGCGATGCCGCCGCCGCGCTGGCGCCGCTTCCCGTCGCCGCCCTGCGTCTCGCCGAGCCGGTGATCGACGGCCTGATGCAGATGGGCCTCAAGCGCGTCGGCGATCTTTACGGCCGCAACCGCCCCGCCCTCGCCGCCCGCTTCGGCGCCGGCCTGCTGCTCCGGCTCGACCAGGCGCTCGGCCACGTCGAGGAGAAATTCACCCCCCGCCTGCCCCTCGCCGAGCACTATGCCGAGCGGCGCTTCGCCGAGCCGATCGGCCTGCTCGACGACGTGCTGATGACGGCCAGGGACCTCGCCATCCGCCTGGCCTCCGACCTCGAGCGCAAGGGGCTGGGGGCGCAGGCCTTCCATCTCTTCCTCTACCGCGTCGACCACCAGGTGACGACGCTGACCGTAAGGGCGGGACGGGCGACGCGCGACCCTCTCCATATCGCCCGCCTCTTCGCCCATCAGGCCGAAAGGCTGGGCGGGGAATATGACGCCGGCTTCGGCATCGACATGATCCGGCTCGCCGCCGACACCCTCGCCGCGCTCGATTCCGCCCAGCTCGGCGCCTTCGGCACGCGCGACGGCACCGCCGACCTCGACCGGCTTTATGACCGCATGGCGAGCCGGCTCGGCCCGAATGCGATCAGCCGCATCAAATTCGTCAACACCCATATCCCCGAGCGCGCCGCGCGGCTCGAGCCGGTATTGGCCGATACGCCGGACGACCCGCTCGCCGCGCCCGATCCGGCCCTGCCGCGCCCCATCCGCCTGCTGCCCCGGCCCGAGCCGATCGAGGTGGTGGCGGCGGAAATCCCCGACGGCCCGCCCCGCGCCATGGTCTGGCGCCGCGTCACCTATCGCTTCCTCAAGGCCCGCGGCCCGGAGCGCATCGGCCCGGAATGGTGGCGCCATGCGCGCCCCCTCGCTTCCACCCGCGACCACGACGACTTGCCCGAAGGCGCGCCGGTCTTCGACGCCGACGCCCTGACCCGCGACTATTTCATCATGGAAGACGATGGCGGCCGCCGCTTCTGGCTGTTCCGCCACGGCCTCTATGGCGAGGGCGCCAATCCGGCCTGGTTCCTGCATGGCTTTTTCGCATGAACAAGATCGTCGACATCAATCTCCGCCGCGCCCAGGATCTGGTCCAGGATCTGGTGAAGGACACCGCCGAAGAGCTCTCGGCTTCGGAGCCGCCGCCACCCGCCTTCGCCGAGCTCCTGACCACCAGCAATTTCTCTTTCCTCAGGGGCGGCTCCGACCCCGAGGAGCTGATCGCCCATGCCGTGGCCGGCCGGCTCACCGGCCTCGGCCTCTGCGACCGCAATTCCATGGCCGGCGTGGTGCGCGCCTATTCGGCGCTCAAACAGCTCCGCGAGGACGAAACCACCTGCCAGGCGGCGGCGGGCTTCCGCTATGTGGTGGGCGTCCGCCTGGTCTTTGCCGACGGCACGCCGGACATCATCGCCTATCCCACCGACCGCGCCGCCTATGGCCGGCTCTGCCGCCTGCTCACCCTCGGCAATACCCGCGAAATTGAGGGCAAGCGCGCCACCAAGGGCGTCTGCACGCTCAATTTCACCGACCTCGCCGACTTCGCCGAAGGCCAACTTTTCATCCTCGACCCGGACGATGGCGATTGGGATAAAATCCGCGGCACCCTGCTTGCCCTGAAAAAACTGGCGCGCGGCCGCGTCTGGCTCGCCGCCTGTTGCACCTTCCGGGGCGACGACCGGGCGCGCCTCAACCGGCTGGCCGCATTGGCCCGCGAAGCGCGGGTAAAACTCATCGCCAGCAATAATGTGCTCTACCACATCCCTGAACGGCGCATGCTGCAGGACGTGGTGACCTGCATCCGCGAGCACATCACCATCTTCGAGGCCGGCCGCCGGCTGGAGCAGAACGCCGAGCGCCACATCAAATCGCCGGCCGAAATGGCCCGCCTGTTCCGCGAACATCCCGACGCCATCGCGCAGACGCAGGTATTTCTCGACCGCATCGATTTCCGCCTCGACCAGCTGTCCTATTCCTATCCGGAAGAGACGGTCGGCAATGGCGAAACCGCGCAGGCAACGCTGGAGCGCCTCGCCTGGGCCGGCGCGGAGAAGCGCTACCCGAAGGGCATTCCCGAAAAAATCTCCGCGGGCCTCGGCAGCGAGCTCGCCCTCATCGCCGAAAAGCAATACGCCGCCTATTTCCTCACCGTCGAAGAGATCGTCCGCTATGCCCGGGAAGAAAAGGGCATCCTTTGCCAGGGCCGCGGCTCGGCCGCCAACTCCACCGTCTGTTTCTGCCTCGGCATAACCGAGGTCGACCCGATGCGCAGTTCGCTGGTTTTCGGCCGTTTTCTTTCCACCGAGCGGGACGAGCCGCCCGACATCGACGTCGATTTCGAGCATGAGCGCCGCGAGGAGGTCATCCAGCACATCTATGAAAAATACGGCCGCGACCGCGCCAGCCTCACGGCGACGGTCGTCTGCTATCGCTCCAAGGGGGCGATCCGCGAAGTCGCCAAGGTTTTCGGCATCTCCGAGGACACGGTCGACGCGCTCAACGAGCTGAGCTGGAGCTGGTACAATAATCGCGACCTGAAGCCCGAAAGGGTCAAGGAACTAGGGCTCGACCTCAACGATCCCATTCTCGGCAAGGTGCTGCGGCTGGCCGGCGATCTGATGGGCTTCCCCCGCCATCTCAGCCAGCATGTCGGCGGCTTCGTTCTCACCCAGGACAAGCTCGACACCTATGTTCCCATCGCCAATGCGGCCATGGAGGACCGCACGACGGTCGAGTGGGACAAGGACGATCTCGACGCGCTCCGGATCCTCAAGGTCGATGTGCTGGCGCTGGGTATGCTGAGCTGCATCCACCGCGCCTTCGATCTCATGCAGGATCACTATGGCCGGAACCTCACCCTCGCCGGCATTCGCCAGGAGGAAGACGGCCCCGATCTCGAATATGAGCATCTGGATTGGGACCGGAAGGAAAGCGCGCCCGTCTACCGCATGACGCATCGCGCCGACACCATCGGCGTCTTCCAGATCGAAAGCCGCGCGCAGATGTCCATGCTGCCGCGCCTGCAGCCCAAATGCTTCTACGACCTCGTCATCGAGGTGGCGATCGTGCGGCCCGGCCCCATCCAGGGCGGCATGGTGCACCCCTATCTCAAGCGCCGCCTGGGCTTTGAAACGCCGGAGCAATTGGGCCCCGGGCTCCAGGCGGTGCTGGAGCGCACCAAGGGCATCCCCCTGTTTCAGGAACAGGCGATGCAGATTGCGGTGGTGGCTGCCGGCTTCTCCCCCGGCAAGGCCGACAAGCTGCGCCGCGCCATGGCCACCTTTCGCCGGAACGGCACCATCCATACCCTCAAGGACGATTTTCTGAACGGCATGCTGGCCAATAATTATCCGCGGGATTTCGCCGAGCGCTGCTTCAAGCAGATCGAGGGCTTCGGCGATTACGGCTTCCCGGAAAGCCATGCCGCCTCTTTCGCGCTGCTCGTCTATGTCTCCTGCTGGCTGAAGTGCCATTACCCCGATGTGTTCGCCTGCGCCCTGCTCAACAGCCAGCCCATGGGCTTTTATGCCCCGGCGCAGATCATCCGCGACGTGGCCGAGCATGGCGTCGAAGTGCGGGCGCCCGACATCAACCTGTCTACCTATGACAGCCTGCTCGAGCCCGGTCCCCGCGCCGCCGGGCGACTGCACAGGCGCCACGCCGAAATGCTCGGCGACATCAAGTCGGAGAAGGCGCTCCGGCTTGGCCTCCGCCTGGTCAAGGGTCTCGGCGAGGCCCAGGCCGATCTCATCGTCGCCCGACGCGGCGACGGCTATCGCTCGGTCCGCGATCTCTGGCTCCGCACCGGCCTGCCGGTCGCTGTGCTGCAGAAGCTCGCCGCCGCCGACGCCTTCGGCTCGATCGGGCTCACCCGGCGGCAGGCGCTCTGGGCGGTGCGCGGGCTGATGGGCACGGACGGGGCCGAAACCCTGCCGCTCTTCACGGGCTCCGGCCCCGCGCCCTCGCGCCTCGATCGGGTGGAAAGCCTGCCCGAAATGGCGCCCGGCGAATCCGTGGTGCACGATTACCGGACGCTCACCTTTTCGCTCAAGGCCCATCCGGTGAGCTTCCTGCGCGACCGGCTCGACCGCCGCGGCACCCTGCCCACCGAGCGCCTGCTCGAAACCGCCATCCGTCCCGGCGCCGTCATCGAAACCGCCGGCCTCGTACTGGTGCGCCAGCGGCCGGGCACGGCCAGCGGGGTGATCTTCATGACGCTCGAGGACGAAACCGGCATCGCCAACATCATCATCTGGGACCGGGTCTTCCAGGCGAACCGCCGCGCCGTGCTCGGCTCCCGGCTGCTGGCGGTGCGCGGGCAATTGCAGCGCGAAGGGCTGGTGACGCACCTGGTCGCGCAATCCTTTACCGACCTCACCCCCGAGCTCACCGCGCTCGCCAACGGCTTCGACCTGACGGATGCCGCGCTGGCCCGCGCCGACGAGGGGCGCACCGGCCCCTCCCGGCCCGACAGCCGGGATGGCGGCGAACTCCGCCGCCGCGAGGCGCTGCAGCGGCAGGCCCGCGCCGCCCTGCCCGGCGGGCGCAATTTTCACTAGAGCATTTCACGTTCCGATTGGATCGGAACGTGAGCTCCAAGTGCTTGAGCTTTCGTGGTTCGACAAGCTCACCACGAGGCCGGAAAAGTGGAACCACTTTTCCTGATCCGCGCCGACCCAGCGTGACGCAGCCGTGACAGCTTGCGTGACAATACGCAGGATCGGCGCCCCGATTCCGGGATTGCCCGCAGGCTGGGCGGCGACATTGACGATTTGTTTACACTTCTGGGCGAATCCGGGCGGTCCGCCTTTGACCAGGCCTGCGGCGGCAACATGCCTTTAACGCATTGGGCCCCACTCTCCTGCCCGACCGCCAGGGAAGCGTCCCATGTTCACCCAAGCTCGCAGGTCGATGCCCGCCATCGACTATGTATCGATCGTTCGTTCCGCCTATGATAATCGGCGTGCCATGCTGCTGGGCGCGCTGGTCTGCACGCTTGGCACCGCCGCCTGCGCCATCAAGACCGAATCCCCGCTGTTCTGGGCCATTCTCGCCGGCTTCGTGCTGCAGACCGTCTATCGCTATGTCGATATGACGCTCTTCCTGCGCGCCGGGATCGGGCCCGCCGATGTCGAGGCCGCGGCGCGCTGGGAAATGCGTTCCACCTATGGCGCCGTGGCATGGGCGACCCTGGCCGGCCTCTGGTGCTTCGCCAGTGTCGCCGTGGTGCGCGACGCCTCAACCGAAATCATCGCCATGGTCGCGACCATCGGCTGCCTGGTGGGGATCGTCGCGCGCAATTTCGGCCTCGACCGCATGCTGACCATCCAGCTCGCCATCGTCGCCGTCTTCGTGGCCGCCGGCCTGCTGCTGCGCGACGACCCCTATCACTGGGTGCTGGCCGCCTTCATGCTGCCCATGATCATTTCCTACCGCTTCCTTGCCGCCGACGTCCGCGCCATCCTGCTGTCGGCCGTGCATGGGCGGGTCGAGGCCTCCCGCCTGGCCGAGGAGCTCGACGCCGCGCTCGACACCATGCAGCACGCGCTCTGCATGCTCGATGCCGACGGCATCATCGCCATGGTCAACGACCGGGCGCTGGTGATCTTCGCCGACCTCGCCCCCGGCAAATGGGTCGGCCTGCCGTTCCGCGATTTCGCCACCGCCGCCGCCGCGGCCGGCCGGATGCCGCCGCGGGCAGCCGACGATCTCGCCCGCGCCGTCGCCCGCCAGGAAGACGGCAAGGTCCAGATGCACCTGCCCGGCGACCAGCATTTCGAAGTCACCGTAAGCTCGCGCCAGGGCCGCACCGTGCTGCTCTTCGAGGACATCACCGACCGCGTCAAATCGGCCGAGCGCATCACCTTCATGGCGCGCTACGACGCGCTGACCAAGCTCGTCAACCGCGGCTATTTCACCGAAATGGCCCAGGCCGACCTCGAGCGCTGGCGCCGCCGCAAGGGCAAGGACCTGGCGACGCTGATGATCATCGATGTCGACGACTTCAAGCATGTCAACGACACCCAGGGCCATCTGATCGGCGACAAGCTGCTGGTCGATGCCGCCCACCGGCTCGAGCGCGCCCTGGGCGACAGGAGCATCATCGCGCGGCTCGGCGGGGACGAATTCATCGTCTATCGCGGCGGGGTAAAGACGCCGGAACAGGTCTTCGACGACGCCCAGGCGGTGCTCGCCGCCTTCCGTCCGCCCTTCGACCTCCTGGGCGAGCATCTTTCCGTCAATGTCTCGGTGGGCATGGTCAGCTCGGCCAACCGCAACGACGATCTGAGCGTGCTGATGACCAAGGCGGACCTGGCCCTCTACAAGGCCAAGTCGCAGGGCAAGGCGCAGTGCCAGATGTTCCGCGACGACATGGACGTGGAGTATCGCTACCGCCAGCGCCTCAAGCTCGAGTTGCGCGACGCCATCGCCAATGGCGGCCTGTCGCTCGCCTATCAGCCGGTGATCGATCTCGCGAGCCGCCGCGTGGTAGGGTGCGAGGCGCTGGCGCGCTGGCACCATCCGGAGCTGGGCACCATTCCGCCCTCCGTCTTCATCCCGATCGCCGAAGAGTCGGGACTGGTCTCGGAGATCAGCCGCTGGGTGCTGAACACGGCGACCGCCGAATGCAACAACTGGCCGGACGAAGTGCGCGTCGCCGTCAATATTTCGGCCCGCGACCTGCGCTCGGGCGACGTCGCCCAGATGGTGGCGACGGCCTTGGCCAGCTCGGGCCTGCCGCCGCACCGGCTCGAGATCGAGGTGACGGAAACCGCCGTCATTGAGGAACGCGAGGCGGCCGGCGTCATCTTCAAGACGCTCACCGCCCAGGGCATCGGCATCGCGCTCGACGATTTCGGCACGGGCTATTCCTCGCTCTCCTATCTGCAGGCCCTGCCCTTCACCAAGCTCAAGATTGACCGCAGCTTCGTCATCGACATCGTCCACAGCCCGCGGGCGCTCAAGCTGCTCACCAATGTCGCCCGGCTCGGCAAGGACATCGGGCTGACGGTGACGGCCGAGGGCATCGAGACGGACGAGCAATTGGCGCTCATTACCGCCAATACCCAGATCGACCAGATCCAGGGCTATCTCTTCGGCGTGCCGCTGCCCCGCCGCGAGGTTTTCGAGCTCATCGTGCGCATGGCGGCCTCCGCCCGCGCGATCGAGGTCGAGGAGCCAAAACGCAAACACGGTTAACGGCAGTTAAACCGTTCTGCTGCATCGTGAATTGGCGCGGCCGGCCGTTACAGGCCGCCCGGCTGCATAGCTGACGCACCGCTTTGCCCATTCAACATTGGCTAACAAGCGGTTAACATCCACCCGTCAATTGCCGGTGAATGTTAATGAACGCGCCCCTGGGACTTCAGCACGACGTCGTCTCCAATTTCAACACGACGCTCTTCGATCTCTTGGACAGGGTCGAGTATCGCCGCGTGGGCAGCGATACGTCGGACCCGGTGTTTCACCTTCGCTACAAGGCCTATCGGCGCGAAGAATTCGTCGCGCCCAATCCGCAGGAAATCGTCAGGGACGAGTTCGACGACCTGCCCAATGTCTATTGCTACGGCGTCTATATCGACGACAAGCTGGTGGGGTCGGTGCGTTTCCACCTGCTCACCGACGAACATCGCGGCTCGCTGAGCTATTCGATCTTCTCCGACGTGCTCGATCCGCTGCTCGACGCCGGCAAGACCATCCTCGATCCGGGCCGTTTCACGGCCGATTACGATGCCAGCCTCGCCTATCCGGCGCTGCCCTTCCTGACGCTGAGGATCGCCACCATGGCGGTCGAATATTTCGGCGCCGATTTCGTGCTCAACGCCGTGCGCGCGGAGCATGGCGCCTTTTACCGCCGGGTATTCCGCTCCTTCATCATGAGCGAGGCGCGCCATTACCACGGCCTCGCCTTCCCCATCGTGCTTTATGCCTGCGAGATCGAGGTGATGTTCGCCGACCTGCTGCGGCGCTATCCCTTCTTCCGCTCGACGGCCGAGGAGAGGCACCAGCTCTTCGACCGCAACGAGCCGGTGCGCATGGTCAAGCCGACCGCCCGCCTCGTCGGCCGTCTCGCCGAGCTCGACCAGCGCGCCATCGCCTGAAATGCGAACGGGCGCCGAGGCGCCCGTCCAAAACTCGCGTGCCGGTCGGCGGGGCCATTGCCCCGCGCGTCAGGCCCTCAGCGCGCCGTTCGGGCTCGCCTGGTCGACCGCCGCCGGCAGATGCTGCGCCAGCAAATTGGCGACCTGGTCGAGCGGCACGCCGAAGGACTCGGCGAGCTGCTGCAATTGCTGGTTGCCCAGCGCCGACTCGATCTGCTGCGGGCTGACCGGCAGATTGCTGCCATTCGCCGACAGCCAGGAATCCACTTCCTTGCCGAGCCCCGCCTGGTTCAGCTTCTCCAGCACGCCCTGATAGCCGCCCTGGGACGCCAAGGCCTGCTCGAACAGCGTGCCGAGCTGCGACTGATGCTCGGACAGCAGATTGCCGAACTGGCCGCCGAGTTCGCTCCAAATGCTCATTGCCGTTGCGTCCCCGCTCAGCTGCTCTTCAGGCGGGCATTGCACAGGCTGTAATAGCCGCCGCCCTTCTGGATCCACTTGAGCCCGCCCAGCGAATTGCTGGCCTTGTTGGCGTTGTACTGGTCGAGGCAGGTGTGCATGCGCGCCTTGCCGGCGCTCTCATTGGCGTATTTCTTGTCCACCGCGCGCGGGAAGACCACGCCGCGGGGCGCCGCCGTCGTGGGTGCCGCCGGTTCGGCCGCGTGCTCGGTATTGGTGATGTTCGGCTCGCCGGAATTGTCCGCCGTGGTGGTGGCCGGCTTGGTTGCGGGCTTGGCCGCCGTGGTCGCCGCAGCGCCGACGATCGGCGAATTCATCGTGGCATCCGACCCGCAATTGGCCTTGCGGAAATCGGCGTATTTCATGTCGCCGACCTGGCCGGCATCCTGCGCGGCTTTGAACTTGACGCTGCAATCGTGGCTGGACAGCGCCTGGGCGGGCGATACCGCCAAGAGGCCCAGCAGGGCAAACCCCGCGAGGGCTGCGATACGAACGAACATATTCGTCTCCTTCAGATTTGAACGAGCCCGCAACCGCCCCGAGCGAGCACAGTTAGTTTACCTCTTGAGCGACTGACAGCACAAGCGAAATGCCGTGTGGAAACAATCAGGTAAACAACTGAGAACGACCTTAACCAGCGGCCTTGCGGCGTCCTGTCGCAGGCGCCGCGGCCTTACATGACCAAGATGTAATGCACCCTCAATAGGGGCGCCATCTTCCCCGTGCAAGTCTATCGGCAGGCGAACCGTAATGGCGAACTCCTTGATGAAGCGCATATTCTACCTGGCGATCCTGCTGGCCATGGCGGCCGGCGTTTATGTCTATGCCTACCCGCGTCTGGCGGGCGGGGGCGTCGCGTCTGCCCAGCAGCAGGCGAGCGCCGATGGTGGACAGAACGGGGGCAATGCCGGCGCGCGCGGTGGCGGCAGGGGCCGTTCCGGCGGCCAGGCTGGCCAGGCCGGCGCGAATGGCCAGGCCGGCGGCCAGGGTGGTGCAGCGGGCCAAAGGGGCGCCGGCCAGGGTGGCGGCGGCCAAGGTGGCGGCGGCGGCCGCGGCGGCTTCCCGACCGCCGTGGTGACCGCCGTGGCACAGAAGGAAACCCTGCCCATCACCAAGACTGCGGTCGGCTATATCGAGCCGAGCCAGACCGTCGTGCTGCGCTCCCGCGCCGACGGCACGGTGACCGAGGTCAGCGTCAGCGACGGCCAGAACGTCAAGGCCGGCGACGTGCTGATCAGGCTCGACGACCGCGCCGTGCAGGCGACCCTCGCCAAGGACCAGGCGCAGATCGCCAAGGACCAGGCGAACGCCGACGCCGCCAATGCGGCGCTCGAGCGCGAGCGCACCCTGTTCAAGAACGCCGTCGACCCGCAATCCTCGCTGGATGCGGCCGTCGCGGCCGCCAAGGCGGCCGAAGCGACCGTCACCGTGGACAAGGCCCAGCTCCAGGCCGACCAGGTGACCCTCTCCTATATGACCATTACCGCCCCGATCTCGGGCCGGGTCGGCGTCGTCAACACCTCGGTGGGCAATATCGTCCACGCCAGCGACACCTCGGCCAATGGCCTCCTCACCATCACCGCCATGGACCCGCTGCGCGTCTCCTTCTCGGTGGCCGAGGGCGACCTCGACGATTTCCGCAACGCCCTCGCCAAGACACCGGCCGGCCTGCCGGTCAAGGTCTCCGTCTCGGGCGACAAGGCGCCGCGCGCGACCGGCAAGCTCGACTTCATCGATTCCAGCGTCGACACCAGCTCGGGCACCATCGTGCTCAAGGCCGACCTGCCCAATCCCGACCTCAAGCTCTGGCCCGGCCAGTATGTCTCCGCCAATACGCAGCTCGGCGCCTATACGGACGCGACCACCATCCCGCTCCAGGCCGTCCAGCAGGGCGACCAGGGCTCCTTCGTCTTCGCCGTCGGTGCCGACCAGAAAGTGAAGCAGCAGAAGGTGACCGTGATCGCAACCGTCGGCGACAAGGCCGTCGTGGGCCCGGAAATAACGCCCGGCCAGCACGTTGTGATCGAGGGCCAGCTCCGGCTGACCGACGGCTCCAGCGTGCGCGAAACCGTCTCGAACGGCGAGGTCGCCTCGGCCGGCGCAACCAAGGGCGCGGGCGGCGATCCGGCCGCCGCCAATTCCACCTCGTCCGACCGAAGCTAAGGTGCGAATGCCATGAATATCTCGGCTCTCTTCATCCGCCGGCCCGTCGCGACGATCCTGCTCGCCATTGCCATGGTGGCGGCCGGCGCCTTCGCCTACCGATTGCTGCCCGTCGCGGCGCTGCCCAATGTGGATTTTCCGGTGGTGTCGGTTTCGGCCTCGCTGCCCGGCGCCTCGCCAGAGACCATGGCGACCTCCGTCGCCACGCCCCTGATCAAGCAGTTCTCTACCATTCCGGCCATCGACACGATGACGGCCCGCAGCTCGCAGGGCTCGACCTCCATCGTCATCCAGTTCGACCTCAACCGCGACATCGACCAGGCGGCGGCCGACGTGCAGGCGGCGATCGCCCGCACCAACCGGCAGCTCCCCGCCAATATGACGAGCCCGCCGAGCTATCGCAAATCGAACCCCGCCGATGCCCCGATCATGCTGGTGTCGCTGCAGAGCGATAGCCAGACCCTCACCCAGCTCGATTCCTATGGCGAGGACGTGATGTCCCCCGCCCTCAGCCAGATCAGCGGCGTGGGCGAGGTGCAGGTGTTCGGCGCCAAGAAATATGCCGTTCGCGTCGATGTCGACCCCAATGCGCTGACCGCCCGGGGCATCGGCCTCGACCAGCTGACGACGGCGGTGGGCACGCAGAACTCCATCGCCCCGGTCGGCACCATCGCCAGCCCCACCCAGCAGATGGCCATCGAGGCGGATACCCAGCCCTCCAACGCCGCCCAGTTCAGCCAGCTCATCGTCGCCTCGCCCAATGGCAAGCCGGTGCGCCTGGGCGACGTGGCCAAGGTCACTGATTCGGTCGCCAATACGCAGACCGCCTCGACCTATGACGGCAAGCCCTCGATCGTGCTCGCCGTGTTCCGCCAGCCCGGCGCCAATACCGTCGACGTGGCCAACCGCGTCAAGGCGATGCTGCCCAAATTCCTGAGCGACCTCGGCCCGACCGCCAGGGTCAACATCCTCAACGACCGCTCGACCTCGATCCAGGCGGCCGTTGACGACGTCGAAATGACGCTCGCCATCACCATCGGCCTCGTCGTGCTGGTGATCTTCATCTTCCTGCGCCGCGTCACCGCCACGCTGATCCCGACGCTCGCCGTGCCGACCTCGCTCGTGGTCACCTTCGGCGTGATGTATGTCCTCGGCTTTTCCATCGACAACATTTCGCTGCTCGGCCTCACGCTCGCCGTGGGCCTCGTCGTCGACGACGCCATCGTCATGCTGGAGAACATCGTCCGGCATATCGAAGAGGGCATGAAACCCATGGAGGCCGCCCTCACCGGCAGCCGCGAAATCGGCTTCACCATCATTTCGATCACCGCCTCCCTGGTGGCCGTGTTCCTGCCCGTGCTGCTCATGGGCGGGGTGGTCGGCAAGATTTTCAACGAATTCGCTATGGTGGTGACCATCGCCATCGTCGCCTCTTCGGTGATCTCGCTGACCCTCACCCCCATGCTCTGCGCGCGCCTTCCCGCGCACAATCCGGACGAGGACCACAACAAGAAGAAGCCGGTCTTCGAGCGCGTCTTCGACAGCATCCTCGGCGGCTATGCCTGGCTCCTCGATCTCTGCCTGAAGGCCAAGCCGGTCATCGTGCTGGTCTTCATCGGTACGGTCGTCGCGACCGTGTTCATGTTCCAGACCATCAACAAGGGGTTCCTGCCCACCGAGGACATCGGCCAGATCTCGATTTCGACCCAGGCCCGCCAGGACATCTCGTTCCAAGCCATGCAGAAGCTCCAGGACCAGGTGGCCGCGATCGTCGCCAAGGAGCCTTTCGTTGCCCACATGTCGTCCTCCGTGGGCGGCGGCTTCGGCTCCTCGAGCCTCAACTCGGGCAACATGTTCGTGCAGCTCAAGGACAAGAGCGAGCGGCCCGACCTCAACACCGTCCTCGCCGCCCTCCGCCGCGACATGGGCAAGGTGCCGGGCATTTCGTCGGTTGCCGTCCCGGTGCAGGATTTGAGGATCGGCGGCCGCTCCTCGCGCGCCGCCTACCAATATGTCGTCCAGTCGACGGACCAGAACCAGCTCTTCCAGTGGTCCAACAAGATCGAAGCGGCCATGGCCGCCGACCGGGCGCATTTCGCCGACGTCTCCACCGACCTCGAGGACAATGCGCTGCAGGCCAATCTCGTGGTCGACCAGGACAAGGCGAGCCTGCTCGGCATCACCGCCCAGCAGCTCAGGAACACGCTCTATTACGGCTTCGGCACCAACCAGGCCTCGACGATCTATGGCGCCGGCGATTCCTATTCGGTGATCGTGGAGCTCGATCCGTCCATTCCCTGGACGCCGGAGCGGCTCGACCAGATCCACGTCCGCTCATCGAACGGCAAGCTGATCCCGCTCTCCGCCTTCGCCCATGTCGAACGGACCAACGGCCTGCTCTCCATCTCCCAGCAGGGGCAGCTTCCGGCCGTGACGATCTCCTTCAACCTGCCGGGCACCGAATCCCTCGGCACCGCCGTCAACCAGCTCGACGCCATCAAGCAGCAGCTCAACGTGCCCTCGACGATTTCGACCAGCTTCGGCGGCACGGCGCAGGTCTTCCAGGACGCCCTGGCCAATCAGGGCGTGCTGCTCGGGGCCGCCATCCTCACCATCTATATCGTGCTCGGCATGCTCTATGAGAGCTTCATCCATCCGCTGACCATCCTGACCGGCCTGCCGGCGGCGGCGGCGGGCGCGCTGTTCTCGCTGCAGCTCTTCCATATGGATCTGTCGGTCATCGCCATCATCGGCGTGCTGATGCTGATTGGGCTAGTAAAGAAGAACGCCATCATGATGATCGACTTCGCCCTGCAGCGGCAGAAGGCGGGCGCCTCGGCCCACGACGCCATACGCGAGGCCTGCCTCATCCGCTTCCGCCCGATCATGATGACCACGCTCGCCGCGCTCATGGGCACGCTGCCCATCGCCATGGGCACGGGCGCCAGCGCCGAGCTGCGCCAGCCCCTCGGCATCGCGGTGGTCGGCGGCCTCGTCGTGAGCCAGCTGCTGACGCTGTTCATCACGCCGGTGATCTTCCTCTATATGGAAGCCTTCCAGCGCGGGCTCGGCCGCTTCGCCCAATGGGTAGTCGGCCTCTTCCGGCGCCGCCGCCGCGAGCCGCGCCTCGCCGGCGAGCATGTCGGCGCGCCGGCCGAGTAGCTACGGCCCTGCCTACCCTGCCGGCGCGGATCGTTTCCGCGATCCTGCCGGCAGGGCATGTTCGTGATTTCTGCTGGCTAATCGGCCATCCGCCGATAGCAGGCGCCCCGTCCGCGCCTCTGCAGGCGGCGAAATGCTGTTTTCAGGATGAGTGCGGCGCGGACGTCAGGCGCCGATCAGGCTTGGCTCAGGCCAGCCCGTCGACCGCCAGTCCATCGATATAATCGTGCACCGCGAAGGCCTTGCCTTCCTTGACCAGGGCTTCGGCCGTGCGGCCGCCAAAGGCCGGAATCCGGTGCCCGCGATACCAGACCATGGCCTGCCAGGGCCCGCCGGTGCGGAAGCTGATGCGGCCGATGATGTCGAACATTTCGCGCAGGCGCAGCTCCGCCTTGGCCGAAGTGCCGCGCTCGGAAAGTCCGGGCGCCGAAGCCCCGGCCGCCGCCTCGCCGGTTCCGGCGTCCGCCTGTGTGCTGGGTGCATCGATCCGTACGCCCAGCCGCCGCGCCACGCGTTCGGCCGTGCGCGCCCCGGCACGATCCATGAAGGAGATGACCACGCCGCCGCCTTGCGCCGCCATTCTTGCCCTGCCCCCCAATTGTCACGGCGCGCCATGCGCCCGACTTCCTGAGGCTATTCCACCGGCCGGGGCTTGGCTCCCGCCATGGCCCGCAATCCACAGGATTTGCACCGTTTCGCGTAACGGGCGTCGAGCCGTGGCCGGCCCGATCGCCCCTGCGCCCGGCTCCGCCGGTCAGGCCTGCCGCGCAGACAGGCCGCGCGCCAGCATCGAATAGGTAAGGATCAGATCGGCCCGCTCGGCCACCAGACGGTCGATCTGGGCATCGAGGTCGGCGATCATCGCCTTGTAGCTCTCCGCCTTGGCGGCGAGTTCGCCGGCAAGCACCGCGCTATGCGTGTCGAAGACCGGCAGCGCCTTCTGCACATCCTCGGTAACTTCGATCGCCCCTTCGGTGTCGTTCGTCATCTTTTCGGTCTCCGCACCAGCGGCCGGCACGCGGTTCTTGTGAGCGGCGGGAATTTTTGCCACGTCTATGCTCCGTATCCTCGCTGGGCGACCCAGTTAGCCATAGGCCGCCCGTCCTCCGAGGAAAACGATTATCCCGCCCTTACGTTAACTATCCGGCATCATGCGGCCATTTCGTGGCCTCCAAATGCAGCAATAGCGGGGCACGTCCGAAAGTAATGGTGCCGCATGCCGGACTTGAACCAGCGACCCACGCATTACGAATGCGTTGCTCTACCAACTGAGCTAATGCGGCGCCCCGGCCGAACGGCGTTGCCACGCCATCCTGCGGATGGCCCGCCTCTTAGCTGATTGCCCCGCCGGCGCGCAAGCCATTATGAGCCTTTATTGCCCGCCCGCGCCCGGCAGCAGCGCCTCGCCGGCCCCATTCGGCGGCGCCGGCCGGCTGGTCGCGACGGCGCTCACCGGCACCTTCCACTCGAACGCATCGAGCCGGCCGGTGACCGGCGAGGTCGGCTCCCATTCGGTCGCCGTCACCCCGTCCGCCGTCCAGGTGGGATCGCGCGGCGCCCTTACCGCGCGGGCGAGCCATTCGCGCGCCTTGCCCTGGTCGCCCGACTGGCCTTCCTCGATCTCCGCCATAAGCATGGCGACGTTCTGCGTCGGCTCGGCCGAGACGTAGTCGGCGAGCGCCTGGCGCGCCAGCACCCAGTCAAAGGCGTCGATCGCCGCGCGCGCCAGAACCACGGCGCTGGCGCGATCCGGCGGCGGCACGTCGATGAGGTCGCGCACCCGCTTCAGCCGCTCCACCGCCGAGGCGCCGGGCTGGCTGTTGGCGTAAAGCGTCGCAATGTCCGGGTGCCGCGTCGCCCGCCAGACCCGGCGCAGCAGGCTCATCGCCCGCCTCCCCTCGCCGCGATTGGATTCGATGCGCGCCGCGATCAGCGCCGCGGGCACGAAATCCGGCTCGGTCTTGAGCGCCACCAGCGCATGGTCGAGCGCATCGAGCGGCCGGGTCGGCTCGAGGCTCCGCGCCAAAGCCGTCTCCAGCACGGCGAGCCGATGCCGCCGCGCCGCCTTCTGCTCGCGGCTGCCGGCCGGCGCATTGGCGGTCATGGTGATCGCCTCGTCCCAGGCGCCGCGCTTCACCAGATCGTCGAAGACCGCGCTGCTCGCCCAGCCGGCATTGGGGGCGATCGCGGTGGCCTTGCGGGCGAAGGTCAGCGCCGCCCCGTGCCGCCCCTGCGCGCGCGCCTGCTCATGCAGGCCCGACAGCGCCGCGAGCGCCGTCGAGGGGTTATCGATCAGCGCCCGGTAATGCTCGCGCGCCGCCGTCATGTCGCCGAGCGCGATATGCGCCCGCGCCTCCAGCAATTGCGCCGCCGCATTGCCGGGCAGATGTTGCCGCGCCTCGCGCGCGAGGTCGCGCGCCTGCTGCGGCTCGCCGGCATGGAGCGCGATGAAGGCGTCCGAAAGCGCCGCGATGCCGCGCTCCTTGCGCTTCTCGCGCCCGCGCCGGGCGATGAAGCGCGGCGTCGACATGATCTTGCTGACGAGCCACCAGAGGAGGATCACCAGGGCCGCGAGCGCCAGCACCACCAGTACCGCCGTCCCCAGCCGCGGCTGCGCGACGAAGCCGCCCACCGCAATCGTCATCGTGCCCGGCAGGCTGATGATCCAGGCGATGAAGACGGTGACGATGAGCGAAAAGACGATCCACGAAGCGAGCCGGATCACGGATTGGCCCCTCCGGCCGGCGCCGCCGCCGCCTCGCCGCTGGCCGGCGCCAGCGCCGTCTGCCGCAGCCCGGCGATGAAGCTGTCGGCCTCGGCGGCGGCCTTGAGCTGGTCAATCACCTCCCCGCCGGCTGCCTTCACGCGGTCCGGCAATTGGTCGATGAGCTTGACGGCCCCGGCGAAATCATGCCGGCCCACCGCCGCCTCGGCCTGGGACAGCCGCGCCTCCGGGCTGTCCCCGGCCTCGGGCGCCTGCCGTCGCACGGCGAACACATTGCGCACCCAGTCGCCGAGCTGGCCGGTGAGGCTGGTATCGGTCGAAGGCGGCAGCGCGGCGATCATCGCCGGCATCCTGGCTTCGAAGGCGGCGGCAAGATCGCCCGGCGCCGGCAGGCCGGTGGCCGCGGCATCGCTGACGCTGGCCGGCACATGCGCCTCGGGCAAAGCCTTGGTGAGGGCGGAGAGATCGGCTTGATAGGGCCGCCCGGCGGCGAAATCGGCTTCGAGCGCCGAGATCAGCAGCGGCAATTGCAGCGCGCTGGCGATCGCCTGCTTGCTCGGCGCGGCCGCCGCCTGCGCGATTTGCCCCTTGGCCGCATCGAGCTCCGACTTGAGCGACGCCACCGCATCGGCGAGGTCCCGCACCTGCCCGTCCAAGGTCGTGAATTTCTGCTGGGTGACCGTAGAATTCTGCTGCAGGCTGGCGACATTGGCCGCCAGCGCCCCGGCATCGGCCGACGAGGCGCCCGCCGCCACCGCGTCGAGCCGCGAGGACAGCGTCTTGAGCTGGTCCCGGATCGGTCCGAGATCGGGCGCGGGGGCCGACGCCGTCTGCAGCTTGGCAACGCTGTCCTGCACCCCCTGCAGCGCCGAGGCGAGCGAATTGAGCTTGTCGGCGCTGTCGGTCTGCAGGCTCGTCAGCCGCGCATCGAGATCGGCGATCGACTTGTCCGACTGGTCGAGCCGGGTGGTCAGCGTCGGATCGGGCGGCGTGGCGGCGCTCGGCCAGTACCCAGCCGCGGCAAGCCCATAACAGACGGCAATGGCAACGATGGCCCCGCCCACACCGCCGGCAAGGCCCGCCCGCCACGGATCGACCGGCCGCCGCCCGCCGGGGGCGGCAGTCGCACCGGCGGCCGGACCAGTGCCGGTCCCAGCCCCGGGCGGCTTCGCCCGCCCGGCCGGCGGCTCCTTGGCCGCTTCCGGCTTTGCGTCCGGCTTGGCTTCCGGCTTTGCCGCAAGCTTACCGGCCTCGGCCTGCTCCGGCGCCGGCTCGGCCGGCTTGCCTGCGGCGGAGGCCTCCTCGCCGGCCGGCCGTGCCGTCAGATCGATGACGGGAGGTTTAACCGGACCGGACTTGCGCTCAGCCATGCTCGAATCCTCGTTTGGCGCGGATCATGCCGCGTTTTGGTCACGCACAAAAGACAGCGCCAGTGCCATCATCGCCGCCTCGCTCGGATGGTCGGCAAGCCCGACGCGCACGAAGCGCGCGCCGACCAGCGGGGCCGCCACCTGCTCCGACAGGCAGAGCACGCCCAATTGCGCCCGCGCCTCGGACGGAAGGCTCCCGGTCAAACCTACGAAGGTTTCAGCGGTTCGCCGCGAATAGAACAAGGCACCGGCAAAGCTGCCGTCGCCGAGCCCGGTAAGCACGGATTGGGGCAAGGCGAGGGCCGGCCGCATCTCATAAATCCGCGCCGTCACCACCATGATGCCGGCCGGGGCTAGCGCCGCCGCGAGATCGCCCGACTGCGCCTGCGCCGCGGGATAGAGAACCGGCCCGCCGAGCCCGGCGGCCGTGAGGCTTTCGGCGAGCCGGTCGAGATTGCCCCCGCCGTCGCGGACATCGGCAAAGCCCCTCGCACGGGCCAGGGCCGCGGTGCGCGCGCCGACGGCGAAGACCGGCAGCGACAGGTAATCGCCGAGCCGCCCCCGCTCCTCCAGCGCCCGCAAGGCATTGCCGCTGGTGAGCGCCAGCGCTGCGAAGCCATTGGCCGGCGGCAGGCTCACCGGCAGCGTCGCCCGCTCCAGCAGCGGCTGGGCGACGCCTTCGATATCGAGAGCGGCGAGCCGCGCGACCGTATAGAAGACGTCGGGCTCCGGCCGTGTCACGAGCAGCTTCGCCATCAGATGGCGAACAGCGCCACGAAGTCCGGCCCCGCCTCTTCGAGCAGCCGGCGGCCCAGCGCCGTGCCGATCGCCTCGGGTGCCGCGGCCGACCCGCTCTCGGTGGCGCGGAAAAGCCGGCTGCCATCGGGCGACAGGATTTCGCCCGTCAGCGCCAGCCGGTCGCCGGCGATCTCGGAATAGGCGCCGATGGGCGTGCGGCAGGAGCCGTCGAGTTCGGCGAGAAAGGCGCGTTCCATGGCGACCGCGAGCCGCGTCGGCCGGTGGTCGAGCGGCGCCACGAGCCCGGCGATGCGCGCATCCCCGTCACGGATTTCGATGGCGATGGCGCCCTGCGCCGGCGCGGTGGGAAATTGCTTCGGATCGAGATAGGCGGTGATCCGCTCGGCGCGGCCGAGCCGGTCGAGCCCCGCCGCCGCCAGCAGCGTCGCGTCGGCGACGCCCCGCGCCAGCTTGTCGAGCCGCGTATCCACATTGCCGCGGAACGAGACGATTTCGAGGTCCGGCCGATACCGCTTCATCTGCGCCGCCCGCCGCACCGAGGAGGTGCCGAGCTTCGCCCCCTGCGGCAGGTCGTCGAGCCCGGCATAATTCAGCGACACGAAGGCGTCCCGGATATCCGCGCGCTCCAAAAATACCGGCAGCACCAGCCCCGGCGGCAGCGCGGCGGCGACATCCTTGCCTGAATGCACGCCGAGGTCGATGGCGCCCGACAGCAGCGCCTGCTCGATCTCCTTGGTGAACATGCCCTTGCCGCCCAATTCGCTCAGCGGCCGGTCCTGCACCCGATCGCCACCCGTCGAAATGACGACGATCTCGATCTCGTCCGGCGAAACGCCATGTGCGGCCGCGAGCCCGGCACGGACCATCTCCGCCTGCCTGAGCGCCAGCGGCGAGCCCCGGGTTCCGATGCGGGCGAAAGGGGTTGCGGAGGAGCCGGCCAATTGCAATCTCTGGGTCTTGTCGTTAGGCGAGGGCTATAAACGAAAAGCGCACGGAAGTGGGAAGCGAATTTCAGCCGGGCGGCTGACGCCTGCTCTAATCCGGATAGCCGGCGTGGATATTTCGCCCCTCCCCCTTGAGGGGAGGGTGGCGGCAGCCGGGTGGGGGTTGGCAACGCGCGCCGGCGCATGTGGAGGGGCACCCCCACCCTTGATCCCTCCCCTCAAGGGGGAGGGAGACGTGGCGGCAACGTGGTACCTCGGATGGAAGACGCAATGAAAATCCTCGGCATCGAAACCAGCTGCGACGAGACGGCCGCCGCCATCGTGGCGCGCGACGAGACGGGGCATGGCGCGATTCTCTCCAACATCGTCCGCAGCCAGCTCGAAGAGCATGCCCCCTATGGCGGCGTGGTGCCGGAACTGGCGGCGCGCGCCCATGTCAGCCATCTCGACCATCTGATCCGCAAGGCGAGCCAAGAGGCCGGCGTGCCGCTCGCCGGGATCGATGCTATCGCCGCGACCGCCGGCCCCGGCCTGATCGGCGGCGTGCTGGTGGGGCTTACCACCGGCAAGGCGATTGCCGCCGCGCTCGGCAAGCCGCTTGTCGCCGTCAACCACCTCGAAGCCCACGCCCTCACGGCGCGGCTGACCGATGGCGTCGAATTTCCCTACCTCATGCTGCTGGTTTCGGGCGGCCATTCGCAATTCGTGCTCGTGCGCGGCGTCGGCGACTATGAGCGCTGGGGCACGACCATCGACGACGCGCTCGGCGAGGCTTTCGACAAGGTCGCGAAGCTCTTGGGCCTCGGCGTGCCCGGCGGACCGGCCGTCGAGCGGCTGGCCCGGGCCGGTGACCCTGCCCGTTTCGCCTTCCCCCGCCCGCTGCTGCGGGAGGCGCGGCTCGATTTTTCGTTCTCCGGGCTCAAGACCGCCGTGCGCCTCGCCGCCGAGGAGATCGCACCGCTCACCGACCAGGATGTCGCCGACATCTGCGCCAGCTTCCAGGCGGCGGTAACGGAAGTGGTGGCGCGCCGCGCCGCCCAGGCGCTGGCCCGCTTGCGCGCCACCCTGCCCGACGCGCCGCCGCAATTGGTCGTCGCCGGCGGGGTCGCCGCCAACCTGGCGATCAGCGCCGCCCTGCGGCAGGCGGCGGAGGCGGCCGGCGCGAAGCTGGTGATCCCCCCGCCGGCGCTCTGCACCGACAATGGCGTCATGGTCGCCTGGGCGGGCGCCGAACGGCTGGCGCTGGGCGCCACAAGCCGGCTCGACTTCGCCGCCCGGCCGCGCTGGCCGCTCGACGACCCCGGCATGGCAATCGGCGCCGCCGCACAGGAAACCACCTCGGACCGGGCATCCCATGCCGCTTGAGCGCGTCACCGTCGTCGGCGGCGGCTCATGGGGCACGGCGCTGGCGCAGGCCGCCGCCAATGCCGGCCGGCAGGTGGTCGTCGTCGCCCGCGACCCGGCGACCGTTGAGGCCATCAACACGGTCCACCGCAATCCGCGGCATCTCGGCGACCAGCCGCTCTCCGGGGCGATTGCCGCCCGCGCCGATTTCGGCGAAGCGCGCGACTTCGTCATTCTCGCCGTGCCGGCGCAGGCGAGCCGTGGCGTGCTGGCGGCCATCGGCAATGAAAAACTCGCCGGCAAGCCGGTGATCCTCTCCGCCAAGGGGCTGGAGCGCGGCACGCTGAAGCGGCAGAGCGAGATTCTCGCCGAGACCGCGCCCGATGCCATCCCGCTGATGCTCTCCGGCCCGAGCTTCGCCGCCGATGTGGCTGCCGGCCGGCCGACCGCCGTGACGCTCGCGGGCGATGACGATGCGCTGACCGAAAGCCTTGCCGCGGCGCTGGCCGGCCCGGCGCTCCGCCCCTATGCCTCGGGCGACCGGATCGGCGTCGAGCTCGCCGGCAGCCTCAAAAATGTCTATGCCCTCGCCTGCGGCGCCGTCGAAGGCGCGGGCCTCGGGGCGTCCGCCCGCGCCGCGCTGATCGCCCGCGCCTATGCCGAGCTCTCCCGGCTGGTGGTCGCGGCCGGCGGGCAAGCCTCGACGCTGACCGGCCTTGCCGGCCTGGGCGATCTCACCCTCTCCTGCACCTCCACGCAATCGCGGAACTACAAGGCGGGCACCCTGCTCGGCCGCGGCGAAAATCCCGCCGCCGACGCGGGCGTGGGGCTGGCCGAAGGCGTGTTCACGGCGCCGGCGGCACAGCAGCTCGCCCGGCGGCTCGGCATCGACGCGCCGCTCATCGATGCGGTAAACCAGTTGCTGGCCGGCGCCGCCGCCATCGAAACCATCGTCGCCGGCCTGATGTCGCGGCCGCTCAAACGGGAGGAATGATTGCCGCTCTACGCCTTCATCGCCAAGGACAAGCCCAACGCGGTGGAGCACCGCCTCGCGGTCCGGCCGACGCATTTGAAGCATCTCGAAGCCTTGGGCGACCGCGTCCTCTTCGCCGGTAGCTTCCAGAGCCAGGCGGGCCAGCCGACGGGCAGCCTGGTGGTGATCGAAGCGCCTGACCTCGCCAGCGCCACCCAGACCTTCGAAAGCGATCCCTTCGTGACCCAAGGCGTATTCGCCAACTGGGAGATCAGCCGCTGGAACTGGACCGTCAACAATCCGACCGGACGGGGTCAGTGATGGCGCACTGGCTGATGAAGTCCGAGCCCGACGTGCTCTCCTATGAGGACGTGGTGGCCAAGAAGCAGCCCGAGGAATGGCATGGCGTGCGCAATTACGCGGCGCGCAACAACATGAAGGCGATGCGGCTCGGCGAGCAGTGCTTCTTCTACCATTCCGTGCAGGGCAAACAGATTGTCGGCATCGTCGAAGTGGTTGCCCTCGCCCACCCGGATTCGACCGCCGAGCCGAACGGCAAGGGCAATATCGTCTGGGAATGCGTCGACGTGCTGCCGGTCAAGAAACTGCCCAGGCCGGTTTCGCTCGAAGCCATCAAGGCCGAGCCCCGCCTCAAGGACATGGCCCTGGTCAAGCTCTCGCGATTATCCGTGTCCCCGGTTACCGACGAGGAATGGCAAATCGTCTGCGAGATGGGCGGGCTCTGAGGCGCTCAGGCGAAGGGGTTCGCGATCCTGAGCCCGCCTTCGATCTGCGTGCCGTGGTGCATGTCCTCCGAATAGAGCACCTCGCACCCGGCCTCGAGCGCCGAGGCGACTATCATGGCGTCGTAGATGGAGAGGCGGTGACGCGCAGCGATCCTGAGGCCCAGTTCGTGGATGTCGACGGTAAGCGGCCGCACCGTGAGCAGCCCCCTGAACACGCCGAGGACATCGGCTATCTCAGCCCAGTCCATGCGCATCTTGCGGCGGGCGACGTTGGCAACCTCGTTGAGCACCTGCACGCTGATCGTGCCGCCGTCACGAACACGCGACTTGGCGCGCTCGGATTTTGCAAGATCGCTCGACACGAAATAGAGCAATATGTTGCTGTCGAAAAAGCTACCGCTCATTCGCCTCGTCCCGGTCGAACTTGAAGTCCGCCGGCAGGCGCCCGCGATACTTGTCGAGTCGGCTCAACAGCTCTTCGCGGCTGGGCGACCGTTCCACGCCGATCTCGTCCTTGCCGTGAACGTTCAACCGGATTTCGTCGCCTTCCCTGAGCTCCAGGGCCTCGACCACGGCGGCGGGCAGCCGGACGGCGAGGCTGTTACCCCATTTCGAAACGCGCATTTGGCACCTCCAGGATATACATCTGATAAAATGTATATCTGCCGGCTATCCGCCGCAAGCTCAAGCGGCCTTCCCCCTGTGCCCGCTGACATGCGAGCCGTCCTCGGGCCTCAGGAACAGGAACCCCGGAATGCCGAGCAGCGGCACGATGGCGGCGAGCAGGAACACTTCGTGGAAGCGGTCGGTGGTGAGCGGCTGGTCGCCCCAGGTGACGAGGCCGAGCAGCATGGCGGCGATCGAGACGCCGAACGATACGCTCAATTGCTGGATGACCCCGCCCAGGCTCGTCGCCCGGCTCAATTGCTCCGGCGGCACGTCGGCATAGGAGAGCGTGTTGGAGGTCATGAACTGCGCCGAGCGGGCGAGCCCGAAGACCGCGATCAGCGCCACCGTGATCCAATAGGGCGTATCGGGATTGATGAAGGCGAAGGCGCCCACCACGAAGAAGCCGGCAATGGCGCTGGCGATCAGCACGCCCTTGAAGCCGACCTTGCGCAGATAGCGCGTCAGCACCGGCCGCACGATGATCGAGCTGATCGCCGAAACGAAGGTCAGTGCGCCCGAAACCACCGGCGTCACGCCGAACCCCACCTGCAGCATCAGCGGCAGGAGGAAGGGCACGCCGTTATATCCCACCCGGCAGAGCCCGCCGAACAGCGTCGAAATGCGGAAGGAGCGCTCGCGGAACAGCGTGAGGTCGACCGCCGGCGCCGCGACCCGCCGGGCATAGACGGCGAAGGCGACGAGCAGCGCCAGCGCCGCCACCAATACCCCCGCGACCGCCGCCACGGGAATGGTCGGCCGGCCGACATTCTCGATGCCGTATTCGAGCAGGCAAAAGCCGATGCCGACCATGAGAAAGCCGGGAAAGTCGAATTTCGCCGAGGCGTCGCTCCTGGTATCCTCGAGGAAGCGCAGCGCCATCAAAATGCCGATCGCCCCGAACGGGATATTGACGAAGAACACCCAGCGCCAGGACAGATAGGTGGTGAGCACGCCCCCGAGCAGCGGCCCGATCACCGGCCCCAGGATCGCCGGCAGCGTCATATAGGTCATGGCGGTGATGAGCTGGCTGCGCGGGAAGCTGCGGATCAGGATGAGCCGCCCCACCGGCGTCATCATCGCCCCGCCGAACCCCTGCAAGGCGCGGGTCGCGATCAGCATCGGGAAACTGGCGGCGAGCCCGCACAGCACCGAACCCAGCGTGAACAGCAGCAGCGCCAGCATGAAGATGCGCCGCGCCCCGAAGCGATCGGCGAACCAGCCGGACACCGGAATGAAGATGGCCAGCGCGAGAATGTAGGTCGTGACGGCGAGGTTCATCGCCAGCGGCGAGACGGCGAGCGTCTGGGCCATCTGCGGCACGGCGGTGACGATGATGGTCTGGTCGAGCTGTTCCATCAGGAACGCCACGGCCACCACGCCCGGAATGATGAAGCGCAGGCGCGGGTCGCGCTCGACGGCAAAGCCGCCCGCCCCGGCCACCTCGTCGAGGGATGTCATGCGAAAACTGTTCTGGACAGGCCGGATAATCGACCGCCTTCGGGTATGGGTCTGGGAAGGCGTGACCGTCAAATGAAAATTGGACGACGCAGCCATGCGCGGGGGTTTGAACAGGGGCAGCCCCGGCGCGCGCTGCCCATCCTTCGAGGCTCCCTTCGGTCGCACCTCAGGATGAGGTTAGTGTTTGCTTCCACGCCTCATGGTGAGGTGCGAGGCGAAGCCGAGCCTCGAACCATGGGCCACGCGCTCTCTGCCTGCCCACGGCGAAAGGCCGGTCCAGCCGAATGGCTGGTTAGAAGTCGGAGATGAGGCCCTTGATTTCCCAATCACCATAGCGGACCGGGTCGAGGCCGCCGCGGCCGCCTTTTTCGATCGGCGCGGCGGCGGTCTGGGCGTCGATGGCGGCGCGGCGGGCGGCGGCTTCGGCGAGGGCGCGGCGGGCGGCGGGGGGCAGATCCCGCGGCGCCTGGTCCGTCACTTCGGTTTGATCTTGCTCCGCCATGTTCGTCGTCGACTCGCGCTATTGCAGAGGCGGGGCCGGCACCCCATCCTTACTGATGTCCCAGTTTACGGGTTTGCGACCAAGATGTTCAACACCCTGCGTACCGGCCTGCTGCTTGCCGCCATGACGGCGCTGTTCATGCTGGTCGGCTGGCTGATCGGCGGCCGTTCAGGCATGGTCGTCGCCTTCGGCATCGCGCTCGTCACCAATCTCTTCAGCTACTGGAACGCCGACCGGCTCGTGCTCGCCATGCAGAACGCAGAGGAGGTGGATGCGAGACGGGCGCCGGAGCTCCATGAGATGATCGGAAGGCTGGCGCGCAATGCCGGCCTGCCCATGCCGAAGGTCTATCTGATCCATACCGACCAGCCCAACGCCTTCGCGACGGGGCGCAGCCCGGAACACGCCGCCGTCGCCGTGTCGGAAGGCCTGCTGCGGCGCCTCGAACCGCGCGAGGTGGCGGCGGTGGTGTCGCATGAGCTGGCGCATGTGAAGCACCGCGACACCCTCACCATGACCATTACCGCGACGCTCGCCGGGGCCATCGGCATGCTGTCGCAATTCGGCTTCTTCTTCGGCTTCGGCAATCGCGACGAACGCTCGCCGCTCGGCGGGGTCGGCGCGCTGCTCGCCATGTTCCTCGCGCCGCTCGCGGCGATGCTGGTGCAGATGGCGGTGAGCCGCACGCGCGAATACGAAGCCGACCGCGGCGGGGCCCAGATTTCCGGCGATCCGCTGGCCTTGGCCTCGGCGCTGCGCAAGATCGAGGGCGCCGCCCGTTACACGCCGAATATGGCAGCGGAACAAAGTCCCGCGATGGCGCATCTTTATATCATCAACCCCCTTTCCGGCGGCCGCATGGATAATCTCTTCTCGACCCACCCCGATACCGAGAACCGCATCGCGGCGCTCGAGGAGATCGCGGCCCATATGCGGGCCGCCCCGCCGCCGCGGCAGGCCGAGACGATGGCCGCCCGCCCGGCGCCAGCGGTCCGTTCGGGCTGGCGCGTGCCCGAGAGCGGCATTGCGCCCGACCAGCCGCGCGGGCCCTGGGGGTGAGCGCCGCACAGCCCCAGGGGGCGCCCGCCGGACTGCCGCTGCGCCTGGCTGCCGGCGAGCGGCTGCAAAGGGTGCTGGGCGGCGCCCGTTTCGCGCCCTTCTCCGCCGAGGAGTTCCCGGACCCGCGCGACCGTGCCTTCGCCAATCGGCTGGTGACCACCGCGCTGCGGCGGCAGGGTCATCTCGACATCGTCATCCGGCGCCTGCTGGAGCGGGGCCTGCCGCCCCGCGCCGGCAGCTTCGAGGCGCATCTCCGGCTGGCCCTGGGCCAATTGCTCTATCTGCCCGAAACCGGCGCCCACAGCGCCATCTTTCTCGGCGTCGAGGCGCTGAAGCAGGACCATCGCGCCGCCCATCTGTCCAAGCTGATGAACGCCGTGCTGCGCCGCGCCCAGGGCGAAGCCGACGCCTTTCGCGCCCTGCCGCCAGAGGCGCTGATCCCCGATACGGCGCGGCGCGCCTGGATGGCCGCCTATGGCAAGCCCGCCATCACCGCCTTTGCCGAAGCCCTGCTCGCCGGCGCGCCGCTCGACCTGACGCTGAACGGCGCCGATGACGACCTGCTCGCCGCGCTGGGCGGCGTGCAAATCCTCGACGACGTGGTGCGGCTCGACAGCCGCGACCGCCCGGTCGAGCAATTGCCCGGCTATGAGCAGGGGCGCTGGTGGGTGCAGGACGTGGCGGCGAGCCTGCCGGCGCGGCTCATCGCCCTGCCGGCGGGGGCCCGCGTGCTCGACCTTTGCGCGGCGCCCGGCGGCAAGACGGCCCAGCTCGTGAAGGCCGGCTATCGGGTGACCGCCCTCGACAATGACGAGGATCGGCTCGACCGGCTGCGCGAAAACCTCGCCCGGCTGGGCTTCGAGGCCGAAATCGTCCTCGCCGACGCGGCGGCCTTTGCGCCCGATACGCCCTTCGACGCGGTGCTGCTCGATGCGCCGTGCTCGGCCACCGGCACGTTCCGCCGCCACCCCGAGGTGATCTGGCACCGCGACGCCATCGCCGGCCGCGTCGAGCTGCAGCGCCGGCTGCTGGCCAAGGCGTCCGACGCCCTCCGGCCGGGCGGCCAGCTCGTCTATTGCGTCTGCTCGCTCGAGCCCGAAGAGGGCGAGGCGCAGGCCGACTGGGCGCGCGCCAACAGGCCCGAACTGACCCCCGTGCCGATCGCGCCCGGCGAGCTGGGCCCCTTCGGGATGGCAGTCGACCGGGCGGGGAATCTCCGCACCACCCCGGCCATGGCCGTGCCCGGCGCGCCCGGCACGCTGGACGGCTTTTTCGCCGCCCGCTTCCGCAGGGCCGGGTAGGCGGCGCCGGCCGCCGCAACCCCCAACGGACAGTGAATCAAGGGTTAACGGCGCTCCCGCTGCGCCGAAAAGGTGCTATGGCCGAGCGTGAGCGGCGCCTTTGCGCAGCGAGGCCGGCGGGCAGGCCCCCGGCTGTTCCGGGTCATATTTGCAGATGGGTGGAATGGAGCGGCGCGGGAGGAGGGTCCTGTGATGGCGGCGTGGGGCGTGCTCGCACGCAACGGCCTGCTGCGCCTCGCCGACGGGGCGCTGACCGCCCGGCCGCTGCGCTGGCTGTGGTACGGACCGTCCGGTGAGGAGATCATCGGCGTGCTGGGCGATTTCCGGCCCGCCGACCACCAGACCGTCCTCGAGATGATGGCCGGGCGCTATCTGCTCGCCTCGCATCTGGTCGATACGCATGGGGCCTCGCCCTTTTCCATTACCCATGCCCTTGCCGGCTGGAGCGAGGAATTGCGCGGCTTCTCCTGGCTCAGGCACTTCCGTGCCGCCGCCGATGCCGGCGAGCGCAGCTTCGCCCGCACCCTGGTGCTCGACTGGATCGCCCGCGAGGGCCGCATCGGCCGGCGCAGCTGGACGCCGCGCCTCACCGCCTGGCGCGTCCTCAACTGGCTGCGGCATTACAACCTGCTCACCGAGGGCGCGACGCCCGACCAGGCCCGCGCGATTTCGCGCGCGCTGCTCACCCAGATCCAGTCGCTCAAGGTCAGGGCCGGCCTGGTGCGCGACCCGGTCGAGCGGGTGCTGGTCGCCATCGCGCTCGCCGCCGCCGCCTTTTGCGACAACCGCAGCGACACCGAGCCCGGCCCGCGCATGCGGCGCCTTCAGGGACTGCTGGAGCAGGCCGTCGACGCCGACGGGCTCAACCGGACGCGCAGCGCCCGGGTGCAGCTCGAACTGCTGCTGGAGCTCGAAACCCTGCGCCAGGTGCTGGTCCATGACCGGCAGGACCATGCCGAGGCCTTCGAGGCGCTGGTCGAGGACATGCACCGCGCGCTCGATGCCGTCTCGCTCTCGACCGGCGAGCCGGCCTTCTTCCACGGCACCGGCCAGCTGCCGCACGATCTCGTGGTGGCGCTGCAGGCGCAGAGCACCGCCCGCTTCCGCACCACCGGCACCGCCGGCGGCTATGGCCGGCTCGTCGGCGGCCGCAGCGTCGTGGTCGCCGACAGCGGCCAGGTACCGCCGCCGGCCTTTGCCGGCGAGCTCTATGCCAGCGCCCTTGCCTTCGAATTCAGCCACGGCGCGGAGCTTGTGGTCGGCAATTGCGGCCCGGCCCCGATCGAGCTCGCCGCCGAAGGCGCGGTGTTCCGGCAGGGCGTCGCGCACTCCACCATCACCATAGACGGCACCTCGGCGCTGCGCATTCCGCGGCGCGGCCCCTTTGCCGGCCGGGTGGCCGGCGTCGGCGGTACCGTCGAAGCCGACCCCGATGACGGGCACCTGGTCCTCGGCACCGGCGGCTACAGGCGCCGCTATGGCGCCACGATCGAGCGCCACCTGACGCTGATGTCCGAGGGCAAGACGCTGGTCGGGCAGGACCGCATCACCCTGAAGCGGCCGCGCCCGGATTCGCTCGCCATCGCCCGCTTCCACCTCGCCGTGGGCGCCACCATCGAGCGGCAGCAGAAGGATTTGCTGCATCTGCGCCTCGCCTCCGGCGCCGGCTGGACCTTCCTCTGGGAAGGCGCCGACATGCGCATCGACGAAAGCGTGCGCCACTCCTCGCTTTTCGGCTTCCACCGCATCAAGCAGATCGTCCTCGAAGCCCCCCTCGACGCCGACCGCGAAATCGCCTGGATTTTCACCCTCGACGAGACCAGGCCGGGCAAGGGCCGAAGGGGATAGGCCGAAAGATTCGGGCAGGCCCTGCTGCCGGCCCATGGCTCGAGGCTCGGCTTCGCCTCGCACCTCACCATGAGGGTGTGGAATTGGTGCGCTGGCGCTCAGCATCCTGGAACCTCATCCCGAGGTGGGACCCCGGACTTGATCCGGGGGACCCTCGAAGAATGGGCAGCGCACGCTGACGGCTCAAACTGGATTCCCGCCTTCGCGGGAATGACGCAGGTGGACGCGGCGCGGCTCCCAACCGCGACGTCATTCCCGCGCAGGCGGGAATCCAGTTTCCTTATTTTCGGTGGAGGCAGGTAGGGAGCGCGTTGCCCATGGTTCGAGGCTCGGCTTCGCCTCGCACCTCACCATGAGGTCGTGCAAGCACCCCTCCTCACCACGAGGTCCTGGAAGCAAACCCCACCTCATCGTGAGATTGTGGAAGCATACTCCACCTCATCCTGAGGCGGGAGCGGAGCGACCTCGAAGGCTTCGAGCCGTGCCAAAGGCCAAATCGATCCGGTGGATCGATTTGAGGCGAGAAGGCCATGAGGGCTACGCCCGAATGGCAGTGGGCAGCGCGCACTGGCCCCGCCACCCGAAATCAGCCCAGCCGAATGGCTGGCCTTGGCATCGTCCCCGTGCTAGCGCAGCCTCGTTCACGGGCAAGGAGCGCGGGTGATGACGGCGGAGGCAATCAGGGTGAAGCGGGCGCTGCTCTCGGTTTACGACAAGGCCGGGCTAGCCGAATTCGCCCAGGCGCTGGCCGGGCTGGGCGTCGAACTGGTCTCGACCGGCGGCACGCGGGCGCTGATCGCCGGCACCGGCGCCCCGGTGCGCGACATCACGGAGCTCACCGGCTTTCCCGAAATGATGGACGGCCGGGTCAAGACGCTCCACCCCAAGGTGCATGGCGGCCTGCTGGCGGTGCGCGACAAGCCGGAGCACCGCGCCGCCATGGAAGCGCATGGCATCGGGGAAATCGACCTCCTCGTCTCCAATCTCTACCCCTTCGAGGCCACCATCGCCTCGGGGGCCGATTACGACACCACGATCGAGAACATCGATATCGGCGGCCCCGCCATGATCCGCTCGGCGGCCAAGAACCACGCCTTCGTTACCGTGGTCGTGGACCCCACCGACTACGCCCCGGTGCTGGACGCGATCCGCGCCGGCGGCGTCCCCTACGCCATGCGGCAGAAGCTGGCCGCCAAGGCCTATGCCCGCACCGCCGCCTATGACGCCACGATCTCGGCCTGGTTCGCCCGGACGCTCGATGTCCCCGACCTGCCCTGGCGCAGCTTCGCCGGCAGCCTGTCGGAAGTGATGCGCTATGGCGAAAACCCGCACCAATGGGCCGCCTTCTACAAGACCGGCGACCAGCGCCCCGGCGTCGCCACGGCGCGCCAGGTGCAGGGCAAGAGCCTCTCCTACAACAATCTCAACGATACCGACGCCGCCTTCGAGCTGATCTCCGAATTCGGCGCCGACCGGCCCGCCGTCGCCATCATCAAGCACGCCAATCCCTGCGGCTTCGCCGTCGCCGATACGCTGCTCGACGCTTATAAGCTCGCCCACCGCACCGATCCGGTCAGCGCCTTCGGCGGCATCGTGGCGCTCAACCGCGAAATCGACGCCGCGACCGCCGCCGAGGTCGTCAAGATTTTCACCGAGGTGATCGTCGCCCCCGCCGCCACCGACGACGCCATCGCCGCCATCGCCGCCAAGAAAAATCTCCGCCTGCTGCTGACCGGCGCGCTGGCCGATCCGAAGGCGGAAGGGCTCACCGTCCGCTCGCTCGCCGGCGGCCTGCTGGTGCAATCGCGCGACAACAAATCCGCCGCCGACGGCGAGCTCAAGGTGGTGACGAAGCGTGCCCCGACCGAAGCCGAAATGGCGGACCTGCTGATCGCCGAAAAAATCGCCAAGCACGTCAAGTCGAACGCCGTGATCTATGTGAAGCAGGGCGCCACCGTCGGCATCGGCGCCGGCCAGATGAGCCGGGTGGATTCGAGCCGCATCGCCGCGCAGAAAGCCGCCGACGCGGCCCAGGCCGCCGGCCTCGCCGACCCCCTGACCCAGGGCTCCGTGGTCGCCTCCGACGCCTTCTTCCCCTTCGCCGACGGCCTCCTCGCGGCGGTCGCCGCCGGCGCCACCGCCGTGATCCAGCCCGGCGGCTCGGTCAACGACCCCGACGTCATCGCCGCCGCCGACGAAGCCGGCATCGCCATGGTATTCACCGGCCTGCGGCACTTCCGGCATTAGGAGCCGAACCCTCGCCCCTTTGGGGAGAGGGTGGCCGGCAGGCCGGTGAGGGGTAGCAACCGGCACGACCTGAGCGCGCGGCTCCCCTCACCCCACCCTCTCCCCAGAGGGGCGAGGGGGCGAGTACGCCGGCCTCCGCCCATACCCGCCGTTATTCCGGCCCCCAGCGCGCGCTGCCCATCCTTCGAGGCTCCCTTCGGTCGCACCTCAGGATGAGGTTGTGGATATGAGCGCCTTAGAGCGTTTTCAGGAAAAGTGGTTCCACTTTTCCGGCCTCATGGTGAGCCTGTCGAACCACGAAAACGCGACAAGTCAATTGCTTAGAGCTCACGTTCTGACTCAGTCAGAGGTGAGGTCCGAGCCCCGGACTTGATCCGGGGCGAGCCTCGAACCATGGGCAGCGCGCGCTCTACCTGCCCCATCGAAACAATCAGGTCCAGCCGGATGGCTGGCCGCTTTCCCGCCGGTTTCGCCGTGTTAAGCTGCCGTTAGCTAACTCGGGGAACCTGCCATGCAGCTCAAATCCAATGCCCAGCGGCTGAGCGAGACCCTGCGCGGCGTCGAGACCATGACGCGCTTCGCGCTCGCCGTGCTGTCGCTGGCCTCGGGCGTCTATACCTATCTGGGCGTGCGCGGCCTGCTCGACGGCAGCCCGACCTTCGTGTTCTTCGGCGCGATCATCTATGCGGCGGCGGTGTCGGTGGCGATCTACGCCTTCTGGACCTTTTTCATGCGCTTCGTGCCGCTGGTGACCAATTGGATGCAGCGCGTGCTGCTGTTCCTCGTCATGGCGGTGGGCTGCTTGATGATCATGGCCATGTCGAGCTGGCTCAACGCCGCCGCCCTTGCCGGCTCGGCGGCGCTCGAGCAGCACCTGGCCGAGACCTTGTCGGGTTATGCCGCCGATCTCGACGACGCGCACGCCAATGCGCTGGCGAGCCAGAGCCTGCTGCCCGACGTGCAGCGCGCCTCCGACCGCTTCGCCAAGCTCGCCGCCGACGAACGCGACACCGGCGCGCTCTCCGGCACCACCGGCTCGGGCAGCGTGGTGCAGCTCCTCACCCAGATGTCCACCCAGATGGACGAATTGGCCAAGACCATCACCGGCAGCCAGGAAAAGGTGCAGCAGCTTTTCGACGAAGGCAGCCAGCACTTGAAGACCATGCGCGACCTGCTGTCCGCCGGGGGCGAGATCGGCCCGCGCTCCGATCAGTTCTCCGCCGAAGTCGTGCAGCTCGCCGCCGTGATCGCCGCGCTGCAGGAAACCTCGGTCGCGCCGTCGGTCAAGCGCGCCGCGGCCGATCTGTCGCTCGGTTTCATCGCGCCGGTGGCCAATGGCTCGACGCCCGACCTGCAGCAGCGGCAGGACCAGGCGATGGATTCCGTCAAGACCTCCGTCGCCGCGCAGTCGCAGGCGCTCTCCGACGCCGCCGACAAAATCCTCGCCGAGCCGCCGGTGGCGCCGCGCCGCTTCCAGCCGCTCTCCTCCGCCGAGGCGGTGCTGCGCTATTGGCAGGATTTCATTCCGAGCTGGGCCGGCGCCATTTCCATCGACCTGCTGCCGGTCGTGCTGGTGCTCGTGCTGATGGTCGTCAATGACGCGCTGCGGCGCGAGCAGGGCGACATGGCCGATGCCGAAACCATATCGGCCGCCGAAATGCTCCGCGCCATGGCGCTCTACCGGCAGATGAACCTCAGCGCCGCCGGCGCCCCCGTGCCGCCCGAGGACCTGGAAGCCGCGGTCACGCCCGAAGCCGCGCCGCCGGCGCCGGTCGAGGGTGGCGAAGCCAACATCACCCCGCTCGACCTGCGCAAGCGCGGCGACACCCCCGGCCGGCCATGAAAACCGCCACCAAGGCTGCGACCAAATCGGGCGCCAGGGCCGCCGCCCCGCCACGGCGCCCGGCCCTCCGGCGCCTCGTCGATTGGGCCGCGGCGCTGGATGACGGCGAAATCCTGCGGACCGCCTTCTATGGCCTGCTGGCCGTCACGATCGTCGTCGTCGTCATGGATTATCGCGGACTCACCGGCGAGCCGGCGTCGCCGCCGCCCGCCGCCAGCGCACCCGATGACGCCCCGATCCTGCCGGCCTTCGACCCGAGCGCGCCGCAGGGCAAGCCCGGCCCGCTCGTCACCACCGATGTCGCCCTGCTGCGCCAGCCGCTCGCCCTCAGCCTCGGGCCGGGCGGCGTGCTGAGCGCCACCGGCACCATCGACACGGGCGCGGCCGGCCGCTTTGCCGCCGAGCTCGCGGCGCGCGGCGAATATGTGAGGACGGTTGCGCTCGATTCCCCGGGCGGCTCGCTCACCGACGCGCTCGCCATCGGCCGGCTCATCCGCCGGAAAGGGCTCGGCACCCGCGTCGTGGCGGGGGCGCTCTGCGCCTCCTCCTGCCCGCTCGTCTTTGCCGGCGGCAGCCGGCGCGAGGCCGCGGCCGGCGCGGCCATCGGGGTGCACCAATTCTACCTGACGGGCAATGCGCTCGAAACGCTGGCGGGCGCCCATGCCACCGGCGCTGAGGCGGCCAGCCTCGCCATGGCCGACGCGCAGAAGACCGCGGCCGACATTTCCCGCTATCTCTCCGACATGGGCATCGACCCGGCCACCTGGCTGCACGCCCTCGATACCCCGCCCGACCGGCTTTATTATTTCACCGCCGGGGAATTGATCTCGCTCAAGCTGGCGACGGCGCTGCTGCGTTAGCTTTAGGGCAGAAACAAGTGAAAAAACGCCATTGCGGCCGCAAAAGAGGCCAAAAGGCAGCGGAACCAAGCATCGCAATGCTCGTTGGCGGTCAGAGGGAGGGGAGCCTGAAATGACTGACACGCGTACACTCATCCACCACAGAGACATCCAGAACTGGGTCACGGCGCGGCACGGAATGCCCGCCATTGCCCGCACGCCGGACGATTCCGGCACCATCCGCGCCCGCCTGGCGCTGCGCTTCGGGCGCAGGCCGGCGGCCGAGGGCGCCATGCCCAATGTCGCACCGCCGATCGACGACGGCATGAGCCCGGTTTCCTGGAAGGCCTGGCTGGCCGAGCTCGACCGGCAGCGCCTCGCGCTCAAGGTCGGCGGGCAGGATCCGGACTTCGAATTCGTCGAACGCGACGACCTCGACGGCAGCGATCCGGCCGGCAAGCGCCTGCACTGAATCCCTGAATTCCAGCGTCGGCAGGGCGCATGGGCCCGGCATCGTGCCGGGCCTTTGCGTGACGGCGGTCGTGCCCTAAATTTAGCCTGGAGCGTTTTCGGGAAAGTGGCGCCGGAACGTGAAACATGCGCCACGAAAAGGCAGCAAGGAGCAAGACATGGCCAAGATCCTGCGTACCCGCGAGGAAATCCGCGATTGGGTGCTCGCCCGTGGCGGCTCGCCCATGCTGGAGGACTTGCCGGACGGCACGCATGACCAGGTCCTGCTGCAGCTGACCTTCGGCCAGCACGCCCTTAACGCCGATACCAACGAAGGGCCCGACCGGCTCTCCGGTTTCGAGCTCGCGAGTTGGGACGACTGGTTCGACGCCCTCGAGGCGCAGCACCTCGTGCTCAAGGTCAATGACGAAATCCCCGGCCGGCTCGACCATGCCTATGAGCTCGTCGCCGGCGACGGCGAGGGCGTCACCACCGACGCCGCTAAGCAGCCGCCGGTCTAGCCAGCCATTCGGCTGGACCGGCCTTTCGATGTGGGCAGGTAGAGTGCGCGCTGCCCATGGTTCGAGGCTCGGCTTCGCCTCGCACCTCACCATGAGGTCGGGTGGAATCTTCCTCGACCTCATCCTGAGGTGCGACTGGAAGGAGCCTCGAAGGAGGGGCCGCGCGCTTCCTACACCGCCACCTCGAAAGGCCAGTCCAGGCGAACGCCTGGCTACGCCCCCTCGGCGGCCGCCTCGATGGCTTCCATGTCTTCGTCGGAATAGCCGAAATGGTGGCCCAGTTCGTGCACCAGCACATGGGTGACCACCTCGCCGAGCGTGTCCTCGTTTTCAGCCCAGTAGTCGAGGATCGGCCGGCGGTAGAGATAGATGCGGTTGGGCATCTGCCCGCTATGCGGCACGGCCGCATCATGCGCCATGCCGACTCCGATGAAGAGGCCCATAAGGTCGAAGGCGGAATCGATGCCGAGATCGTCGAGCACCTCCTCCTCGGGGAACTCGGCGACCACGCATTCCACGTCCTTCACCAGGTCGCGGAACGGCTGCGGCAGCGCCTCGAGCGCGGCCTTGGCCAGCGCCTCGAAATCGTCGAGCGAGGGGGCGGTGAGCTTCGACCAGTCTACCACGGGGTCTGTCACCGGCTTTCCCTCCCTGCGCAACGTCATTCCCGCGAAAGCGGGAATCTCCGTTTCACCATACACCGGCCGCACAAACAGAGATCCCCGCTTTCGCGGGGATGACGCAGTGTGTGAGATAACCCAGCGAGAACGTCCGCCGCCTAATGCCTAATGCCGCGGCCACTCGCGAATGTCGACGAAGTGCCCGGCGATCGCCGCCGCCGCCGCCATGGCGGGGGAGACGAGGTGCGTGCGCCCCTTGAAACCCTGCCGGCCCTCGAAATTACGGTTCGAGGTCGAGGCGCAGCGCTCCAGCGGCTTGAGCTTGTCGGCGTTCATGGCGAGGCACATCGAGCAGCCCGGCTCGCGCCAGTCGAAGCCGGCGGCCTTGAAGATCAGATCGAGCCCTTCCTGCTCGGCCTGTTCCTTGACCAGGCCCGAGCCCGGCACGACCATGGCGTTGACGCCTTCGCGCACCTTGTGGCCCTTCACCACGGCGGCCGCCGCTCGCAGGTCCTCGATTCGGCCATTGGTGCACGAGCCGAGGAACACCCGCTCGATGGCGATATCGGTCATCTTCATGCCCGGCGTCAGGCCCATATAGTCGAGCGCCCGCCATTTCGAGGCGCGGCGGTTCTCGTCGGCGATGGCGTCCGGGTTCGGCACGACGCCGGTGACCGAGATCACGTCCTCGGGCGACGAGCCCCAGGAAATGATGGGCGGCAGGTTGGCCGCATCGAGCCGCACCTCGCGGTCGAAATGCGCGTCGGGGTCGGAATAGAGCGTCTTCCAGTATTGGACGGCCATGTCATAGGCCTCGCCCGAGGGCGAGCGCGGCCGGCCCTTGACGTATTCGAAGGTCTTCTCGTCCGGCGCGATCAGGCCGGCGCGCGCGCCGCCTTCGATCGACATGTTGCAGACCGTCATGCGGCCTTCCATGGAGAGCGAACGGATGGCTTCGCCGGCATACTCCAGCACATGGCCCGTGCCGCCCGCCGTGCCGATCTCGCCGATGATGGCGAGGATGACGTCCTTGGCGGTGACGCCGTCGGGGAGCTTCCCGTCGACCGTCACGCGCATGTTCCTGGCCTTCTGCTGGATCAGCGTCTGGGTGGCGAGCACATGCTCGACCTCCGAGGTGCCGATGCCGTGGGCCAGGGCACCGAAGGCGCCATGCGTCGAGGTGTGGCTGTCGCCGCACACGATCGTCATGCCGGGAAGCGTGAAGCCCTGCTCCGGCCCGACGACGTGGACGATGCCCTGCCGCTTGTCGAGCTCGTTGTAATATTCGACGCCGAAATCGCGGGCATTCTCGGCCAGCGTCTCGACCTGCAGCCGGCTCTCGGGATCGTCGATGCCGTGGGCCCGGTCAGAGGTCGGCACATTGTGGTCGACCACCGCCAGCGTCCGCTCCGGCGCCCGCACCTTGCGGCGATTGACGCGCAGGCCCTCGAAGGCCTGCGGGCTCGTCACCTCGTGCACGAGGTGGCGGTCGATATAAATAAGCGAGGTGCCGTCCTCATTGTTGGCGACGAGGTGATCGTCCCAGATCTTGTCGTAAAGCGTACGGCCCTTGCTCATTTCATGC
>DASZUI010000060.1:0-2886 GCA_035547675.1 Devosia sp.
CGTGATCGACGAGACCGGCGCGAGCCAGATGCTGCTGCAGGAGGAAGACCGCAAGAAGGTGATCGACGTGCCCGAGATCGAGGCGACGATCGCCACCATGGCGCGCATTCCGCCCAAATCGGTCAGCAAGTCGGATACCGAGCTGCTGGCCGGGCTCGAGGCGAACCTCAAGACCGTGGTGTTCGGGCAGGACCCGGCGATCCATGCGCTTTCCTCGGCCATCAAGCTGGCGCGGGCCGGACTGCGCGAGCCGGAAAAGCCGATCGGCAGCTATCTCTTTACCGGCCCGACCGGCGTCGGCAAGACCGAGGTGGCCAAGCAGCTCGCCGATACGCTCGGGGTGGAAATGCTTCGCTTCGACATGTCGGAATATATGGAGCGGCATACGGTGAGCCGGCTGATCGGCGCCCCTCCGGGCTATGTCGGCTTCGACCAGGGCGGGCTGCTGACCGACGGCGTCGACCAGCATCCGCATTGCGTGGTGCTGCTCGACGAGATCGAGAAGGCGCATCCGGACCTGTTCAACATCCTGTTGCAGGTGATGGACCACGGCAAGCTGACCGACCACAACGGCAAATCGGTCGACTTCCGAAACGTGATCCTGATCATGACGTCCAATGTCGGTGCCATGGAGCTCCAGAAGGCGCCGATCGGCTTCGGGCGGAAGCGCGAATCCGGCGACGACGAGGAAGCGATCAACCGGATGTTCACGCCGGAATTCCGCAACCGGCTCGATGCGATCATCTCGTTTGCGCCGCTGCCGCCGACGGTGGTCCGCCGCGTGGTGGAGAAGTTCGTGCTGCAGCTCGAAGGCCAATTGGCCGAGCGCGGCGTGACCATCGAGCTGACGCCGGAAGCGGCCGACTGGCTGGCCGAGCGCGGCTATGACGAGCGCATGGGGGCGCGGCCGCTGGCCCGCGTGATCCAGGAGCACGTCAAGAAGCCGCTGGCCGACCAGGTGCTGTTCGGCGAGCTGGTCAATGGCGGCTCGGTGACGGTGGCCGTGGTGGGCGAGGGCTCGGAGGCCCGGCTGGAGCTGATCGCGGTGCCGCCGCGCCCGGCCCGCCCCAAGGCCATCCCCGGCCCGAAGGCGACCAGCAAGAAGGCCCCCAAGGCCGAGGAAAAGAGCTGACAGCCCCAGCCATTCGGCTGGACTTCGAGGCGGCCCGAAGGGCGAAATCGCTCCGGTGGAGCGATTTCAGACGAGAAGGGTTCTGAGCCGCCTTGGCAAAGGCCCGGTGGGCCTTTGCCGGCGAAGAACGCCCGTAGCGCTACGCGCGCAGGGCTGGCGGAGGGCTATGCCCGAGTGGCATCGGACGTCGCGGCGGACAGGTAGGGCGGTTCGCTGCATCGTTCGGAAGCTTAAGGCAAGGAAAGAGGCCGGGGATTTCTCCCCGGCCTCTTTGTTGCTCGTCAGTGCGTCCGGCAGAAGGGCAGCGCCGGATTGGTGGCGCAGGCCCCGCGCGGGTGGCCACCGCCGCTGGGCGGGGTGGGCGGCCGGGAGAAATGGGGCGGCCGGCCCATATGGGGCGGCCCGCCGGCCGGCGGCGTGCCGATGCCGGGCGGCGGAGTGGCCGCGCCGGGCGGGGGCGGTGGCGGCCGGACCCCGATGACCGGCGGCCGCGGCGGATGGCCAGCGCCGGGCGGCGGCGGAGGGGGATTGCCGACCGGCGGACGGAAGCCGGGGCGGCCCGGCAGCGGCCGATAGATCGGGCGATGGTGGAAGGGCGGCCGAACCACGATGGGCGGCGGCACGATGACCGGCGGCTCGACGATCACGGGCGGCCCGACCACCCGTCGCCCGCCGCGCGCGAGATAACGCGCGGAGACCCAGCCATCCGGGCCGGGCTTCGCCACATAGCACCAGGCGGCGGTGCAGCGCAGGATATTCACCCGCTCGCCGGCGCGCAGCGTATCCAGCACCCTAAAGGACGTGCCGGGCCCGGAGCGGACATGGACAGCGCCGGTGGCATAGCCCGGCGCCGCCAAAGCCGCCGCGGCGGAGCCGGCAAGGGCGATCGCAGCCACGGCTCCGGCGAGAAACATTTTCAAAGACATAAATTTCCTCCTTCCTGCAAGGCCCCGGCGGTACATGCGGGGCCGATGCGCAAGCGCCGCGACGCCAGGCGACGCCGGCGGAAAATGCAGCACCATAGGCGTAACGCAGAACCGCCCGCTCCGTCGCCCGCAGCCGAAACATCCGGCGCGACCCGGACGGTAGAGCTCGAATGTCGCGAACGATGGCGAGGCATGTCTCCATCCGGGTAGTCCGATAGTGAGGCATGCCTCGCCATCGCGGCCGGGATTTTGGGCGCTCCTTCCGCCGGCTGCGCTACCTTGCCTGCGCCGCCGCTGCCTCGCCGGTCCGGCGCCCCGTGTGAAGGGCAACCGGCCTTCCTGCCCGCCGTCACACCGGCAAGGCGGCAGCGGCCCACCCCAGTATCAGGGCCGGCCGACGGAATTCGGACCCGGAAGGCGGCGACCCGCCTCCCGCCCAGTCTCCCCCCGCCGGTCACTCGTCATGACTTCGCGGCGGCGAAGGGATGGGAGAAGTATAGAGCCGGACTCAAGGGGCGGGGATAAGCAGCATTCGCCTGCACTGAACTTTCGATGCGGCCATGTAGAGCGCGCGCTGCCCATGGTTCGTCCTTCGACAAGCTCAGGAGGCTCACCATGAGGTGGTGGAACTCTCGCGCCAACCCGTCAGCGCCCACGACCTCATCCTGAGCCTGTCGAAGGATGGGCAACGCGCGCCAACCACCGAGTGCGTTGCCTACCCTTCGAGGGTCCCCCGGATCAAGTCCGGGGTCCCATCTCAGGGCGAGGTAGGGTTTGCTTTCTCCGCCCTCATGGTGACGTGCGACCGGAGGCAGCCTCGAACCACCG
>DASZUI010000061.1:0-11615 GCA_035547675.1 Devosia sp.
TGACGTGTGGAAAGGGCTCGATCTCGTTATGCTGCAGGAACCGACGGAGATGGATTTCGGCTTCACCTTCACGGCTGCGGACCCGGACGGCCACCGGCTCCGCGTGTTCGCGATGAACGACAATCCGCGGTGAACCCCCTCACCTGCCTGCCGGCACCCTCTCCCACGAGGGGAGAGGGCCGATAAACGGCACCGCCTTGCCTTCTCCCCTTGCGGGAGAAGGTGCCCGAAGGGCGGGTGAGGGGTCGGCGCGCAAATAACCCGTTCTTAAGTTCGGCGCGCGTTGCCCACTGCCATTCGGGCATAGCCCTCATGGCCTTCTCGCCTCAAATCGATCCACCGGATCGATTTGGCCTTCGGCACAGCTCGAAGCCTTCGAGGCTCCCTTCGGTTGCACCTCAGGATGAGGTGGAGGAAATTCCACCGACCTCATGGTGAGGTGCGAGGCGAAGCCGAGCCTCGAACCATGGGCAGCGCGCGCTGCCCTACCCCCGCAAAAACTTCCCCATCCGCTCCAACGCCTCAACCATTGTCGCCTCCGAGCCGGCATAGGAGAAGCGGACATAGCGGGCGCCGGTGACCCGGTCGAAATCGGCGCCGGGGGTGGCGGCGACCCCTGCCTGCTCCAGTAATTGCTTGCAGAAGGCCATGCTGTCATTGGTGAAGGAGGAAACGTCGGCATAGGCATAGAAGGCGCCATCGCCGGGCGCGACACCGAAGCCGAGGGCCTGAAGCCCGGCGGTCAGCACCTCGCGGTTGCGGGCATAGATGGCCTTCTGCACCTCGGCATAATCACGCTCGCTGAGCGCCACGCGGCCGGCGATCTGGCTGAGCGTCGGGGCGGAGATGAAAAGGTTCTGCTGCAGCATCTCGACGCGGCGGACCAGTTCGGCCGGCAGCACCATCCAGCCGATCCGCCAGCCGGTCATGCAGTAATATTTGGAGAAGCTGTTGATGACGATGGCGTCGCGGCCGAACTCCAGTGCGCTGACCGAAGGCCCGCGAAAATCGAGGCCGTGATAAATCTCGTCCGAGATCAGGCGGATGCCGAGCCGGCGGCAGGTGGCGACGATTTCGCCCAGGCCGTCGCGGGCGACGGCGGCGCCGGTCGGGTTGGCGGGGCTGGCGAAAAGCAGGCCGTCAAAGGGCGTTCGCGCATAAGCCGCTTCGATGTCGGCGGCAGTCAGACGCCAGCCGTTCGACACGCCCAGCTCGATTTCGACGACCTCGATGCCGAGCCCGGCCAGCGTATTCAGATAAGCCGGATAGCCGGGCCGGGTAATGGCGATCCGCGCCGTTCGTTCGAAGGCGCCGAGGAAGGCGAGGATGAAACCCGCCGAGGAGCCCATTGTGACGACAATGTTTTCGGGATCGACCGTGGTGCCGTGCTGCGCCTCATAATAGCCCGCGAGCGCCTCGCGCAGGGACAGCAGGCCCTTGGCGGGGGTATAGGGCTGGCCTTCCGGCAGGGCGGCACGCACGGCCTCGAGCACTTTCGGTGCCGGCGGCGCGGCGGGCTCGCCGATTTCGAGATGGCAGATCGTGCGTCCCTGCGCCTCGAGCTGCCGCGCGCTGGCGAGGATTTCCATGGCGTGGAACGGCATCAGCTCGGTAATTTGGCTCACCCGGTGTTGGCTGGAGGACACGCTGGCCTACCGGCTTGGCGGCTTGGCCTCAACAGGAATTGATGTGCGGGGCGGCAAACGCTAACGCTTGCTGGCGCCGCACCGGCTAAGCTCGTGGCGGGCCATGCGGGAGACAAAGATGCGCCGCCTCGAAATCGCAGTCCTTTTCGTGCTCGGCGTCGTCGGCGGTGCGGTCGGCAGCGCTTGGTATTACCACCAGGCGCCGGTCGCGACGGACAAGGCGGCCGTCGAGGCGATCGTGGATGCCCGGCTCGCGCAGGCGCCCAAGCCGGCCCTCGATACCGACGGCGTCAAGTCGATCGTCACGCAGATGCTCGCGGCGGCGGACGAAAAGACCAAGCAGAATTCGGTGGCCACCATCGCTTCGCTCGATCCCAAGACGCTCGATCCGATGATCGAAACCTACCTGATGAACAACCCGACCGTGCTGACGCGGATGAGCGACGCGCTCGACAAGCAGAACAAGGCGGACGAAGCGGCCAAGAACAAGGCGGCGATCGCCCAGAACAGCGCCGCCATTTACGACGCCAACGACGTCGTGCTCGGCAACCCCAAGGGCGATGTGACGCTGGTCGAGATGTTCGACTACAACTGCACCTATTGCCGGGGCGCCCTGCCTAACCTCGCGACCCTGCTTTCCACCGACAAGAACCTCAAGGTCGAGCTGAAGCAGTTCCCGATCCTCTCCCAGGGATCGGTGGAGGCGGCCAAAGTCGCCGTGCAGGTGGCGCGGTCGGGCAAGGACTACTGGGCCTTCCACCAGGCGCTCTATTCCTCCCGGGGCGAGGTGGATGCCGGCGCGGCGCTGGACGAGGCCAAGACCCTCGGGCTCGACCCCGACAAGCTCAAGGCCGGCATGGATGGCGACGACGTCGCTAGCGTCATCCAGAAATCCTACGACCTCGCCAAGGCGCTCAATGTCACGGGAACGCCGACCTATATCATCGGCGACGAGATCATCCCCGGCGCCGTGCCGCTCGACCAACTCCAGGCGGCAATCGCCAATATGCGCGCCTGCGGCAGTGCCCTGGGCTGCCCGGCGAAGGGGTAACCAGCCATTCGGCTGGACCGATTTTTCGATGTGGGCAGGTAGGGTGGTCGGCGCGGCGAAGTTGGCGCGCGCCGCCCATCCTTCGACAAGCTCAGGATGAGCTTGCAGCTCCTGGTCGCGCAGCTCCATATTCCACGGCTTCATGGTGAGCCTGTCGAGCCATGGGCAGCGCGCACGCTACCTCGCCGCCCCGAAAAAATCGGTCCAGCCGAATGGCTGCCTGGTTGCTTTTCGGTGCAATTCCTATAGGTCCACTTGCGCCTTCGCGGGGTTGAAGGCACAAGGCGGACTAACATGGCCAAACCGATCCTCGTCCTCAACGGTCCCAACCTGAACCTGTTGGGCGTCCGGGAGCCTGCGACCTACGGCAGCGACACGCTCGCCGGGATCGAACGGCTATGCACCGAGACGGCCGCGGCCGCGGGGCTCGCCATAGACTTCCGCCAGTCCAACCACGAAGGCGAGCTCGTCACCTGGATCCAGCAGGCGCGCGGCGAGATTGCCGGGCTGGTGATCAACCCGGCGGCTTATTCCCATACTTCGGTCGCAATTCCCGACGCATTGAGGATGCTCGACGTGCCCATCGTCGAGGTACACCTCACGAATATCCATCAGCGCGAAGCCTTCCGCCATCATTCATACGTTTCAGCCGTAGCGGGCGGCGTCATTTGCGGGCTCGGGGCGCAAGGGTATAGGTTCGCCATCCTCGCGCTGGCCGAAAAACTCAAGGAATGAACGTCTTGCCGAGAGAGACAAGAGTCATGAACAAAGCCGCCCAGGTCGACCAGGACCTCGTCAGGACGATTGCCGAGCTGGTCAACCAGCAGAATTTGGCCGAGATCGAGATCGAAATCGAGGGGTTCCGCGTGCGCGTGACGCGCGCCTATGCCAGCCCCGCCGCGGCGCCCGTCCCCGTCTATGCCGCCGCCCCGCAGGCGGCGCCGGCCCCGGCCGCCGCGCCGGGCGCATCGCATGCCCCCGCAGCGGCGGGCGCCGCCGCCCCGGCCGAGGATCTGGCGGCCAGCCCCAATACACTCACTTCGCCCATGGTCGGTACGGCCTATCGGGCGCCCGAGCCCAATGCGGCGCCGTTCGTCGAGATCGGCACCAAGGTCTCGGAAGGGCAGACGGTGCTCATCATCGAGGCGATGAAGACCATGAACCAGATTCCGGCGCATCGCTCCGGCACGGTCACCCGCATCCTCGTCGACGATTCGCAGCCCGTCGAATATGGCGAGCCGCTGATCGTCATCGAGTAAGCCCCGATGTTCCAGAAAGTCCTCATCGCCAATCGCGGCGAGATCGCGCTCAGGATCCTGCGCGCCTGCAAGGAGCTGGGCATTTCGACGGTCGCCGTCCACTCGCAGGCCGATGCGAACGCCATGCATGTGCGGCTCGCCGACGAGAGCGTCTGCATCGGGCCGAACGCGGCCAAGGACTCCTACCTCAACATTCCGTCCATCGTTGCCGCCTGCGAGATCACGGGCGCGGACGCAGTCCATCCGGGCTACGGATTTTTGAGCGAAAATGCGCGATTTGCGCAGATTTTGCTCGACCACAAGATCGCCTTCATCGGCCCCTCGCCGCACCATATCGAGATCATGGGCGACAAGATCACCGCCAAGAAGACGGCGGTGGAGCTCGGCATTCCGGTGGTCCCCGGCTCGGATGGCGAGGTGAAGACACCGGCCGAGGCACAGGCCCTGGCGAAAGAAATCGGCTACCCGGTCATCATCAAGGCGACGGCGGGCGGCGGCGGGCGCGGCATGAAGGTCGCCCGCAATGACGAGGAAATGGCCGTGCAGCTCGCCACGGCGCGTTCCGAGGCCAAGGCTGCCTTCGGCAATGACTCCGTCTATATCGAGAAATATCTCGAAAAGCCGCGCCATATCGAGGTGCAGATCATCGGCGACGGCCAGGGCAACGCCATTCACCTGGGCACACGCGACTGCTCGCTGCAGCGCCGGCACCAGAAGGTCTGGGAAGAGGCGCTGGCGCCGACCGTCCCGGCCGATCAGCAGGCCCGCATCGGCGAAATCTGCGCCGCCGCCATGCGCAAGCTCAAATATTCGGGCGCGGGCACGATCGAATTCCTCTACGAGAACGGGGAATTCTACTTCATCGAAATGAACACGCGGCTGCAGGTCGAGCACCCGGTTACCGAGCGCGTCACCAGCATCGACATCGTCTATGAGCAGATCAGCGTCGCCTCGGGCGAAAAGCTGTCGCTCAGCCAAGAGGATGTGCGCTTCAACGGCCATGCCATCGAGGTGCGCATCAATGCCGAGGACCCGCAGACCTTCGCGCCCTCGCCCGGCAAGATCACCTTCTACCATCCGGCCGGCGGGTTCGGGGTCCGCATCGATTCGGCCGTCTATCAGGGCTATGTGATCCCGCCCTATTACGACAGCCTGATCGGCAAGCTGATCGTCCACGGCCGCACGCGCGAGGAATGCCTGCAGCGCCTGAGGCGGGCGATCGACGAGTTCGTCGTCGACGGCATCAAGACCACCCTGCCCCTGTTCCAGCGGCTGGTGCGGGAGCCGGAGATCATCGCCGGAGAGTATGACATCCACTGGCTGGAAAAGTATTTGGCGGCGAACCCGGGCATTCGCCCGGACTGATTTTTGGGGTGGTCGGGTAGGGAGTGTGCGGCCCATCCTTCGAGGGTCCCCCGGATTAAGTCCGGGGTCCCACCTCAGGATGAGGTTGGTGTTTGTTTCCACGACCTCATGGTGAGGTGCGAGGCGTAGCCGAGCCTCGAACCATGGGCAGCGCGCGCCTGCCCCGCGACGTCAAACCCGGCCAGGACGAAGCTGGCAAGCCTTGGCCGGAGCGGTGGCAAGGCGCATATTGGGTGCATGACCAAAAAGCCCGATCCGTTTGCGATCGACCTGACGCCGGAGCTGATCATCCGGGCCTATGCCGCGGGCATCTTCCCGATGGCCGAGGACGCCAATTCGCCGGACCTGTTCTGGGTATCGCCGGAAATGCGCGGCATCCTGCCGCTCGACGGCTTCCACGTCTCCAAGAGCCTGCGCAAGACGCTGAAGCGGCATCCCTACAGCGTCGAGGTCGACACCGATTTCGACGCGGTCATCGAGGGCTGCGCCACGGCGGGGGAGGACCGGCGGTCGACCTGGATCAATCCCGCGATCCGGCGGCTTTACGGCGCGCTTTTCCGGCGCGGGCTCGTGCACACGGTCGAAGTCTGGGATGGCGGCGAGCTAGTCGGCGGCCTTTATGGCGTGGCGCTGGGGGCGGCGTTCTTCGGCGAATCCATGTTCCACCGCAAGACCGACGCCAGCAAGATCGCGCTGGCCCATCTGGTCGAACGCCTCAAGGCCGGCGGTTTCATGCTGCTCGATACGCAATTCGTGACGCCGCACCTCGCGAGCCTCGGCGGCATCGAGATTCCCCGGGCGAGCTATGAGGCGGCCCTGAGCGAAGCCCTGGGACACAAGGGCGACTTCTTTGCGCTCCACGGGGATCGTGTTTGAGGCTGAGGCTGCCCGAGCCCGCGAGAGTGCCTGCTGCTGGATTCCGGCCTTCGCCGGAATGACGCCGGGGTCTTGGTGAAGCCGTGCCACAAACACTGCGTCATTCCGGCGAAGGCCGGAATCCATGATCCGCGCTGCCGCCGGGGTCAGGGGGCTTTCGACGGCGGCGGGGTGCTGGAGGTCTGCTTGCAATCCACCAGCCAGAAATCATAGACGGGGTCGTCGATGGCGTTCAGGGCCGGCGAATCGGCGAACATCCAGCCGGTGAAGATGCGCTTGCTCTCGCCCTTGAGGTTGACCTGGTCGACCTCGACAAACGTATCCGTACGCTGCGGCTGGTCGGCCGGCTGGGTGTAGCAGGCGCGCGGCGTGATCTGCAGCGAGCCGAACTGTACCGTCTCCCCGATATAGACATCGAAGCTGGTCAGCCGGGCGGTAATTTTGTCGAGGCCGGAAAAGCTGGCGACAGGGTTGGCGATCGGCGCCGCCGCGGCCGGTGTCGCGGCCAGCCCGAGGGCGAGCAGGAGGGCCGCCCTGCCCCGCCGGGCGATCGGCCTATTCCGGCGACCAGGCGTCATAGTCGCCGGTAACGCGCGGCCTTTGGCCCTTGTTCAGCAGGCTGCCATCGGGGCGATAGGCGGCCGGCGTGCCGGTCAGGTTGGGTTCGTGCGGCTTTTCCCACTCGCGCGGCACATAGCGCTCGGCAGTCGGCGGCACGTCGGTGCGATAGTGCATCCACCCATGCCAGCCCGGCGGGATTTTGCTGGCCTCCGCATAGCCATTGTAAACGACCCAGCGGCGGTTCGGCTTCTTCGCGCCCGCCTTGCTCCGATAGTAGCGATTGCCGGCGTCGTCCGAACCTACATATTCGCCGTGCAGCCAGGTATCGAGCCGGGTTCCCCAGGTGTTGCCGGACCACCAGATAAAAGCTTCGGTGAACAGAGACATGCAGCGGATTCCGCGTTTGGCGATGGCCCCGCATAGCATGGCAGGCGCAGCAAGGGCCAGTCCCCTCAAGGATCAGTGCGCCGCGACAGCGCCGCCGAGCCGGGCCTCCTCGCGCAGCGGCTGGAACAGTTCGACCGGATTGCCCGACGGATCCTCGATCAGCACCTGCCTGCCGCCGACTCCGGTGACTATTTCGTTACGGAAGCGCGTGCCCGCCGCCTTCAGCCGCTTGACGGCGGCATCGATATCCTCGACTTCGACGGCGAATCGATTCCAGCCGCCGGGCCGCTGCGGCGTCCCGTCCGGCATAGGCTGGCCGCCGCCGCCGGAAGGATTTGGCTGGCTCAGCACCAGCCGCAGTTCGCCGCGCGACAGCATGGCGAAGGGCGGCGCCGGATGCATGACGAGGGTGAAGCCGAGATGGCCGGTATAGAAGGCGATGGCCGCCTCGACGTCCTCGACGATGTAGCGGACCTGAACGCTCGGCATGCCCACCTCCGGTCTATGCGCCAAGGTAGCGGCGCCGCCACCGGGTGTCGAGCGCGGGCGGGCGAAATTGATCAAAAGCTACGGGGGCTTGAGCTTGGCCGTAGGCGCCGGTCCGGCCAAATTTCCTCCTTGACGCTGTCGAACCGAAAGAACGGGCGCGAGTCGGCAGCTTGATGACAGGGTAAATGAAGCATTGCCTGAGCAATTGCGGCGAAAAAGAGTCGTGGCGCCAAGGGCGTTTAGCGCCGCCTGTGAGGAGTCCGCGTGAGCGACACGACCGCGTCACAATCGCTTGCGCCGCCGCTGCCGCCGGGCGATTCCGCTTGCGGTTTTTCCCCGGAATCCACATATTACGCCTACTAGTCCTAGCGCTCGCGGGAGCTCCAACTACTAGCTGTGGTTGTTTTCTGCGGGAGGCCCAGTTGACGCCGAAATTGAATCGGCCCAACCTTTCCGACGGTTCGCAGCGGTCCACCGCCGCGAGCGGAGTAAATTTGTTTTCCGGGGATAAGGCGGGCGACAGACCCGCTGAAGCCGGAACGGGCAGGCCTGCGCACGCAGGCTGGTTGGCAAGCGTCAGACTTGGATGAACGCCGCGTTGTGCGGTCAGCGGGGACGTGCGCCCGCCATCTTGAGGACTTTTAACATGCGCATCGAACGCCGTTTCACCACCGCCGAGGGCGGGGCCTATGCGGGGATCGAATTCCGCTCGACGACGAGCGAGATCAAGAATCCAGACGGTTCGGTGGTTTTCAAGCTCGAGGGGCTGCAGGTCCCGGCGAGCTGGAGCCAGGTTGCCGCCGACATCATCGCGCAGAAATATTTCCGCAAGGCGGGTGTCGCCAAGATGCTGAAGCGGGTCGAGGAGAACGACGTTCCCTCCTGGCTCTGGCGCTCCGTGCCCGACGAGAAGGCGCTGGCCAAGCTGCCGGAAGCCGAGCGCTTCGGGTCGGAAACCGATTCCCGGCAGGTGTTCGATCGGCTGGCCGGCACCTGGACTTATTGGGGCTGGAAGGGCAAGTATTTCGACACCGAAGAGGACGCCCGCGCCTTCCGCGACGAGCTCGCCTATATGCTGGCGACACAGAAGGTGGCGCCCAACTCGCCGCAATGGTTCAACACGGGCCTCCACTGGGCCTATGGCATCGACGGTCCCGGCCAGGGGCATTTTTATGTCGATCCCTTCACGCACAAGCTGGTGCAGTCCAAATCGGCCTATGAGCACCCGCAGCCGCATGCCTGCTTCATCCAGAGCGTGAACGACGACCTCGTCAACGAGGGCGGCATCATGGACCTCTGGGTGCGCGAGGCGCGGCTGTTCAAATATGGCTCGGGCACCGGCTCGAACTTTTCCAACCTGCGCGGCGAAGGCGAGAAGCTGTCGGGCGGCGGCAAATCGTCGGGCCTGATGAGCTTCCTCAAGATCGGCGACCGGGCGGCGGGCGCCATCAAGTCGGGCGGCACGACGCGCCGCGCGGCCAAGATGGTGATCGTCGACATCGACCATCCCGACATCGAAACCTACATCAACTGGAAGGTGAAGGAGGAGCAGAAGGTCGCGGCGCTCGTGACCGGCTCCAAGATCGTCTCCAGGCATCTCAAGGCGATCATGAAGGCCGCCGTCAATTGCGAAGGCAATGGCGAGGATTGCTTCGATGTCGCCAAGAATCCGGCGCTCAAGCGCGAGGTGCGCGCCGCCAAGAAGGCGATGGTGCCGGAGAACTATATCCAGCGCGTCATCCAGTTCGCCCGGCAGGGCTATACCGACATGGAATTCCCGGTCTTCGACACCGATTGGGATTCGGAGGCCTATCTCACCGTTTCGGGCCAGAATTCCAACAATTCCGTGCGCATGACCGACGACTTCCTCAAGGCAGTCGAGACGGATGGCGACTGGAACCTCACGGCCCGCATCAGCGGCAAGGTGATGAAGACGCTCAAGGCGCGCGATCTCTGGGAGCAGATCGGCTATGCCGCCTGGGCGTCGGCCGATCCGGGCGTGCATTACCACACCACGATCAATGACTGGCACACGACGCCGGAAGCCGGGCCGATCGTCGCGAGCAATCCCTGCTCGGAATATATGTTCCTCGACGACACGGCCTGCAATCTCGCTTCGATCAACCTGCTGCCCTTCCGCAACGCGGATTCGACCTTCGATGTCGCCGCCTTCGAGCATGCGGCGCGGCTCTGGACGATCGTGCTCGAGATTTCGGTGATGATGGCGCAGTTCCCGAGCCGCGCCATTGCCGAACGCAGCTTCGAATACCGGACGCTGGGTATCGGCTACGCCAATATCGGCGGGCTGCTGATGACGTCGGGCATTCCCTACGACTCGAAGGAAGGGCGAGCGATCGCCGCCGCCATCACGGCAGTAATGACCGGCATCGCCTACAAGACCTCGGCGGAAATGGCGGCCGAGCTCGGCACCTTCGGCGACTACAAGCGCAACGCCAAGCACATGCTGCGCGTGATCCGCAACCATCGCAACGCCGCCCATGGCAATGCGGCCGGGTATGAAGGCCTCTCCATCAACCCGGTGCCGCTCGACCATGCCTCTCTCAGGGATGCGGCGCTCTCCGCCCGGGCCAAGACGGCGTGGGACGAGGCGCTGGCGCTCGGCGAAAAGCACGGCTACCGCAATGCCCAGGTTTCGGTGATCGCGCCGACCGGCACGATCGGCCTCGTCATGGATTGCGACACCACCGGCATCGAGCCCGATTTCGCATTGGTGAAGTTCAAGAAGCTGGCCGGGGGCGGCTATTTCAAGATCATCAACCGGGCGGTGCCCCCTGCCCTCAGGACGCTGGGCTATTCCGAAAGCCAGATCGCCGAGATCGAGGCCTATGCGGTCGGCCATGGCAATCTCAACCAGGCGCCGGGCATCAATCCCGCCGCGCTCAAGGCCCGCGGCTTCACCGACGACAAGATCGAAGCGCTGAACAAGGCGCTGGAATCGGCGTTCGACATCAAGTTCGCCTTCAACCAGTGGACGCTGGGGGCGGATTTCCTGAAATCGCTCGGCGTGACCGAGGCGCAGCTCAACGATTTCTCCTTCGACCTGCTGGGTTTCCTGGGCTTTTCGAAGAAAGAGATCGAAGCGGCCAACACGCATATCTGCGGCGCCATGACGCTGGAAGGCGCGCCCTTCCTCAAGGCCGAGCATCTGCCGGTGTTCGACTGCGCCTCGCCCTGCGGCAAGATCGGCAAGCGCTATCTGTCGGTCGAGAGCCACATCCTGATGATGGCGGCGGCCCAGCCCTTCATTACCGGCGCGATCAGCAAGACGATCAACATGCCGAACGATGCGACCGTCGAGGACTGCAAGGAGGCCTATCTGCTCTCCTGGCGGCTGGCGCTCAAGGCCAATGCCCTCTATCGCGACGGCTCCAAGCTGAGCCAGCCGCTCAACGCCTCGCTGCTCGCCGATGACGAGGAGGACGAGGACGAGGCGGTCGAGATGGCGCTCGCCGCGGCGCCGATGGCGCGCATTCCGCAGATCGCCGAAAAGATCGTCGAGCGCGTCGTCGTCTCGCGCGAACGCGAGAAGATGCCGCAGCGCCGCAAGGGCTACACGCAGAAGGCGATCGTCGGCGGCCACAAGGTCTATCTGCGGACCGGCGAATATGAGGATGGCCGGCTCGGCGAGATCTTCATCGACATGCACAAGGAGGGCTCGGCCTTCCGCGCGCTGATGGACTCCTTCTCGATCGCCATTTCGGTGGGCCTGCAATATGGCGTGCCGCTCGACGTCTTCGTGAACGCCTATACCTTCACGCGCTTCGAGCCGGCGGGCCTGGTCACCGGCAATGACCGGATCAAGAACGCGACCTCGATCCTCGACTATATCTTCCGCGAGTTGGCGATTTCCTACCTCGACCGGGACGATCTGGCGCATGTGAATCCGGACGCCTCGGCGACCTCGGTGGGGGGAGATTCGTCCGACCAGCCGCGCGCGCCGACGCCGGTGGCCGCCGACAA
>DASZUI010000062.1:0-52872 GCA_035547675.1 Devosia sp.
CGTCTATATCGTGCTGGGCATCGTGATTCTGCTGCTGGCGCTGGCGCCGCTCGCTTCGGTGCTGGTGGCGAGCTTCGTTGCCGGCGCCAATGGCTGCGCGCTCGACGAGGGCAGCATTCATCCCTGCCTGGTCGGCGGCGCCGATCGGGGCGAGGCGCTCTACACCATGGCGGTCGCCGGCTGGCTGATGCTGCTGAGCTTGCCGCTCGGGGTCATCGGCGTGCTCGTGCTGGCCGTGATCCTCGCCATCCACCGCTATTTCTGGTCGCGGAAGGCAAGAGCGACATGAGCCGCCCGCGACGGCCAGCGGGCTGCCCCGCCGGCGTTCAGCGCCTCCGATATCGGCCGCCACCCGGCATCGTCCTGCTGTTCTTCTGGATTTTCTCGCCGGCCTTTGCCATTTACGCTAGGTTCCAGTCTCGCCGGGTGCCCCGCCAATGACCCTGAAGACCCGTCTCATCCCCTGCCTCGACGTCAAGGACGGCCGCGTGGTCAAGGGCGTGCAGTTCGTCGATCTGCGCGATGCCGGCGATCCGGTCGAGGCGGCCATCGCCTATGACGCGGCCGGGGCCGACGAATTGACCTTCCTCGACATCGCGGCGAGCAGCGAAAATCGCGACACCATTTTCGACGTCGTGGCGCGCACGGCGGAGCGCTGCTTCATGCCGGTGACGGTGGGAGGCGGCATCCGCACGGTAGAGCATATCCGCCGCCTGCTGCTTTCGGGCGCCGACAAGGTGTCGATCAACACCGCCGCCGTTAACGACCCGGATTTCGTCGCGCGGGCCGCCGACAAGTTCGGCGACCAGTGCATCGTCGTGTCGGTCGATGCGCGGCGTCGGCAGACCCAGCCCATCCGGCGCGAGGACAAAAACTCCCCGGGGGGCGCGAATGTCTCCGAGTGGGAAATCTTCACCCATGGCGGTCGCAACGCGACAGGGATCGACGCCGTCGAATTTGCCGTCCGCTCGGTCGAGCGCGGGGCAGGGGAGCTGCTGGTCACCTCAATGGACCGCGACGGCACCAAATCCGGCTTCGACCTCGAGCTGACCCGCGCCATCGCCGATGCCGTCCATGTGCCGGTGATCGCCTCGGGCGGCGTCGGCACGCTCGACCACCTGGTCGAGGGCGTGAAGCAGGGCCATGCCTCGGCCGTGCTCGCCGCCTCCATTTTCCACTTCGGCACCTTCACCATCCCCGAGGCCAAGGCCTATCTGGAGGCGCATGGCATCCCGATGCGGCACGACATGGAGCGCGCCCAGGGAAAGTGGGACCCGGTTTCCCGGCCAGGGCGTGCGGCCAATGAAAAATAAATTGGAGGCGGTGCGATGAGCTTCACACTCGACGACCTCGCGGCCCGGATCGATAACCGCGCCACCGCGTCGCCCGAAGAAAGCTACACCGCGAAACTCCTGGCGCGCGGCGTGGAAAAATGCGCCCAGAAGCTGGGGGAGGAGGCGGTGGAAGCCGCCATTGCCGCCGTGGCCGGGCACCGCGTCGAACTCGCCAAGGAAGCCGGCGACGTGCTCTATCACCTGCTGGTGCTGCTGAAATCGGCCGGCGTCGGGCTCGACGAAGTCATGGCCGAGCTCGAAACTCGCACCGCCCAGTCGGGCCTCGCCGAGAAAGCCGCCCGCCCCCGCCAGTAACCCCGAGGCTCCGCCCGTGGCCAACAAGCTCAAGCTCGCGCCCTATCATCACTTCACCAAGGAAGAATGGTCGCGCTTCCGCGACGGCGAGCAGATGACCCTGTCCGCCGCGGACGTCACCCGGCTCAGGACGCTCAACGACCCGATCTCCTTCGAGGAAGCCGAGGAGATTTACCTGCCGCTCGCGCGCCTGCTCTCGCTCTATGTCGAGGCGCGGCAGGGCCTGCACCGTGCGCAGACCCGCTTCTTCGGCGCCGACGACCGCAAGGTGCCCTATATCATCGGCGTCGCCGGCTCCGTCGCGGTCGGCAAGTCGACCACGGCGCGCATTTTGCGGGCGCTGCTGTCGCGCTGGGCTTCTTCGCCGAAAGTCGACCTCGTCACCACGGACGGCTTCCTCTTTCCCAATGCCGAGCTCGAAAAGCGCGGCCTCATGGACCGCAAGGGCTTTCCGGAGAGCTACGACCGGGCGCGCTTCATCAGCTTTCTCGCCGACATCAAGTCCGGCAAGGCGCAGGTGGGCGTGCCGGTCTATTCGCATTTGATCTACGATGTGCTCGACGAGAAGGTGGTGATCGACCGGCCCGATATCCTGATCGTCGAGGGGCTGAACATCCTGCAGCCGGGCGAGCTGCCCAGGAACGGCAAGCCGCTGCTCTTCGCCTCGGATTTCCTCGATTTCTCGATCTATATCGACGCCGACGAGAAGGATCTGCGCGCCTGGTTCATCGAGCGCTTCCGGCAGCTCCGTGAAACCGCGTTTGCCGACCCCAAATCCTTCTTCCACCGCTTCGCGCAGATGAGCGCCGAGGAGGCCGACAAATTCGGCTTCTGGGCCTGGGACAATATCAATTTGCCCAATCTGCGCGACAACATCCTCCCCACTCGCGGCCGCGCCGACCTGATTCTCAGGAAGGGCTCGAGCCACGCCATCGAGGATGTGCGGCTGAGGAAGGCGTGAGCAGCGCAGTGCCCGTAACGGATTCCGGCCTTCGCCGGAATGACACAGTGGATTTGGTCACGGCCTCGCCCCGCCCCGACGTCATTCCGGCGAAGGCCGGAATCCAGGAACACTCGCCGTCGCTGACCTACGCCACCGCGTCCCCGACCAGCCCGTGCTCCCGCGCCAGTTCCGCCAAGTCGAGTACCGGGCGCGCCCCGATATGCGAAATCACCTCCGAGGCGGAGAGGCAGCCGAGCCGCAGCGCCGTCTGCAGGTCCTGCCCGCGCGCCAGCGCCAGCAGGAAGCCCGAGGCGAAGAGGTCGCCCGCGCCCGTCGCGTCCACCACTTCGGCCACCGGATAGGCCGGCACGGTGACGATTTCGCCATTGTGGATGGCCATGGCCCCGCCGGCGCCCATGGTGACGGCGGCGAGTTCGGCGTCCTTGGCGATCGCCTGTACGGCGGTGCCGAGGTCGTCGGTCTCGTAGAGCGCCTTCAGCTCCTCGATATTGGCGAAGACGTAGTCAATCGTCCGGCTGCGCATCAGGTCGAGGAATTCCTCGCGATAGCGGTTGACGCAGAACGGGTCGGACAGCGTGAAGGCCGTGGCCCGCTCCTCTCTGTGGGCGTAATGGGCGGCGAGCACGAAGGCCTTCTTGGCCTCGAGCGGGTCCCAGAGATAGCCTTCCATATAGGTGATGGTGGCCGCCCCGATCTCGTCGGCCTTGATGTCGGCCTCCGTGAGCTGCTGGCAGGCGCCGAGATAGGTGTTCATCGTCCGCTCGCCATCGGGCGACACCAGGATCATCGAGCGCGCCGTCGCGGCCCCGCCGACCAGCCGGCTCACCCCGTAATGGACGCCGGTGCGGGCGAGGTCCTCGGCGAAGATGTCGCCCAGATCGTCATCGGCCACCTTGCCGACAAAGCTCGCCCGGCCGCCGAGCGAAGCCACGCCCGCCGCCGTATTGGCCGAGCTGCCGCCCGAAATCTGGCGCTTCTCGGCCGGCATGCGCTCATAGAGATAGGCCGAGCGCTCGGCATCGACGAGGTGCATGATGCCCTCGGTCAGCCCCTCGCGGGCGAGAAAGTCGCGTTCGATCGGCGCAATGACGTCCACGATGGCGTTGCCGATGGTGAGGACGTCGAAACGGTGGTCGGCCAATCATGGTCTCCGAGGCGAATGGGAAGGCGTGCGGGCTTTAGCGGATCGCGCCGCGCGACGCAAATGTTCAGCCGCCCGGCAGGCGCGGCGATCGCACGCCCTTGAGCTTTGCCGTCGGCGCCGGCGTCTTGGGCTGGTAGAGGCACCATTTGGCGATGATGCAATGCCAGCATTCGGGCACGCGCGCCTTGCACACATAGCGCCCGTGCAGGATCAGCCAGTGATGCGCATGGATGAGGTATTTTTCCGGCGTTACCCGCATGAGGTTGGTTTCGACCTCGAGCGGCGTCTTGCCGGGTGCCAGCCCCGTGCGGTTGCCGACGCGGAAGAGATGGGTATCGACCGCAATCGTCGGCTGGCCGAAGGCGGTGTTGAGCACCACATTGGCCGTCTTGCGCCCGACGCCGGGCAAGGATTCCAGCGCCTCGCGGTCGGCGGGGACTTGGGAGTTGAAATCCGCCACGAGCCTCCGGCTCAGCTCATAGACGTTCTTCGCCTTGGAGCGGTAGAGCCCGATGGTCTTGATGTAATTCTCTATTCCCTCGACCCCGAGCGCCGCCATCTTCTCGGGCGTATCGGCGGCGGCGAACAGCGCCGGGGTCGCCTTGTTCACCCCGGCATCCGTCGCCTGCGCCGAGAGCACGACGGCGATCAGCAGGGTAAACGGATTGGTATAATCGAACTCGCCCTTCGGCTCGGGGTTGGCCGCCGCAAAGGCGCCAAAAATCGCTTCCACATCATCCTTGGAGAGGCGCGTGGATTCCACCGTGCCGGCCATTGGTCTCTCCGATTCTCCCTTGCGCAGGTGGGAAAGATGACCACCGAAACTCAGGCTCGTCCACTGTTTGCCGCCCGGCTGACGCCGCATCGCTCGCTGACCCCGCGCGGCGTCAGGATCGTGGCCGGCTTCGCCGCCGCGCTCCTGCTGCTGCCGGGACTGATTTTCTACCTGCTCGGCGCCTGGCCGGTGGTGGGGTTCATGGGCCTCGACGTGCTGGGGCTCTATTTCGCGCTCACCTGGTCGCTGCGCGACGGCCGCCGCTACGAGCAGGTGACGCTCTGGCAGGACCGGCTGGAATTGCGCCGCGTCGCCCCGCATGGCGAGCAGGAATTGCTGACCTTCGTGCCCTTCTATGTGCGGCTCAGGATCGACCGCGATTTCGACGAGCACGTCATCGCCATCTGGCTCCGCCATGGCGGCCGCGACCACCCCGTCGGCGCCTTTCTCAACCCCGACGACAAGGCCAGCTTCGCCCAGGCCTTCGGCACGGCGCTGAGGAAGGCGCGGGGGTGAGGCTCTTCTCCCTCCTCCCCCTTGTGGGGAGGGTGGTGGCCCCGAAGGGGTCGGGTGGGGGAGGCCGCATACGCCAGCGCGCGCGGGTACCCCCACCCTGCTGCCGCTTCCCTCCCGCAAGGGGGAGGGAGCCGCGTTGTTTCGTCCTGCCCACCGTCAAAACCGGGTCGCGCCCGGCCGTGCGCGCGCCTATCTTTGCGCCATCATGACACAGCACCAGACCCTCACCCCCCATTCCGATTACGAGACGGTCCGCGCCGCGATCCGCTTCCTGAGCGAGACCGGGCCGGACGAGCTGGACCTTGCCGCCTTCGCCCGCGCCCTCGGCAAGACCGAGCGGCAATTGACCGAGCTTTTCCGCCGCTGGTGCGGGCTCAGCCCCAAATCCTTCGCCCAGGCGGTGGCGCTCGACCACGCCAGGCGCCTCCTCGCGGAACGGCAAAGCGTGCTCGATACCACCTATGAGGTCGGCCTCTCCTCGACCTCGCGCCTCCACGATCTGTTCGTGACCTATGAGGCGATGCCGCCCGGCGCATTCCGGGCCAAGGGCGACGGGCTCACCATGCGCTGGGGCGCCGCGCCCTCGCCCTTCGGCATCGCCGTCCTTACGCTCACCGATTACGGCGTTTCCGGCCTCGGCTTCGCCGATACCGAAGACGGCGTCGAGGCCGCTTTCGAGGACCTCGCCGGCCGCTGGCCCAATGCCCGCTTCGTGCGCGATGATGGCGCGGTGGCGCCCATCGCCGCCCACATCTTCGAGCCCGGCCGGTGGTCGGCCGATAGGCCCGTCCGCGTCGTGCTGATCGGCACGGATTTCGAGGTAAAAGTCTGGGAAACCCTGCTCGGCATTCCGCTCGGCCAGGCGACGACCTATGCCGATGTCGCCGCCCGCATCGGCCGGCCCGCCGCCAGCCGCGCGGTAGGCGCCGCGGTGGGTAAGAACCCCATCTCCTTCGTCGTGCCCTGTCACCGCGTCGTCGGCAGCAATGGCGCGCTCACCGGCTACCATTGGGGCGTGCCCCGGAAGCGGGCGATTCTGGGCTGGGAGCGCGGCGTCGCTGCGCAGTGAGCGCTGCCCATCCTTCGAGGCTCCCTTCGGTCGCACCTCAGGATGAGGTTGGAGGAAATTTCCACGACCTCATGGTGAGGTGCGAGGCGTAGCCGAGCCTCGAACCATGGACAGCGCGCTCTCTACCTGCCATCGAAAATCCAGTCCAGGCGACCGCCTGAGGTTAGGCTGCCAGCGTCGTTTCCAATTCCCCATCGGCACCCAGCCGGTAGATCACCGGCTCGCCGGTCGCCAGTTCGCGCTTCAGAATCTGCTCGGGCGTCAGGCCCTCGATCGCCATCACCAGCGCGCGCAGCGAATTGCCATGCGCGGCGATCAGCACCGTCTTGCCCGAGGTGACCATTGGCTCGATCTCGGCCTTGTAATAGGGCAGGGTGCGCGCGGCGGTATCCTTGAGGCTTTCCCCGCCGGGCGGCGGCACGTCATAGGAGCGGCGCCAGATATGCACCTGCTCCTCGCCCCATTTCTTGCGCGCGTCGTCCTTGTTGAGCCCGGAGAGGTCGCCATAGTCGCGCTCGTTGAGCGCATGGTTGCGGGTGATGGTCATGTCGGCGATGGCCATTTCCTCGAGGATCAGGTCCAGCGTGTGCTGCGCCCGCTTGAGGCTCGAGGTGAAGCAGTAATCCGGGGTGAAGCCCGCCGCCTTGAGCCGCTGGCCGGCGGCGCGCGCCTCGGCGATGCCCTTTTCCGTCAGGTCGGGGTTCTTCCAGCCGGTGAACAGGTTCTTGAGGTTCCACTCGCTTTCGCCATGGCGAACGAGGATCAAGGTGTTGGTCATCGGTTTTCCTAGTCGTTGAGGCCCAAAACATCGGCCATGTCGTAAAAACCCGGGGCCTGATCGGCGGCCCAGAGCGCCGCGCGCACGGCGCCATTGGCGAAAATCGTGCGGCTTTCCGCCCGGTGCGTCAATTCGATCCGCTCGGAATCGCCGGCGAGAAACACTGTGTGTTCGCCCACCACCGTGCCGCCGCGCAGCGCCGCAAAGCCGATATCGCCGCGCCGCCGCGCCCCGGTGATCCCGTCGCGGCCGCGCTCGGCATGCTCGGCCAGAGCGATGCCGCGCCCTTCGGCCGCCGCCTCGCCCAGCATCAGCGCCGTGCCCGAGGGCGCGTCGACCTTGCGGTTGTGGTGCATTTCGAGGATTTCGATGTCGAAACCGTCGCCCAGCGCCGCCGCCGCCCGCTTCACCAGCCCCGCCAGCAGATTGACGCCGAGCGAGAAATTGCCCGCCTTGACGATGCGCGCGCCCGTCGCGGCGGCCCGGATCGCGGCGTCTTCTTCCGGGCTGCAGCCCGTCGTGCCGATGACATGGACGAGGCCGGCCCGCGCCGCCCGCTGCGCCAGCGCCACCGAGGCGGCCGGCGCGCTGAAATCGATGATCGCATCGGCATCGGCCAGCGCCGCCTCGACATCGCCGGTGATCGCGATCCCGAGCGGCGCGATGCCGGCATGGGTGCCGGCGTCGGTGCCGATCACCGCCGAGCCTGCCCGGTCGAAGGCGGAGACGACGACAAGTCCCGGCGCCGCCGTGACGGCGCGGATATTGGCCGCGCCCATGCGCCCGCCGGCGCCCGCGATTGCAACCTTCAAATCCGCCATGCTGCCCTCCAGATGGAGCGGTCTATACCTCAGGCGAACCGCGTGCCGCCAGCCATCTCGGCGAGGATGCGGCGCGCCGCCTCGGCCGGATCGGGCGCCGCGGTGATCGGCCGCCCGACGACCAGATGGCTCGCCCCCGCCGCGAGCGCCGCCATGGGTGTTGCCACGCGCTTCTGGTCGCCGCGTTCGCCGCCCTCGGGACGGATGCCCGGCGTGACGACCGCCATGTCGGGCCCGACGATGCTGCGCACCAGCCGCGCTTCCTGCGCCGAGCAGACGATGCCGCCGATGCCCACCGCCCGCGCCTGCCCGGCGCGCAGCTCGACGAGGCCCGCTGCGTCGCGGAAATAGCCGGCCTCGGCGATGTCGGCGTCATCCATCGAGGTCAGCACCGTGACCCCGAGTATGGTGAGCCCGCTGTCCCGCGCCGCCCGCGCCGCCGCCCGCATGGTGCGCGGATAGGCGTGGACCGTCAGCATCTGCGCGCCGGTGCGGGCGATCGCCGCCACGCCATGCTCCACCGTGTTGTCGATATCGAGCAGCTTCAGATCGAAGAAGACGCGCTTGCCCCGCGCGATCAGCGCCTTGCCGAAGGCGAGCCCGTCGCCGCCATAAAACAGCTGGTACCCGATCTTGAAGAAATCGGCCTGGCCCTCCAGCCGCTCGACCAGCATCTCGGCCTCGGCCCGGCTGTCCACATCGAGCGCCACGATCAGCGTTCCGGCCATGCGCGTCCTCCTGTTCGCGCCCGGAATGGCACAGCTTCGGCGCCGGGGCAATCAGCGCGAGGGGTCTTGAAGCGCCTGCTCGATGCCGGCCAGCGGTTGCAGCCAATGTTCGCGCCGTCTCACCCAGCCTTCCTGCTGGGGCCTGAGGCCGCTCGGCGCATCGTCAAGGCTGCCGAGGCGGATTTCGACGTCCTGTTCGTGCAGGTTGAACAGCCGCCCGCCACAGGCCGGGCAGAAGCTGCGGCCATGGCTGGTGCGGATTTCCCCGCTATAGCTGAACCGCTCGATCGGCCATTTGGCATAAAAGGTAAAAACGGAGCCGCTTTCCTTGCGGCAATCGGCGCAGTGACAGAGCCCCAGGAGGAACGGTTCGCCTTCGAGCCGATAGCGCACCGCCCCACACAGACAGCCGCCTTCCCGAACCTTCGCCATGCCCGCCTCCTTCTTCCGCCGAACGCCGGCAGCCGGGTGCGGTTGCCGGTTTCACGTGAATCCTAGATCCCGCCGCGCGAAAAATGCGTGAGTTCGCGCACCATCTGCTCGACCTTGCGCTGGATGGCGGGTTCCGTGGGATCGCCGTTCTCGTCGAAGGCGCCTTCGGCCGGGCCGATGCCGAGCAGGGTGGGGGCCAACAGGGCGCCGAGCTTGGAGAGCGAATCGCGCAAGTGCTGGATGCCGACCACCCCGCCATATTTGCCGCTCGACACCGCACCGATGCCGAATACGGCGTGGCGCCACTGGCCGTAGCGCTGGCGCGATAGCCAGTCGACGGTGTTCTTCATGAGCGCCGTCGTGCCGGAATTGTTTTCCGGGCTGGCGATGAAGACGATGTCGGCGGCAGCGAACAGCTGCGCCAGCCGCGGCGCTGCCTCCGGCACATTGGCCGGCTCCAGATCCTCGTTGAAGATCGGCATGGGGAAGTCGGCGAGGCTGAGGTCGGTCACCTCGCAGCCGGCCTCGCGCAGCTTGCGCCCGACATGGTGCTGCAGAATGACGTTGTAGGAGCCGGTCCGGATCGAGCCGGAGAGCGTGAGCGCGGTCTTCATGGTCCCCCCTATAGCGTGCCGATATTATCGGCCTGCCAACAGCGCGGCAGCGCTCAGCTCTCGAACAATCCCTTCAGCTTCGCGAAAAAGCCGGCCGAGGACGGGCTGTTGTCCTTGGTCGAGAGCGACTGGAATTCCTCCAGCAGCTCGCGCTGGCGCTTTGAGAGGTTCTGCGGCGTCTCGATGTCGAGCTGGACATAGAGGTCGCCGATATCCTTGCTCCTGAGCACCGGCATGCCCTTCTGCTTCAGCCGCACGCGCTGGCCGGGCTGGGTGCCCGGCGCGACCTTCACCTTGGCCCGCGCTCCTTCGAGCGTCGGCACTTCGAATTCGCCGCCCAGCGCCGCCGTGGTCATGGCGATGGGTACCCGCGCATAAAGGTCCGCACCGTCGCGCTGGAACAGATCGTGCGGCTTCACGGAAATGAAGATGTAGAGGTCGCCCGGCGGCCCGCCGCGCAGGCCTGCCTCCCCCTCATTGGCGAGGCGGATGCGCGTGCCGTCCTCGATGCCCTTGGGAATGTCGACGGAAAGCTTGCGGTGCTCCTGCCGGCGGCCCTGGCCGCCGCAATCCGTGCAGGGCTGCTCGATGATCTGGCCCCGCCCCTGGCAGACCGGGCAGGTCCGCTCGATGGTGAAGAAGCCCTGCGCCGCGCGCACCTTGCCATGCCCACCGCACTGCTTGCAGGTGGACATGCCGGTGCCCGGTTTGGCGCCGGTGCCGTCGCAGGTGTGGCAGGTGACCAGCGTCGGCACGTCGATCTCGACGGTGCGGCCATGATAGGCCTCTTCCAGCGTGATCTCGAGATTGTAGCGCAGGTCCGAGCCGCGCAGCCGCGCCGAAGCGCCGCCGCCGCGCCGGCCGCCGCCCATCATGTCGCCGAACAAATCTTCGAAAATGTCGGACATCGAGGCGCCGAAATCCGGCCCGAAGCCCGAGGCGGCGCCCGGACCCCGGCCCATGCCGCCATCGAAGGCCGCGTGCCCGAAGCGATCATAGGCGGCCCGCTTCTGCGGGTCCTTGAGCGTGTCGTAAGCCTCGTTGATTTCCTTGAACCGATGCTCGGCGTCCTTGTCGCCCGGATTGCGGTCCGGGTGAAACTGCATGGCGAGCTTGCGATAGGCGCTCTTCAGCGCACCGTCATCCGCCCCGCGCTGCAGCCCGAGCACTTCATAAAAATCGCGTTTGGCCAAACCGCTGAAACCCCTGCGTGCGCGGCCGCTGCCTGCCGGCGCGCCGCGTTCAAATCTCCGACTAGCAAGCCCCGCCGCCACCGCGCAAGCGAGCCGGCGAGTTCTGCCGGTAAATAGGTATCATCGAAGCGATACGCCAGAGGCAGGGAGCGTGCGGCGCATGGTTCGACAGGCTCACCATGAGGTGATGGATGGGGCCGAGTTCCCGAGCCGAACCATCGACCGCAGCCGAACCCACAGCCACCTACCTCATCCTGAGCCTGTCGAAGGATGGGCCGCGCGCTCTGCCGGTCCAACAGGGATTCCCGCTTTCGCGGGAATGACGCGGGGCGGGGGCATGCTCATCTATGCCAAGCTCCGGCGCCTCTGATTCACGTGGAACAACCCTACCCCTCAAAATCGAAAAGGCCCGGGCAAGCCCGGGCCTCTCCACAATCTCCAAAAGCCGGTCCAGCCGAATGGCTGGTCAGGCCGACTTCTTGTCGTCGTCGACTTCCTCGAACTCGGCGTCGACGACATTGTCGTCCGGCTTGTCGGTGCCGGCGGCCTTGGCTTCGGCTTCCGCCTGGCTGGCCTTGTACATGGCCTCGCCCAGCTTCATCGAAACCTCGGCGAGCGCGTTGGTCTTTTCCTTGATCGCCTCGGCGTCGTCGCCGTCCACCACGCCGCGCAGCGCCGTGATGGCCTCCTCGATCGCCGTCTTGTCCTCGGCCGAAACCTTGTCGCCATAGTCCTTGAGCGACTTTTCGGTCGAGTGGATCAGGCTTTCCGCCTGGTTCTTGGCTTCGACCGCCTCGCGCTTGGCCTTGTCGGCGGCCGCATTGGCCTCGGCGTCCTTGACCATCTTCTCGATGTCGGCGTCGGAGAGGCCGCCCGAGGCCTGGATGCGGATCTGCTGCTCCTTGCCGGTGCCCTTGTCCTTGGCCGAAACCTGCACGATGCCGTTGGCGTCGATGTCGAAGGTCACCTCGATCTGCGGCACGCCGCGCGGGGCCGGCGGAATGCCGGCGAGGTCGAAATTGCCGAGCAGCTTGTTGTTGGCCGCCATTTCGCGCTCGCCCTGGAAGACGCGGATCGTCACGGCCGACTGATTGTCCTCGGCCGTGGAGAAGACCTGCGACTTCTTGGTCGGGATGGTGGTGTTGCGGTCGATCAGCCGCGTGAACACGCCGCCCAGGGTCTCGATGCCGAGCGACAGCGGGGTCACGTCGAGCAGCAGCACGTCCTTGACGTCGCCCTGCAGCACGCCGGCCTGGATGGCCGCGCCCATGGCCACCACTTCGTCCGGGTTCACGCCCTTATGCGGCTCCTTGCCGAAGAAGGACTTTACCGTCTCGACGACCTTGGGCATGCGGGTCATGCCGCCTACCAGCACGACCTCGTCGATCTGGTTGGCCGAAATGCCCGCGTCCTTGAGGGCCTGCCGGCACGGCTCGACGGTCTTCTGGATCAGATCCTCGACCAGCGATTCGAACTTGGCGCGGGTGAGCTTCAGCGTCAGGTGCTTCGGGCCGGAGGCGTCGGCGGTGATGAAGGGCAGGTTGATTTCGGTCTGCGTCGAGCTCGAAAGCTCGATCTTGGCCTTCTCCGCCGCTTCCTTCAGGCGCTGCAGGGCGAGCTTGTCGCTCCTCAGGTCGATGCCCTGCTCCTTCTTGAACTCGTCCGCGAGATAATCGACCAGGCGGATGTCGAAGTCCTCGCCGCCGAGGAAGGTGTCGCCATTGGTGGACTTCACCTCGAAGACGCCGTCGCCGATCTCGAGCACGGAGACGTCGAAGGTGCCGCCGCCGAGGTCATAGACCGCGATGATGCCGGAATTCTTCTTGTCGAGGCCATAGGCGAGCGCCGCCGCCGTCGGCTCGTTGATGATGCGCAGCACTTCGAGGCCGGCGATCTTGCCGGCGTCCTTGGTGGCCTGGCGCTGGGAATCGTTGAAATAGGCGGGAACGGTGATCACCGCCTGCGAAACCTTGTCCCCGAGATAGTTCTCGGCGGTTTCCTTCATCTTCTGCAGGACCATGGCCGAGACCTGCGACGGCGAGTATTTCTCGCCGGCGACCTCGACCCAGGCGTCGCCATTGTCCGCCTTGACGATCTTGAACGGAACGAGCCCCTTGTCCTTGGTGACCATGGGATCATCGAAGCGGCGCCCGATCAGGCGCTTGACCGCGAACAGCGTGCCTTCCGGGTTGGTGACCGCCTGGCGCTTGGCCGGCTGGCCGACCAGCCGCTCGCCGGAACTGGTGAAGGCGACCATGGACGGGGTGGTGCGCGCCCCTTCGGAGTTCTCGAGCACCTTGGGTGTCGAGCCTTCCATCACAGCGACGCAGGAATTGGTGGTGCCGAGGTCGATACCGATAACTTTTGCCATAACTTCCAGCCTCTTTCTGGCGAGCCCCGATGGAATTCCGATCGAAGCGGCAATCCCTTGACCTTGCGGCCGGGGCTCCCGATGCAGTTGAAGTACCCGATATCGGGCCTAGGCGGCTATATAGGGGCGAGGGTTTGGCGCTGCAAGCCGCGCCGATGGGGAATTCCGGCGCCCGCTGCAGGGCGCGCGCAGGGTCAAGATTTCGGCGGCGTCGGGCATCGAATCCGCCGCGCGGACGTTGCTGCCGGATGCGGCAGCCTTCAACTCCGGTCCCAAAGCGCAGAACCCGGCGCAGCAAAGATTGGCAGCGCCGCGCCCTGCCCCTATCATGGCACCACTCGCCTCCATGCGGGCCGTTGGCGTCCGCCCCTCACGAAAGGTAGCAACATGATGATGCGCACACGTTTTTGCGTGCTCGCGGCCCTCACGCTTCTCGGCATGACGGCGCCCGCCCTGGCGCAGGATGCCCCCGCCGTGCCGCCCGAGACCGACAAGGCTCTCTGGTGCGCCACCGCCTTCACCCTGGTCGAGCCGCAGGCCCGTGCCCAGGGCCAGACCGAGGCGGCCGACAAGTTCAAGAAATATGCCGACAGCCTCAATACCTCGGGCCATGACGGGCTCGCCAAGGCCGGTTTCACCGAAGACCAGATCAAGACGCAGAGCGCCGCCTATACCGACAAAGTCACCAAGGAACTGAACGGCTCGGGGCCGCAGCCGGAGTTCTCCGTCGTCGAATGCACCGAGCTGGTCGACCCCGCCGAGGCCGCCGCGATCCAGGCGGGTGCCCCCGCCGCGCCGGCCAATCCGGCCCCGGCGAGCCCGGCGCCCGCCACACCGGCTGCCCCGGACAATACGGCCACGCCGGCAAAATAGTCCGGGCCGCGGCCGGTCTGGACAAAGGCGACGCCGCGCGGTCTGCTGCGCGGCGTTTGTTTTGGGAGAAGCCCATGTCCGTCACGCCGCAAGCCGAAGATGTCCTCGTCGTCGTCGACCTGCAGGTCGATTTCCTGCCCGGCGGAAGGCTGGCCGTCGCCGATGGCGATGCCGTCATCGCACCCATCCAGCGGCTCGCCCGGCGCGTCCCTAATCTGGTCATGACGCAGGACTGGCACCCTGCGGACCATATCTCCTTCGCCTCCGAGCATCCGGGCCGGCAGGCTTTCGAGCTGATCGAGCTCGACTACGGCCCGCAGGTGCTCTGGCCGGATCATTGCGTCATCGATACGCCCGGCGCCGAATTCGCCCCCGGGCTCGACCTGCCGGGAGCGCAGGCGATCATCCGCAAGGGCTACCGGCGGACCATCGATTCCTATTCCGCCTTTCGCGAAAACGACCACGTCACGCCGACCGGCCTAGCCGGCTATTTGCGCGAACGCGGGCTGCGGCGCCTGTTCCTCACCGGCCTCGCCACCGATTTCTGCGTCGCCTGGACGGCGCTGGACGGCGTGGCGGCGGGCTTCGAGGCCTATCTCATCGAGGATGCCTGCCGCGCCATCGACACCAATGGCTCGCTGGAGCGGGCCTGGGCCGAATTGGCCGCGGCGGGGGTGAGTCGGATTACGAGCGACGATGTGGCTTGACTGACACCGCACTGTGCGTTGCTGGATTCCGGCCTTCGCCGGAATGACGTCGAGCATGAGGCGAGGTCCGGGCCACAAACACGGTGTCATTCCGGCGAAGGCCGGAATCCAGCAGCAGGCACAACGCCGAGAGCACGCCCTATTCCCCCCAGACCCGCGTCAGGGCGGCCAGCCAGTTCTCCGAGCCGATCTTCCGCAGCAGCGGCTCATTATAGCCATGGGCGCGCAGCGCCTCGAACAGCGCCGGCACGCCGGCGATCGAGCCGATGGCGGTGGGCACGGTGGCGCCGTCGAAATCCGAGCCGAGCCCGACATTGTCTTCGCCCAGCCTCTCGATCAGCGCATCGAGGTGCCGCACCATCCATTCGAGCCCCGTATCGGCCCGCATCTGCCCGTCTTCGCGGAGGAACGAGGTCGCGAAATTGAGCCCCACGAAGCCGTTGCTCTCGCGGATGGCGGCAAGTTGCTTGTCCGTGAGGTTGCGCGGCGTCGGGCTGATGGCGTGGACATTGGAGTGGGTGGCAATGAGCGGCGAATTGGACAGCTTCGCCACGTCCCAGAAGCCCGCCTCGTTGAGATGCGACAGGTCTATGAGGATGCGCTTGGCATTGCAGGCGGCGATCAGCCGCTTGCCGTCCTCGGTCAGGCCCGGCCCGATGTCCGGCGTGCCCGGAAAGCTGAACGGCACGCCGGTGCCGAAACCATTCTGCCGGCTCCACACCGGCCCGAGCGAGCGCAACCCGGCTGCGTAGAGCACGTCGAGCAGATAGAGGTCCGGGTCGATGGCGTCGGCCCCCTCCATGTGCAGCACCGCCGCGATGCTGCCGCGGCCATTGGCCGCGCGGATTTCGGCGACGCTCCGGCACTGGGTCAGGGCGCCCTGCGACGCCTCGATGGCGCGGAAGAACAGCGCCGCCTCGCCGCTGATCGACGCCCATGCCTCGGCATTGCTCAGCTGCGGCGGCAGCGGCCGTTCGCCCGTGCCGTTGGGCGAGGTCGAGCCGGTATTGGGGGCCGGCGGCGAGAAGGTCGCGAACAGCCCGCCGATGAAATGACCCTGCCGGGCGCGGGGCAGGTCGATATGGCCGGGCGCTCCGCCATCCACGAATTGCTCGATGCCCTTGCCGCTCTTATCGAGGAAGAGCCGCAGCAGCACGTCGTTATGGCCGTCGAAATAGGGGATTGGATCGGGCATGGATGAAGCTTGAGGTGGGACAGGTGTCGTTACCTAAGCTTCATCTGCGGCGTTGGGAAAGCTTTTCTTTCGGGCGGGTGCGCAGTGCGCGCTGCCCATCCTTCGAGGCTCCCTTCGGTCGCACCTCAGGATGAGGTTGAGTTTGCTTCGCCAACCTCATGGTGAGGTGCGAGGCAAAGCCGAGCCTCGAACCATGGGCAGCGCGCTCTCTACCTGCCCACATCGAAAAGCCGGTCCAGCCGAATGGCTGGTTAGGCGCTTTTGTCGACGCCGGCGGATTCTGCCGGGCCGGTTTTCGCGCCGCCCTTGGAGACGCCGACCATGGCGGGCCTGAGCACGCGGTCGCCGATGGCGTAGCCGGCCTGGACGACCTGCACCACGGTGCCTTCCGGCTGGCTCGGATCGGGCACTTCGAACATGGCTTGGTGCTTGTGGGGATCGAATTTCTGGCCCTGCGCCTCGATCGGAGTCACGCCGTGCTTGGCGAGCAGGCGCTGCATCTCGCGCTCGGTGAGCTCGATGCCGTCGATCAGCGATTTCAGCGTGCCCTCGGCGGTCTCGCGGACCTCCTGCGGCACCACGACCAGGGCGCGGGAGAGCGAATCGGTCGCCGCCAGCATGTCGCGGGCGAAGCCGGCGATGGCATAGGTGCGGGTATCGGCGATCTCGCGCTCGGCGCGCTTGCGTACGTTCTCGACCTCGGCGGCCATGCGCAGCAGCCGGTCCTTGAGCTCGGCATTCTCGGCGGTCAGCGCGTCGAGCACGGCACGGCCGGCCTCGAGCTCGTCCTGCCGCGGATCGGCCGCCTCCGCATTTGCCGGGCTCTCGGGCGCCATGGCCTCGGGATTGGCGTCGGCGGGCTTGGGGTCTTCGCTCATGGTGTCGTCCGGTTCAGCAATTTCAGGGATTGGCCGGCATATCGGCGAGTTGGCCCGAAAATTCAAGCCGGGAAGCGTTGCCCGGCGGCTATGCGCCGGGCGTCTTGCCCGAAACCATGGCGCTGATCACCTGCGCCGTATAGTCGACCACCGGCACGATGCGCGCGTAGTTGAGCCGCGTCGGCCCGATCACGCCCAGCACCCCGACCACCTTGTCATTTGCATCCTTGTAGGGCGAGAGGATCACCGAGGAGCCGGAGAGCGAGAACAGCTTGTTCTCCGAGCCGATGAAGATGCGCACGCCCTGCGCCGTCTCGGCCTCGCCCAGGAGTTCGATCAGCCCGTCCTTGCTTTCGAGCTCGTCGAAGAGCTGCCGCATGCGGGCCAGTTCCTCGGACGCCATGGTGTCGTTGATGAGGTTGGCGCGGCCGCGCACGATGACGATCGGCTCGCTTTGGCCGATTTCGCTCGAAAGCGTCGCGAGGCCCGATTCGACCAGCTTGCGCGCCAGCTCGTCGAGCTCGGCCAATTGCTCCGCCCGCTGCGTCACCAGCGCCGCCCGCGCCTCGCCCAGCGTGTGCCCGACGACCAGGTGGGCAAGGTAGTTGGAGGCCTGCGCCAGGGCGCTCGAGGTGAGTCCCGGCGGCAGCGGCACGATGCGATTTTCCACCGATCCGTCCTCGCCCACCAGCACCGCCATCGCCGTGCTCGCGTCGAGCCGCACGAATTCGATGTGCTTGAGCACCATGTCGGTCTTGCTGGCGATGACCACGCCGGCGCCATGGCTCAGGCCGGAAAGCAGCTGGCTCGCCTCGGTCAGCAGGTCCTCGACCTTGGCCTGCCGTCCCTGCCGGCCGATCTGCCGGGCGATGGTCGAGCGCTCCCGCTCATCGACCGCGCCGACCTCCAGCATGGCGTCGACGAAAAAGCGCAGCCCCTGCTGCGTCGGCGCCCGCCCGGCCGAGGTGTGCGGCGCCGCGATCAGGCCTAGATCCTCGAGATCGGCCATCACATTGCGCACCGTGGCCGGCGACAGCCCGATCGACAGCAGGCGCGACAGGTCGCGCGAGCCGATCGGCGCCCCGGTTTCGAGATAGCGCTCGACGATTTTCTTGAAGATGTCCTGGCTTCTGGCGTTGAGAACCGCGAGGAAGTCTTCGGCTGCTCTGCTCATCTGGCGACATATGACCTTGGACCATTCACCATTTAGGCAAAATCGACGAAGAGTCCAAGCCGCCCTGCGCTTGTTCCGACTCCGCCCAAGGGTTAAGAGGCGGTTAACGAGTATAAAGACCGAGGTAAAGCATGCGGCCCTCCGGACGCGCCCCCGATGAAATGCGCAAGGTGACGCTGGAGCGCCATGTGTCCAAAAAAGCCGAGGGGTCCTGCCTCGTCACCTTCGGGGGTACCCGCGTGCTGGTGACGGCGAGCGTCGAGACCGGCGTGCCGGGCTGGCGGCGCGGCCAGGGGCTCGGCTGGGTGACCGCCGAATATGGCATGCTGCCGCGCGCCACCGATACGCGCACCCGCCGCGAGGCCACGGCCGGCAAGCAGTCCGGCCGCACCCAGGAAATCCAGCGCCTCATCGGCCGCTCGCTGCGCGCCGTGGTCGACATGGCCATGCTGGGCGAAAACCAGATCACCCTCGATTGCGACGTGCTCGAGGCCGATGGCGGCACCCGCACCGCCTCGATCACCGGCGCCTATGTGGCGCTGGCCGATGCCGTCCAATGGATGACCGCTCGTTCGCTCACCAAGGGCAATCCGCTCCGCGAGTCCGTCGCCGCCATTTCCTGCGGCATTTATCGCGGCACGCCCGTGCTCGACCTCGACTATCTCGAGGATTCCGAGGCCGAGACGGACGCCAATTTCGTCATGACCGGGTCCGGCAAATTCGTCGAAATCCAGGGCACCGCCGAGGGCGCGCCCTTCAGCCGCGACGAGCTGGCGAGCCTCATGGGCCTCGCCGAAAGCGGCATCGGCCGGCTGGCGCTGCTGCAGCAGGAAATCCTTTCCGCATGAGCGAGGCGCTGAAACTCCGCCGCGGCGACCGGCTGGTGATCGCCACCCATAATGCCGGCAAGCTCAAGGAATTCCGCGAGCTGCTGGCGCCCTTCGACCTCGACCTGGTCTCGGCCGGCGAGCTCGGCCTCGACGAGCCCGAGGAAACCGGCACGACCTTCATCGAGAATGCCCGCATCAAGGCGCATGCCGCCGCCCAAGCCACCGGGCTTGTGGCGCTCGCCGACGATTCCGGGCTCTGCGTCGACGCGCTGGGCGGCGATCCCGGCGTCTATACCGCCAATTGGGCAGGCTCCGGCTCGGGCGCCAGCGGCAAGCGCGACTATATGGTGGGGATGCGCCGCGTCGAGGACAGTTTGCAGGCGGCCGGCGCCAATACGCCCTCCGCCCGCCGCGGCTCGTTCAACGCCACCTTCTGCCTTGCCGCACCCGATGGGCGCGAGGCGGTCTTCGTCGGCAAAGTGGAAGGCACGCTGGTCTGGCCGCCGCGCGGGCAGCAGGGCCATGGCTTCGATCCGGTCTTCATGCCCGATGGCTACGATCTGACCTTCGGCGAAATGCCGCCCGAGCAGAAGCATTCCTGGTCCCCCGGCAAGCCTGGCCTGAGCCACCGCGCCCGCGCCTTCGCCCAGTTCGTGGAGGCGGTGATTGAGCGCTAGGGCTTGGCAAAGCGGTGGAGTCATGGCCCCCCTCCCCCTTGCGGGGAGGGGGGCGGCAGCCGGGTGGGGGTCAGCGCGCGCCGAGTTCGCGGCAGGAACCCCCACCCCTGACCCCTCCCCGCAAGGGGGAGGGAGACGAGGCTTGACCGTCGCGGCAGGGCCTTCCCATGCCTAAGCCGCGCAACATCCTCTCCGTCCAGTCCGAGGTGGTGGTCGGCCATGTCGGCAACTCCGCGGCGCGGTTCGCCTTGCAGCTGCTCGGCTGCGAGGCCTGGTGCGTGCCCACCGTGCTGCTGTCGAGCCATGCCGCGCATAAGGGCGTGGCGGGCGAGCCGATTTCGGCGGCGCTGGTCGAAAAGCTGCTCGGCGCGCTCGAAGTGCAGGGGCACCTCGCCGAATGCGACGGCGTGCTTTCCGGCTATCTCGGCTCCGCCGAGCAGGCGGCTCTCGTCGCCGGCACCGTCGAACGGGCCAAGGCGCTGCGGCCCGGCCTGTTGTACTGCCTCGATCCCGCCTTCGGCGATGACGGCCGGGTCTATGCCCGGCCGGGCGTGGCCGAGGCGATGGCGCAAAAACTGCTGCCGCTGGCCGACATCATCACGCCCAATGTCTTTGAGCTGTCGGTGCTGGCGCAGCGCCCGGCCGGCACGGTCGACGAGGCCCTGGCGGCCGCCGAAGCCCTCGCCCGGCCTATCGTCGTGGTGACCTCGGTGCCGGAAAGCGGGCGGCTGGGTACGCTCATCGTGACGGGCGGCGAAGCCTGGCTCGCCTCCGCCCCCTCGGTGGAGAACCCGCCGCACGGCGTCGGCGATCTCATCGCCGCGCTGCTCTTCGCGCGGCTGGTCGCCGGCACGCCGGCGGTCACGGCGCTCGATCTCGCCACCCGCACCACCTATCACGTGCTCTCGGCCAGCGCCGGCGCGCCTGAAATGAACCTCATCGCCGAGCAGCAGGCGCTGCTTTCCCCGCCCACGCCCGCCGGCTACCGGCTGGTGCGGCTCGACACAAGGAGGCGGGCCTTTGGCTGAGCGCGGCAACGGACTTTTCGGCGTCTATGTGCATTGGCCGTTCTGCACGTCCAAATGCCCCTATTGCGACTTCAACAGCCACGTCCACCACGGCGCCTTCGACGAGGACGCCTATGTGGCGGCCTATGACCGCGAGATCGCCTGGTTCGCCGAAAGGACCCAGGGACGCACCGTGCAGTCGATCTTTTTCGGCGGCGGCACGCCCTCGCTGATGAGTCCGAAGGCGGTCGGCGCCATCCTCGAGTCCATCGCCCGGTATTGGCCGGTCGACGCGAAAGCCGAGATCACCCTCGAGGCCAATCCCACCAGCGTCGAGGCCGAGCGCTTCCGGGGCTATCGCGCCGCCGGCGTCAATCGTGTCTCGCTCGGCGTGCAGTCGCTGAGGCCCGGCCCGCTCGCCGAGCTCGGCCGCCGCCACACGGTCGAGGAGGCGGTCGCCGCCGTCCGGCTGGCGCAATCCATCTTTCCGCGCTCGAGCTTCGACCTCATCTATGCCCGCCCCGGCCAGACGCTCGACGACTGGCGGGACGAGCTGACCGAGGCCCTCTGGCTCGCCCAGGGGCACTTGTCGCTCTACCAGCTCACCATCGAGATGGGCACGCGCTTCTACGACCTCTTCCGCGCCGGCAAGCTCAAAATGCCCGACGAAGAGCTCTCCGCCGAATTCTACGAGCTGACGCAGGAGCTTACGGCCGAGGCGGGCCTGCCGGCCTACGAGATTTCCAACCACGCCCGGCCGGGCCAGGAAAGCCGGCACAATCTGATCTACTGGCGCTATGGCGAATATGCCGGCATCGGCCCCGGCGCCCATGGCCGCATCCTCGTCGGCAATGAGCGCCACGCCACCGCGACCGAAAAACTGCCCTTCGACTGGCAGAAGAAGGTCGCCGCCCAAGGTCACGGCCTCGTCACCGACGATGTCCTCACCTGGGAGGAAGAGGGCGACGAATTGCTGGTGATGGGCCTGCGCCTGCGCGAGGGCATCGACCCCCGCCGCTTCACCCAGCTGTCCGGCCGGCAGATCGATCCCGCCCAGATCGCCGAGCTCAAATCCATCGGCTTCGTCGAAACCCTGCCCAATGGCAATCTGCGGGTCACCGACCGCGGCTGGCCGGTGCTCGACGCGGTCGTGGCCGACCTCGCGGCCTAACGTTAGCGCGATAGCGGAACTCGGGCTCGGCCTTCGGGTTATTCATGCAAACCCAAGGAGCCCCGATTGGACCCGCTTCTCACCTTCCTGCTCGTGCTCGTCATCGGCATCGTGGTCGGCCTGCTGCTGCAGCGCGTGACCGGGCGCGGCTGGCTGACGCGCCAGCTCGCCGGCGGCCGCCGCGCCGACTTGACCGCCGCGCTGGTCGGCATCGCCGGCGCCTTCATCGGCTTCCACATCATGGCGCTGGCCGGGCTGATCTCGCCGGGCTTCGTGCTGATCGGAGCGCTGGTCGGTGCCATTATCGTGGTCTGGGCCTGGCGCGAAGTGCGGTTCTGACCGCTCGTGCTCGGATGCAACGGAGATTCCCGCTTTCGCGGGAATCTCCGTTTCCCAATCACAGCCTAGCCCCGTCCACCACCACCGCGCCGCCCGGCGCGACCTTCTTGATGACCAGCGCGTATTCGCTGCGCCCGTCGGGCAGGAAGCGGAACACCCCGTCGCGGCCGGAAAAACCGCCGGGCGAAGTCAGCAGGCCCGCCCCATAAGGCGGATGGCCGAGCGCCAGCGGCTTGGCATTGGCCAGCACCACGGCGGTATAGGCGATGGTCGCGAGCGGATGCGGCTTGCCGCCGAACTTGGCATTGTAGTCGGGCTCGAGCGCCTTGAGCCCGCTGTCGTCGACCGCCGGATAGACGGCGCCCGCCAGGAACGATGACGAGAGAATCGCCGGGTCGTTGTCCCAATCGGCCGAGCCGATGATCAAGGCCTTGCCCGCGGGGATCACCCGCTGCAACAGGCTCGCAAAAGCCGGCGCCGAAACGCGGTCGGGCAGGAAGATCGCGTCCATATTGCCGACGCTGACATGCCCGCCGACTTCCGTCGCAATGCGGCGCTGGTCGTTGGCATCGGCGAAGCTGAAACTCTGGCGCGCCTTGACGCCGAGATTGGCGCTGACGGTGTCGAAGGCCATGCGCTGCGCCCGGCCGAAATCCGTGCTGGGGAACACCGCCGCCAGCGAGGTGTGCCGCTGCGCGATGGCATAGCCGAGGCTGCGATGGATCTCGGCGTCGGGCAATACGCTGAGGAGATAGACGCCGGGCGCCGCGGCCGACGGATTGTTGGAAAATCCGATCACCGGAATATTGGCCGCCTTGGCCACCGCGCCCGCCGCCTCGACCTGGTCGCCCCTGAGTGGCCCCAGGATCAGCTTGGCGCCGCCCGCCACGGCCGCCTTTGCGGCGCCGGTCGCGCCCTCGGGCGTCGCTCCCGTGTCGAGGATGCTGAGCGTGATGTTGTCGCCGATCTTGGCCGTGCCGGTCACATAATCCATGGCGAGCTGCGCGGCATTGGCCATCGAAATGCCGATCCGCGACAGCGAGGCATCGCCCGAAAGCGGCAGCAGCAGGAAGACCTTGACCGGCCCGGTGCCGAAGCTCTTGCCGGCCGCATTGCTGCTGCCCATGCCCATCTGGGCCGTGACGTCGGCCAGCGAGGCGAAACCGAGGCCGGTCGTATCGCACCCGGCCAGCAGCGCCAGCGCGCCGAATCCCCCACCCAGCCGCAGCACCCGGCGTCGATCGAAACTGTTCACCCTGGCCCCCGAAATTCCATCCGGCGCGATTCACTGCGCGTCCGAAGTTTACGGCTTCCCTCGGCCGACGAAAACCGCCGTAATGGCGCCATGTCCAGCACAGAGACAAAAGCGGCGGGCGATTCGGCGGCGGCGGCCTATTTCATCGCCGGCCAGCGCTTCGCGGCGCCCCCGCTGGCCCCCGGCCTCTATATCGTCGCCACCCCGATCGGCAATCTCCGCGACATCACCCTGCGCGCCCTCGAGACGCTGGCGGCGGCGGACGTGGTCTATTGCGAGGATACCCGCACCTCCGCCAAGCTGCTCGACCATTACGGCATCAGGACCCCGCGCAAGCCGCTGCATGAGCATAATGAGCGCGAGCGGGCCGAGGCCGTCATCGCCGATCTCGGGCGCGGCGCGAAAATCGCGCTGATTTCGGATGCCGGCACGCCGCTCCTCTCCGATCCCGGCTTTCCGCTGGTCCGCGCCGCGCGGGCCGCTGGGCTCGACGTGTTTGCCGTGCCGGGCGCCTCGGCGCTGCTCTCGGGGCTGGCGGTCGCGGGCCTCCCCACGGATGCGTTTTCCTTCCACGGCTTCCTGCCGGTGAAGCAGGCGGCGCGGCATAAGGCCATCGCGGCGCTCGCCGCCCGGCCGGAAACCCTGGTCTTCTACGAATCCCCCCGCCGCCTCGGCGCCACCCTTGCCGCCCTCGCCCGGGAGCTGGGCGACACCCGCGAGGCGGCCGTCGCGCTGGAGCTGACCAAGCGTTTCGAGCGCGTCGCCCGCGGCACGCTGGCGGAGCTCGCCGCGCAGTTTGGCGAGGGCGAAACCAAGGGCGAGGCGGTGATCCTCGTCGCCGGCGCCGCAGAACCCGAGGCGCCCGCAGCGGCCGACTGGCAGGCCGCCCTGGCCGAAGCGCTGGCCGACCGGCCGCTCCGCGCCGCGGTCGACGAAATCGCCCAGCGCTTCGGCCTCAAGCGCAAGCAGGTTTATGATGCCGCTCTCGCCCTCAAAGCCCAGGAGTGACGCCCGCCTGATCGCCGAAAAGCAGGGCCGCCGAGCCGAGGCGCTGGCGGCGCTCTGGCTGCAGCTCCAGCTCTACCGCGTCCTGGAGCGCCGCTTCAAAACGCCGGTGGGCGAGATCGATCTGATCGCCGAGCGCTTCGGCACCACGGTCTTCATCGAGGTCAAGGCGCGCACCCGCAATGCCGGCGAGTTCGAGGCCCTGGGCAAGGTCAACCAGCGGCGCCTGGTCCGCGCCGCCAATTACTATCTCTCGCGCCATCCCGAAAAGGCGGCGTCCCCGCTCCGCTTCGATGTGATTTTTCTTGCGCCCAGGCAATGGCCACGGCATCTGAAGGCCGCATTCACCTCCTGAGAAGCCGATGAAGCTCAAAGTCGCCGTGCAGATGGACCCCATCGCCTCGATCAATCCGATGGGCGATTCCACCTTCGCCATGATGCTGGAAGCCCAAGTGCGCGGCCACGAGCTGCTCTACTACACCCCCGGCACCCTGGCGCTGCGCGACAACAGGGTCTCGGCCGCCGTTGCTCCCGTTGAGGTCTTCGACAGGCCCAAGGGCGAGCATTACCGGCTGGGCGATGTCGCGCGGCTCGACCTTGCGACCACGGATGTGGTGCTGATGCGGCAGGACCCGCCCTTCGACATGAACTACATCACGCTCACCCACATGCTGGAGCGCATCCATCCGAAGACCTTCGTGATGAATCCGCCGGCCTCGGTCCGCAACGCGCCGGAAAAAATCCTCGTCACCGAGTTCCCCGAGCTGATGCCGCCGACCCTGGTGACGCGCGACCGCGCCGAAATCCAGGCCTTCCGCCGCGAGCACGGCAACATCATCGTCAAGCCGCTCTACGGCAATGGTGGCGCCGGCGTCTTCTTCATCGAGGAGGGCAGCCACAATCTCGTTTCCCTGCTCGAGCTGTTCGAGCAGAGCTTTCCCGAGCCCTTCATGGTGCAGCGCTACCTGCCGGAAGTGCGCCAGGGCGACAAGCGCATCATCATCATCGACGGCGAGCCGGTCGCCGGCCTCAACCGCATCCCCTCGGAGGGGGAATCCCGCTCCAATATGCATGTCGGCGGCCGCCCGGAACTGTCGCCGCTCACCGACCGCGAGCGCGAAATCTGCACCGTCATCGCGCCCGCCCTCAAGGCGCGCGACATGATCTTCGTCGGCATCGACGTCATCGGCGGCTATCTCACCGAAATCAACGTCACCTCCCCCACCGGCATCCGCGAGATCAAGCGCTTCGGCGGCCCCGACATCGCCCCCATGATCTGGGACGCCATCGAAAAGCGGCGCCCAAGCCATTCGGCTTGACCTGATTTTCACTGCGGGCAGGTAGGGCGTCCGCCCCCCATCCTTCGACAGGCTCAGGATGAGGTTGTGGAATTCCGCGCCTCATGGTGAGCTTGTCGAACCATGAGCAGCGCGCGCCGTGCCTGCCCCCTCAACGTCAGGTCCAGCCGAATGGCTGGGGAGCCATGCCGACCGACACCCTCCTCCTCGCCCTGACGACCTTCTTCGCGACCATCGGGCCGGCCGATCTGGCGCTGGTCTTTGCCGGCATGACCACGCGCAACACCACGCGGGAGCGGCGGGTCATCGCCCTGCGCGGCACGCTGGTGGCCACCGCGATCCTCATCTTCTTCGCCCTGTTCGGCAATGCGCTGCTCGGCATTTTCGGCATTTCACTGCCGGCGCTGAAGACGGCGGGCGGCGGACTGCTCTTCCTGATTTCGGTGGACATGGTCTTTGCCCGCCATTCCGGCGGCACCGGCACCACCAGCGAAGAGGAGGCGGAAGCCCGCACCCGCGCCGACATCTCCGTCTTTCCGCTCGCGACCCCGCTCATTGCCGGCCCCGGCGCGATCAGCGCCACCATCCTGCTGGTCACCAACACGCAGGGCGACCGGCTGCAATTCGCCGCCGTCATCGTGGCCATGCTGGTGATCCTGCTGGCGACCTATCTGGCGCTGCTCGCCGCCATTCCCATCCAGCGCCTGCTGGGCGTCACCGGGCTCGCCGTGGTGTCGCGCATCGTCGGCGTGCTGCTCGCCGCGCTTTCGGTGCAGTTCATCTTCGACGGCATAAAGGCCAGCGGCCTGTTGGGTTGAGCGGCTAGAGCGTTTTCAGGAAAAGTGGTTCCACTTTTCCGGCCTCATGGTGAGCCTGTCGAACCACGAAACGCGACAACTCAAGAACTTAGAAATGCCCTAAAGGGCAAAAGCTGAGGCCCGCTCGCGCGGGCCTGGAAATTCACTATTTCTTCTTGCCGGTGCCCAGCTGGGTCGCCGTGGAATTGGCCGTCGCGGCCACTTTCGGCTTTTCCTTCTTGGGTTTCTTCGGTTCCTTGTTGGACCGCAATTGACCTTTGGCCATTGTCCCTCCTTGCTGCCCGCGAACCCCGTCGTCCGCTTCCGGTGGGCAGTTGACGGTAGTGTATTTTCTGCGCCGAGGGCAGCCCTATTTCATGCTCAGGCACCGCCCGCCGGGCCCCAGTATCGGCAGCATGCGCGGGTCGCATCCGGTGAGCAGGAACAGCGTCCACTCGTCCGGCGAACCATAGAAGGCGTTGCGGTCGACCTCCCCGGAAATGCCCGGCATGGTGCCGGTCTGCGTCCATTGCCAGAAGGTGAAATCGCGCGCCGCATAGCGGGCGTCGGGCTCGGCGGCGACCGAGCGCAGCCAGAACGTATTGGGCAGATCGCGGCCCGCCAGCACATCGCGATGAAACGCAATGTCGGTATAGATGATGGGCAGCTTGCCGGTATAGCGCTCCATCAGCGTCAGCATGGTGGAAACCATCCGGAACGCTTCGTCCGGCGAGGGCCGGCGCGCGCAGAACTGCGAATGGTTGTTCCACTCGACGTCGAGAATGGGCGGCAGCGCATCCGGATCGGCCGGCACATTCGCCTCGAACCATTTCGCCTGGTCCTCCGCCGACGAGCACCACCACATGAAATGATAGGCGGCGCGGGCGAGCCCCGCCGCGCGGGCACCGGCCCAGTTGCGGGCGAAGGCGGGGTCCACATAGTCGGCGCCCTCCGTCGCCTTGATGAAGACGAAATGCGTGCCCGCGGCCCTGAGCCGCGCGAAGTCGACCTCGCCCTGGTAGCGCGAGATGTCGACGCCCTGGATCGGCAGCGACCGGGCCCTGTTGACCCCCGGATGCGGGTGGTTGTCGCCCTCGATCGGCCCCGAGGGAAAGCGGGCGCAACTGGCGAGCAGCAGCGCCACGGTCAGCGCGGCCAGCAGGAACAGGGCGGAGACGGTGCCGTTTCGCGGGCGGGCGCAATACATCGGGCAGAACTCGGTCAGGTCGAGCACCGAGTTCAAGGCCAGTGCGGTTAACGAAAGCCTGCCCAGGCGGGGCGTGTTGGCGAACTGGTTAACGGCGGGGGTCGGGGGATTGCGTAGCCCTCATCGGCCAACGCCAGGTCAGGCCGCGAGCAGGTCCTGCATCGTGCTGACGACCTGCGCCGGATCATAGGGCTTGGCGAAGAACCGCCCCTCGACGGGCAGCTCCTCGGGCTTGATCCGGATATGGCCGGAAGTGATGAGTATCTTGACCGGCGGCCAGCGGTGGCGCACCGCCTCGGCCAGCCTGAGCCCGTCCATGGAGCCGGGCATGTCGATGTCGGTGAACAGGATTCGGATGTCGCCATGGGCTTCCATCAGCCGGATCGCCTGGTCGGCATTGGCGGCCTCATAGACGACGAAGCCTGCCTCCGCGATCGAATCGGCGATCGACATGCGGATCAGGACCTCGTCTTCCACCACCAGCACGGCGGGAATGTCGCCCCTCTGGGTCATCGGCTAAGGCTTGCACCGTGGGGTTAAGGTCCGGTTAGGACGCCGTTACTCGGAGTCGTCGGCCGACGGGGCAAGTTCCGTAAGCGGGGCCTCCAGCACGCAGCTAACGCCCGGCAGTTCATAGTCGATCCGGGCCGTGCCATGAAAATCCGCCGAAACCACCCGTTCGATCAGGCGCGAGCCGAAGCCGCGATGCGGCGGCGGGACCACTTGCGGGCCGCCGCGCTCGCGCCAGACCAGCCGGAACATCTCGCCTTCGGCCGACCAGCGGACCTCGACCGTGCCCGAAGGCGTCGAGAGCGCGCCATATTTGGCCGCATTGGTCGCCAGTTCATGCAGGCCCAGGGCGAGGGCCAGCGCCTGCCGCGCGCCGAGCAGCAGCGCCGGTCCCGTCACATGGATGCGGCCTTCGGCGCCGTGCGGCGCCAGCGCCGCCTCCACCACCTCGCCGATCGGGGCGCTTGCCCACCGCCTGGCCATCAATATGTCGTTGGCCGCGGCAAGCGCCTCCAGCCGCGCCATGAAGGCGTCGCGCGCCGGCTCGACCTGGTCGCCCCTCAGCGTCTGCGCCGCCACGGCCGATACCATGGCCAGCGTGTTCTTCATGCGGTGCTCAAGCTCGCGCGCCAGCAGCGCCCGCTGCTCCTCGGCTGCCTTGCGCGCCGTGATGTCCTGCACCACCCCGATCATCTGCGCCGGCCGGCCGGCGGCATCGGGAATGAATTCGATGTGCCGGGAGAGCCAGCGCAGCTCGCCCGTATCGGCGCGCCGGATGCGATATTCGACCTGTGTCGCCGCCGTGCCGTTGCGGCGGCTTTCGGGCGTTGTGTGAAGATGGCTGTCCTCGGGCACCACCAGCGCCTCGAGTTCGGCGATGTCCATTCCGGGCCGGGGCGCGAGTCCCCAGATGCGCCAGAACTGCTCCGAGCCCCGCGTCTCGCCGGTGGCGACATCCACTTCGAGCGAACCGATGCCGGCCACTTCCTGTGCCAGCCGCAGGCGCCGTTCGCTGTCCAGCAGCGCCCGCTCGGCACGCACCCGCGCCGTAATTTCGGTCGCTTCGACGAAGACACCGGAAACCGTGCCGTCCTCCTCCCGGATCGGCTGGAACACGATATTGAGGAATGCCTCCTCGTCGGGCCCGCCCGCCACGCGCTGCAGCTTCACCGGCGCTTCGCTCGCCGTGAACGGAACGCCGGTGCGATAGACCGGCTCGAGCACGCCGAGCAACTGGTCGCCGAGTTCGCCCGGAAACGCCTGCCGCGCCGTCAGTCCCAGCAGGTCGCGATGCCCGGCCAGCTGCAGGGCCGCTTCGTTGAGCAGCTCGATGACGAAATCCGGCCCGCGCAGCACGCACATGATCGAGGGCGCATCGCGCAGCAGGCGGCGCAGATTGTCGGTTTCGTAGCGCGCGCTCTGGCTGACCCGCCGGGCGATCTCCAGCAGCCGCTGCTCGTTGCGGCGCTCCTGCGAGATATCGCGGGCGATCATCAGCGCCGCCGCCACGCCGCCCTCGGCCTCGACCGGCAGCAATTGCACGTCCCAGTAACGGGCGCCGCCCTGCCCGCCCGTGCTGCCGCGGAAGTGCGCGCGCTCACCCCGCAGCGCCGCATCGAGCGCGGCATTGGCGCGGACGCGTTCGTCCTCGTTCCAGATGGAGCGCCAGCAGCCGCCCCGCAGCGCCGCAGGTGGCGTCTCCAGCGCCACCGACAGCGTGGCATTGGCCGAGCCGATCCTGCCGCTGAGGTCGATCAGCGCGACGGCGTCCCCGGTGCTCTCGAGCCAGGCCCGCAGCACGCCATCCTGCAGGCGGTCCGGGTCGAATTCCATTCCCACCCCACGCGCCATACCCGTTGCGCCCGACACGCCCTGCAACTCCCCGCTGGTCCGCGACAGCAACATTGCGCTGCCGGAGCGTTACACCGCAAGGCCCCTTAAACGGGGCTGTAACGCTTACGCCCGTTTGTTCACTGAATGTTCTTGATCGCGCCGCGCCTCTCCTGCTAGCAACAGGGCGAAGGGAGCGGAACCGAATGCGCACGGCCGTCATGACTGCGCCCATGGACGACATCGAAGCGGCGCCGCGGCGGGCGGCGGATCATCTGAGATTTGCCGGCGCTCCTTTCGAGCGGCAAAGGGCCGTGCTGGAAGCCATGCTGCGGCAGGACCGCCTGCTCATGGATGTGCTGCGCGGCCTGCGCGCCGCCGCCCTGCCGGACTGGCTCGTCACCTCGGGCGCCATCTATAATCTGGTCTGGAACCGGCTGACCGGCAGGCCGCCCCACACCGGCGTCAAGGATATCGATGTCGCCTATTTCGATGCGGCCGATCTGAGCTACGCGGCCGAGGACCGGGTGATCAGGTCCGTCGGCGCCGCCTTCGCCCATTTGCCCCTGCCTCTCGAGATCCGCAACCAGGCGCGGGTGCATATGTGGTTCCCGGAGCGCTTCCATCTGCCCTACGCGCCGCTGGCCTGCTCGGCGGAAAGCCTCGGGCGCTACGCGACCCGGGCTCACGCCGTCGCCGTGCGGCTCGAGGCGGACGACAGCCTGGTGGTCGTCGCACCCTTCGGGCTTGACGACATCTTCTCCTTCCGCTTGGTGCCGAACACGGCGCTCGCCAACCGGGAGACGCATGAGCGGAAGGCAGCGCGCGCCAAATCGACGTGGCCGGAGCTGACGGTCGTCCCATGGCCGGAATAGCGGCCGGTTTGCCGGGCGGGCGGGAAGCGGGAAAACATGGTCACGACCATCAAGACGGTAGCGTTCCAGGGCATTGAGGCGGTGCCGGTCGACGTGCAGGTGCAGATCGCGCCCGGCATGCCGGCCTTTCTCATCGTCGGCCTGCCGGACAAGGCGGTGAAGGAGGCTGGGGAGCGCGTCCGGGCGGCGCTGGTCGCCTCCGGGCTGAGCCTGCCGCCGCGCCGCATCACCATCAATCTGGCGCCCGCTGACCTGCCCAAGGAGGGCAGCCATTACGACCTCCCCATCGCGCTGGCGCTGATGGGCGCGATCGGGGCCGTGCCGGACGACGCGCTCGCCGGCCACCTCGCTCTGGGCGAGCTCGGCCTCGATGGGCGGCTGTCGCCGGTATCGGGCACGCTGCCCGCCGCCATCGCCGCCCATGGCCAGGGGCTCGGCATCATCTGTCCGGCGGACTCGGGGCCCGAGGCCGCCTGGGCCGGCGACGAGCTCGACATCATCGCGGTGCCGAGCCTTTTGGCGCTGGTCAATCATCTCGCCGGCCACCAGCTGGCGCCGCGACCCGCCCCGCGCCGGCGCACCAGCAGCGAGAGACTGCCCGACCTCGCCGAAATCCGCGGGCAGGCCGTGGCGCGCCGGGCGCTGGAAGTGGCGGCGGCGGGCGGCCATAATCTGCTGCTCATCGGCCCGCCCGGCGCCGGCAAGTCGATGCTGGCGGCGCGCCTGCCCTCCATCCTGCCCCCGCTCGATCCGCGCGAACTGCTCGACGTGTCGATGATCGCCTCGATCGCCGGCGAGCTGGCCGATGGCGCACTGTCCGACCGGCGGCCCTTCCGCGCGCCCCATCATTCGGCCTCCATGGCGGCCCTGGTCGGCGGCGGCGTCCGGGTGCGGCCGGGCGAGGCGAGCCTGGCCCATAATGGCGTGCTCTTTCTCGACGAACTGCCGGAATTCTCGCCCTCCGTGCTCGACAGCCTGCGCCAGCCGCTCGAATCCGGGGAGACGGTCATTGCCCGCGCCAATGCCCGCATCAGCTTTCCGGCGCGCTTCCAGCTCGTCGCCGCCATGAACCCGTGCAAATGCGGCCTTGCCGGCACGCCCGGCCATGTCTGCAAGCGCGGACCGCGCTGCGCCGCCGATTATCAGGCGCGGCTTTCGGGTCCCTTCCTCGACCGCATCGATATCCGCATCGACGTGCCGGCGGTGACCGCCGCCGACATGATCGCGCCCGCCGATGCCGAGCCGTCGGCCGCCGTCGCCGCCCGCGTCGCGGCGGCCCGCCTGAAGCAGCGCGAACGCTATCTGGCGCTGGGCGAGCCCGGCATCTTCACCAACGCCGCCGCCGGCCCGAGCCTCATCGAAAAGGTGGCGAGCCCCGACAGGGAGAGCCAGAAACTGCTGCTCGAGGCCGCCGAGCGCTTTTCGCTCTCCGCCCGCGCCTATCACCGCGTGCTCAAGGTTGCCCGCACCCTCGCCGACCTGGCCGGGCTCGACAAGGTCGGCCGGCCCCATATCGCCGAGGCCTTGGGCTACCGGCTCAGCTTCGGGGTCGCCTGACGCCGGCCCACCGGCTTGCCGCTCCCAAGGGAAAGAGCAGCAGCCAGAAATATTTGCCGAAATCGGCATCGTAGAAGGCGACGGGAATCGACAACAGGAAAACGATTGCGGCGAGGCCGAACCGTTCGCCCCCGGGGGCTCTATCCCCCGGCATCAGCCCGCTGCGCCGCGCATAGAGCGCCATCAGGCTCAGCATGCCCGAGCAGGCGGCCATCACCGCGGCATAGGAGGCGGTAGCGACCGCGTTGCCGCTGTCGGCCAGCAGCGCCGTGGCAAAGGGCACCAGCCCCACCAGCAGCAGGAAGATTATGTTGAGCCAGGTGAAGATGCCGTCGGCGGCGGTGATCGCGCCGAGCCGGTTCTTATGGTTGATCCAGAAGCTTCCCACCACGATGAAGCTCAGCGCATAGCTGAAAAGGCGCGGCCAGACCGCCAGCATCGCCTGCCACAGGGCGGCGTTGTCCAGCTGGCTGACATCGATCGGCAGGCGCACGTCGAGCGCCAGCAGCGTCATGCTGATCGCCAGCACCCCGTCGGTAAACGTCGCCAGCCTTTCGGTGCCGCCAGCCTGCTCCGCCATCGCCCTTCCCGCTACCGAATGGATTGATACCCGCCGGCAACGCCCGACGGCGAGAGCACGACCTGCCAGAGCTGGATCATGCGCGTCCGGAAGGCGCCGGCGAAGGAGGTCAGGTAATAGCGCCACATGCGACGGAAGCGCTCGTCATATTTGCCGGGATAGGCCGCCGCCAGCGCCGGCCAGGCCGCCTCGAAATTTTGGAGCCAGGTCATCAGCGTCGGGTCGTAATAGGCGCCGAAATTGTGCCAGTCCTCCATCACGAAGAGGCCTTCGATCGCCCTCCCGAGCTGCGCGGGGGAGGGCAGCATGCCGTTGGGGAAGATGTATTTTTCGGCCCAGGGGTCGCCATGGCTCCGGCTCAGCGAGCCGCCGATGGTGTGCAGCACGAAGAGCCCCTCCGGCGCCAGCAGCGCGCGCACCTTTTCCATATAGGCGCGGTAATTGCGGGCCCCCACATGCTCGAACATGCCGACCGAGACGATCCGGTCGAATTTGCCGGTGAGCGAGAGATAGTCCTGAAGCCGCGTTTCGATCGGCAAGCCGTCGCGATGGGCGTTGGCATAGTCCGCCTGCTCGCGCGACACGGTGACGCCGACCCCGGTGATGCCGTAGCGTTCGGCGGCGAATTTCAGCAACCCGCCCCAGCCCGAGCCGATGTCGAGCACGCGCATCCCCGGCTCCAGCCCCGCCTTGCGGCAGATCAGGTCCAGCTTGGCCTCCTGCGCCTCGGCGAGCGTCGTGGCGTCCTTCCAATAGCCGCAGGAATAGATCATGCGCGGATCGAGCATGGCCGAATAGAGTTCGTTGCCGAGGTCGTAATGCCGCTCCCCGACCTCGAAGGCGCGCATCCGCTGCAGATTGACGAGCCGGCTGCGCACCAGGCTCCAGATCGTCGGCAGATCGATCTTCACCGCCGCGGCGAGGTCGAATTTCAGGATGCGATAGACCAGCTGGTCGATCGCCTCGGCGTCCCACCAGCCATCCATATAGGCCTCGCCGAACCCGAGCGCGCCGTGTGTCAGCACGCGATCATAGACGCGGTCGTCGTTGACCCTGATGTCCCAGGCGCGGGACCCATCGATGACAATATCGGCCTGCTCGAGCAGGCCGGAGACGAAGGCTTTGGATTTGCTCGACATTCGATTCCCCGAGACGGGGTTTCTTAGAGCGTTTCGGCGAAAACTGGCTACCCCTTTCCGCCGAGGGTCCTCCGCGGCGCGCGGCCGGCCGCACGAAGTCTTGTCATTGGCCTCGCACCGTTTACGGCTATAGCCTTCCCGCCATCCCCAACGAGGAGAAATGAGATGAAGATCGTTTATACCACCGACGCCACGGCCACCGGCGGCGGCCGCAGCGGCCATTCCGGGACCAAGGACGGCAAGGTCAATGTCGATCTGTCCATTCCCAGGGAAATGGGCGGCGACGGCGGGCCGGGCACCAATCCCGAGCAGCTCTTCGCCACCGGCTATGCCGCCTGCTATCTTGGCGCGCTGCATGCCGTCGCCCGCCGCGAGAAGCTCAAGCTGCCCGACGATATTTCCGTCACCGCGACGGTGAGCTTCGCCGACCGCGAAGATGGCGTCGGCTTCACCATCGTGCCCAGGATCGCCGCCCACATCCCCGGCTTCGACGCGGCGCAGGTCAAGGACATCATGGCCAAGGCGCATCAGGTGTGCCCCTATTCCGACCTCATCACCAAGGCGCATGAGGTCGAGTCGAGCGGCGACTGAGCAGGCCTGTCCCCCCCCCCCTTGGGGGAGAGGGTTTGGGTGTGGGGCAGCCGCGCGCTCAGGTCGTGCCGCGCGGCTACCCCTCACCGCCCTGCCGGGCACCCTCTCCCCAGGGGGCGAGGGTTCGGCTGGATCACACCAGCCCTTCGAAAAACGCCCTTATGTCCCCCGCCAGCAAGGCCGGCTCGTCCTGCGCCGCGAAATGGCCGCCGCGCGGCATTTCCGTCCAGTGGACGATGTTGTTGGCCCGCTCGGCGAAGTGCCGCACCGAGCGGAAATCCCAGGGGAAGGAGGCGACCGCAGTCGGCGTGGCGTTGCGCGCCTCGCGGTAGCCGCCGCCGCTCTGCGCGTCCTCGTAATAGATGTTCGCCGCCGAGCCGCCCGTGCCTGTGAACCAATGGATGGAGAGGTGCGTCAGGAAGCGCTCGCGGTCGGCATGGCCCGCGCCCTCGCCCTCGAAGCCGAAGAACAGCTCGGCATTCCAGGCCGCGAGCGCCGCTGGCGAATCGGTCAGCCCGAAGGCGAGCGTTGCCGGCCGCTTCTGCTGGATGGCCTGATAGCCGGCATATTTCTGGAACTTGTCGAGATTGGCGAAGCCTTCCCGCTCGAAGGGCGAAAGCTTCTCCATCTCGCCCGGCTCGCCTTTCGGAAAGGCGAAGATCTGCTGCAGGTGCACCCCCACCAGCCCGTCCGGCGCCAGCGTCCCCAGCTCCTTGACGATGAGCGAGCCGAGATCGTTACCCACCGCGCCATAGCGCGCATAGCCGAGCCGCTTCATCAGCGTGTCCCAAGCCCGAGCGGTGCGGATCGAACCCCAGCCGGGCCCGCCCAGCGGCCTCGAAAAGCCGTAGCCCGGGATCGAGGGGATGACGAGGTCGAAGCGGTCCCCGAGCCGTTCGATGAGCGGGAAATATTCGTAAAAGCTCGACGGCCAGCCATGCGTCAGGATCAGCGGGAAGGCGTCCTTCGCGGCGGATTTCACCTGCACGAAATGGATGGTCTGCCCGTCGATCTCGGTGAGGAAATGCGGGTAGCGGTTGAGCTCGGCTTCGTGCGCCCGCCAGTCGTAATGGTCGCGCCACTGGCCGACGAGTTCGCGGATGAAGCCGACCGGCTGGCCATGGCTCCAATCCTCGGTCACCGGCGACGGCCAGCGCGTCAGCGCCAGCCGCTCCTTGAGGTCGGCGATCTCGGCATCGGGTATTGCGATCCTGAACGGGGTGATGTCGGTCATTTTTCGGCTCCTTCATTGCAATGAAACGAGTCTCGCCCACCCCTGCTGACAGGCTGTGTCAGCTATCCCGCGCTCACGACCCCCCGCCGCGCTCGGCCCGCCACAGCGCCTCCCACTCCTTGGCGAGCTGCGCCCGCCGCCGGCCATAGCGCGCCTCGAGCGGCCGCGCGCCGATAATCCGGTCGATGCGGAAATTGCGAAAATCCTGCCGCATGGTGCACCAGGAGGCGACGATCTGCTTCTGCTCGTAATAGGCGAGCGCCACCGGCCAGATCGCCCGGGTCGAGCTCTTGCCCGTTTCGTCGGCATAGTCGATCTCGATCGCCTTTTCCCGCCGCATGGCGTCACGCATCAGGGCGAGCAGCGGCTCGTCGCCCGGATTGTCCCAGCGGGCGGGGATCGGCCACAGGCCGGTATTGCCCAGCCGCTCCCGCAAATCCTCGGGCGAGGCGGTGGCGATCTTGCCGAGCGCCGTTTTCGCGGCCAGTGCCAGCGCGCCGTCCGGCCGCGCTTCCACCCAGCGCGCACCGAGCACCAGCGCTTCCAGCTCTTCGGCCGAAAACATCAGCGGCGGCAGGAAGAATCCGGGCCTGAGCACATAGCCCACGCCCGCCTCGCCCTCGACGGGCGCACCGAGCCCGATCAGCGTCTGCACGTCGCGGTAGAGCGTGCGCACGGAAACGCCCTGCTCCTCGGCCAGCGCCTGCGCCGTCACCGGCCGGCGATGGCGCCTGAGCGCGTCCATGATGGCGAAGAGCCGCTCGGTCTTGTCCATGGTCCGTGCTCGTCCCAAATGTCCGCTACCATTGCGCAGGTAACCACGGCGATGCCGCCTCGTCTCCCTCCCCCTTGAGGGGAGGGATCAAGGGTGGGGGTGCCCTCAGCAAATGCAGCGCTTGTGGCCACCCCCGCCCGGCTGCCGCCACCCTCCCCTCAAGGGGGAGGGGCGCTGTGGCGAAGGCTCTGCCCCGATCACCTCTCCCTCTGGGGAAGAGGTCGCCGCAAAGCGGCGGGTGAGGGGGCCTTCCCCTTACGCCACCTCGAACATCGAAAAATGCCGATACGGCTTTTCCGGCGACACGATGATCGAGGGGAAATGCGGTTGGTGCAGGGCGTCGGGGTACATCTGGTCCTCGAGGCAGAAGCCGGCATATTGCCGGTACTGCCGGCCTTCGAGCCCGGGCACCGGGATCGTCCCCCTGATATTGACCGAATTGTAGAGCTGCACCGCCGGCCGGTCGCTCCAGAGCTTCAGCGTCAGCGCGCCGTCGGGGCCCCGTACCGTGGCGATGGGATCGCTGGGATTGCGGTCCGTCGCCAGCACGAGGTTGAGGTCGCAGTCGAGCGGGCTGCCGTCGGCCTTGCGCAAAACATGCCCGGTGCGGAAATCGTAGTCGCCGCCCTTGACCGGCAGGATCGCGCCGGTCGGGACCAGGTCGCCATCCACCTCCGAACGCGCGCTGGCATTGATGGTGAAGTGGTGGTCGAGCACGTCGTCCGTCGTGCCGAGATTGAAATATTGGTGCTGCACCAGCGCGATGGGCGTGCGCCGGTCGGGCAGGGCGGCGAGCTCGAGGCTCAGCCGATTGCCGTAGAGCCGGTAGCTCGCGGTGATGTCCACCTTGCCCGGAAAGCCCGCCGCGCCGTCGGGGCTCGAAAAGCTGAGGCGCAGGCCGTTGGTCGCCTCGTCCGGCTGCGCGCTCCAGACCTGCATGCCGAGCCCTTCCGGCCCGCCATGGAGCGTGTTGCCGTGGTCGTTGGCGGGCAGGCGGTAGGTTTGCCCGTCCAGCGTGAAGCTCGCCCCGGCGATGCGATTGGCCACCCGCCCGGCAATGGCGCCGAAATGCTGGTTATAGCCGACATAGTGCTCGAGCGACTCATAGCCGAGCGCCACTTCGCGCTTGCCGGCCCCGGGCAGCGGCGCCTGCCAGCTCCTGACGATCGCGCCATAGCTGATGATTTCCACCTCGGCGCCGGTGTCGCTGACAAGCCTGAATGCCTCGACCGGCTTGCCCCGGTATTCGCCGAACGGCCTTGCGGAAATGCCCATATGTCCCTCCCTTTTGCCCCGAGGTGATAACGGAGCCGCGGCCGGCCGGGAAGGGCGTTACCATCCGCCGGCCATCGAACTATTGACGCGCGGCCCCGAAGCGACAAGTCTGGCACCGGGAGCGAGGGACCCTTGGTGGACGACAACGGGAAACCGCGCGCCACCGTGCATGATGTCGCGCGCGAAGCGGGCGTGTCGCTGGCCACGGTGGATCGGGTACTCAATGGCAGGCCGGGCGTCAGGCCCGCGACGGCGAAGAAGGTCGAGGCGGCGATCGAGGCGCTGGATTTCCGGCGCGATCTGTCCGCGTCGCTCCTCGCCCGCTCGCGCGACCTCAATGTGCATTTCCTCATTCCCGACGCCGCCAATGAATTCATGCGCCATTTAGACGAGGCGATTCGCGGCCGTGCCCGTATAGCCCGCGCCGAAAGGCTGCATTTCGAAACCACGCTGCTGCGCGCGCTCGACGCCGACGGGCTTGCCCGCGCCCTCGATGGCCTCGAGCGCGAAAGCTGCGACTGCGCCGTCATCGTCGCGGTCGATGCGCCCGTCGTGGTGGCCGCCGTGGACGCGGCGACACGCCGGGGCATCGCCGTGCTGACCCTGGTTTCCGACCTCCCCGGCTCGAGCCGCCGCCAGTTCATCGGCATCGACAATATCGCCGCCGGGCGCACCGCCGCTTCGCTCATGGGGCGCTTCGCCCCGCAGGGCGGCCGGGTCGGGATCATCGCCGGTTCGCTCGGGCTCACCGATCACGCCCAGCGCCTCGAAGGTTTTCTCGCCGTCATGCGCCGGGAGTTCCCGGCCATCGACATCGTCGGCCCGCGCGAGGGCCATGATTCGGCGACCGAAACCGCCCTCCTGGTGCGCGAGATGCTGGCCGATCCGCGCCTTGTCGGCCTCTATAATCTCGGCGCCGGCAATGCCGGGCTGATGCAGGCGCTCAGGAGTTCCGGCCGCGCCGGCGGCGTCCGGGTCATCGTGCACGAGGTGACCGAATCCACCCGCGCCGGGCTCGTCGCCGGCGCGGTCGACGTCGCCATCGACCAGAACCCCGAGGAAGAAATCCGCATGGCCGTCGCCGCCGCGCGCCTGCTCGCGCAGCATACCGGCGTCCCGCTCGCCGCCGACCGCATCGAAATCAGGATTTTCCTCAGAGACAATCTGCGCTAGATCAGGCGGCCGGAGGAGCTTGGGAGGAAGACGCGATGCGTGGCGCCTATTCTGAGGTACGTACGTCATGAGCACGTATCTCGGCATCGATATCGGCACGTCCGGCGTCAAGGTGCTGCTGGTCGATGAAGCCGGCAAGCCGCTTGGCGAGGCGACGGCGCCCTCCCGCGAGCCGGTCCGCCCGCATCCGGGCTGGTCCGAACAGAATCCCGCCGACTGGTGGGAGGCGGTGCTCTCCGCCGTCGACAAGCTCAAACAGGTCCATGCCGCCGAACTGGCCGCCGTCGAAGGCATCGGCCTTTCCGGCCACATGCACGGGGCGACGCTGCTCGGCGCGGATGACGAGGTGCTGCGGCCTGCCATCCTCTGGAATGATGGCCGTGCCTTCGCCGAATGCGCCGAGATGGAAATGGCCGAGCCGCGCCTCCGCGACATCGCCGGCAATATCGCCATGCCCGGCTTCACCGCCCCCAAGATCGCCTGGGTGCGGAAGCACGAGCCGGACATCTACGCCAAAATCAGCAAGGTCCTACTGCCCAAGGCCTATATCCGCCTGCTGATGACCGGCGACTGCGTGGAGGACATGTCCGACGCCTCGGGTACGCTCTGGCTCGACGTGGCAAAGCGCGACTGGTCCGATGCGCTCCTTGCCGTCACCGGCCTCGACCACCGCCACATGCCCCGCCTCGTCGAGGGCTCCGAAATTTCCGGCGAGCTGCTGCCCGAGCTGAAGCAGCGCTGGGGCATGAGCGGCCGCGTCGTCGTGGCGGGCGGCGGCGGCGACAATGCCGCCTCGGCCTGCGGCATCGGCGCCATCCGGCCGGGCGAGGGCTTCGTGTCGCTCGGTACTTCCGGCGTGCTCTTCGTTTCCAATGACCGCTTCCGGCCCAATACCAATGGCGCCGTCCATGCCTTCTGCCACGCCATTCCAGATACCTGGCACCAGATGGGCGTCATCCTTTCGGCCACCGACAGCCTGAACTGGCTCGCCCGCATCACCGGGCAGGAAGCGGCCAAACTTTCCGCCGCCGCCGAGGCGCAATTCACCGGCCCGGGCGAGGAAATCTTCCTGCCCTATCTCTCCGGCGAGCGCACGCCTCACAACAATGCCAGGGCCCGCGGCAGCTTTGTCGGCCTGTCGCATCTGTCCGACCCGGCGCGGCTGGCGCAGGCGGTAATGGAGGGCGTCGCCTTCGCCTTCCGCGATTGCCAGCGCGTGCTCACCGACGCCGGCACCAGGATCGATACGCTGATCGCCGTGGGCGGCGGGTCGCGCTCGGCGCTCTGGCTCAAGCTCATCGCCACCAATCTCGGCATGGAGATCGCCCTGCCGGGCGACGGCGATTTCGGCGGCGCGCTCGGCGCCGCCCGGCTCGGCCTCTGCGCCGCCACCGGCCGTTCCCCGCAGGAGGTGATGACCATGCCGGCGATCAAATCCGTGGTGCAGCCCGATCCGGCCCTCGCCGACGCCTATGCCAAGCAATATGCGCGCTATCGCGCGCTCTATCCCGCCATCGAGGAGGCACGTCAGTGACCGATTTCTTCAAGGGTATCTCGCCCGTCAAGTTCGAGGGGCCGTCGAGCAGCAATCCGCTCGCCTACCGCTTCTACAACAAGGACGAGATCGTCCTCGGCAAGCGGATGGAGGACCATATCCGCCCCGCCGTCGCTTATTGGCATACCTTCGCCTGGGAAGGCGGCGACCCCTTCGGCGGCCGCACCTTCGACCGGCCCTGGTACGACAAGGGCCTCGACGGCGCCAGGCTCAAGGCCGACATCGCCTTCGAGTTCTTCGACCTGCTCGACATTCCGTTCTTCTGCTTCCACGACGTGGACGTGGCCCCGGAGGGCGCGACCCTCGCCGAAAGCAACAAAAATCTGCGCACCATCACGGACATTTTCGCGAAAAAGATGGAGACGAGCCGCACCCGGCTGCTCTGGGGCACGGCCAATCTCTTCTCCAACCGCCGCTCCATGGCGGGCGCCGCGACCAATCCCGATCCTTACGTCTTCGCCTATGCCGCCGGCCAGGTGAAGACCATGCTCGAGGTTACCAAGGACCTCGGCGGCGCCAATTACGTGCTCTGGGGCGGCCGCGAGGGCTACGAAACCCTGCTCAATACCGACATGAAGCAGGAGCGCCAGCAGGCTGGCCGCTTCCTCAATCTCGTGGTCGAGCACGCCAAAAAGATCGGCTTCACCGGCACGCTCCTTATCGAGCCCAAGCCGCAAGAGCCGACCAAGCATCAATATGACTACGACGTCGCCACGGTTTACGGCTTCCTCAAGGATTTCGGCCTCGAGAAGGAAGTGAAGGTCAATATCGAGGTCGGCCACGCCTTCCTCGCCGGCCACAGCTTCGAGCATGAGCTGGCGGTGGCGCGCAGCCTCGGTATTCTCGGCTCGGTCGATGCCAACCGCAACGATCTGCAATCCGGCTGGGATACCGACCAGTTCCCCAACAATCCGGGCGAAATGGCGCTCGCCTTCTACCAAATTCTCAAAAATGGCGGCCTCGGCAATGGCGGCTTCAACTTCGACGCCAAGGTGCGCCGCCAGTCGCTCGATCCGGCCGATCTGTTCTATGGCCATATCGGCGGCCTCGACACCCTCGCCCGCGGCCTCAAGGGCGCCGCCGCGATGATCGAGGACGGTACCTACGACAAATTCGTCGAGGACCGCTATGCGGGCTGGAAGGAAGCCGGTGCCGCCGCCATGCTGAACGGCGGCCGCTCGCTCGAGCAGATCGCCGCCTGGGTCGAAGGGGAAAGCATCAACCCGCAGCCCAAATCCGGCCGGCAGGAATACCTCGAAAACCTGGTCAACCGCTTCGTGTGAGGCGTCGCACACGCCGAGCCTTCTCCCTTGCGGGAGAAGGTGGCGCGAAGCGCCGGATGAGGGGTAAGGCGAAGCCTATGCTTGCGGCTCACCCCTCACCCGCCTGCCGGCACCCTCTCCCGCAAGGGGAGAGGGCCGCCCCGAAACAAGCTCGGTGAACCCCATGCCCCAGATCACCAACCCGATCCTGCCCGGCTTCAACCCGGATCCCTCGATCTGCCGGGTCGGCGACGACTATTACATCGCGACCTCCACCTTTGAGTGGTATCCGGGCGTGCAGATCCACCACTCGCGCGACTTGGCGAACTGGGAGCTGGTGACCCGGCCGCTCACCCGGAAATCCCAGCTCGACATGCGCGGCGATCCCGATAGCTGCGGCATCTGGGCCCCCTGCCTCACCCATGCCGATGGCCTGTTCTGGCTGATCTATACCGACGTCAGGCGCAAGGACGGCAATTTCAAGGACGCCCACAAATACCTCGTGACCGCGCCCGCCATCGAAGGCCCGTGGTCCGATCCGGTCTATATGAATTCCTCGGGCTTCGACCCCTCGCTCTTCCATGACGATGACGGGAAGAAGTGGTTCGTCAACATGCTGTGGGATCACCGCAGCCGGCCGCTGCTCTTCGAGGGCATCGCGCTCCAGCAATATGACCCGGCGGCGCAAAAGCTGGTCGGGCCGGTAAAAAACATCTTTCAGGGCACCGGCCTCAAGCTGGTCGAAGGCCCGCATCTCTATAAGCGCGGGGGCCATGACGGGCGGCCCTGGTATTACCTCCTCACCGCCGAAGGCGGCACCGGCTACGACCACGCCATCACCTTCGCCCGCTCGCGCCAGATCGACGGCCCCTATGAGCTCCACCCGCTCAAATATATCGTCACCGCCAAGGACAAGCCGCTCAACCCGTTGCAGCGCGCCGGCCATGGCGACTGGGTCGAAACACCCGATGGCAAGACCTACATCGTCCACCTGACCGGCCGCCCCACCACGCAGAAACGCCGCTGCGTGCTCGGCCGCGAAACGGCCATCCAGCAGGCTGAATGGCGCGACGACGACTGGCTCTGGCTCAAATCCGGCACCAATATCCCCGAGCTCCATGTCGAGGTGCCCGGCAGCTTTGACGAGGCCAGATATTGGGCCGAGCGGCGCTATGAGTTTGCGCCGGGCAAACCCCTCCACAAGGACTTTCAGTGGCTGAGGACGCCCGAAACCGAGCGGATCTTCTCGCTCGAAGCGGCGCCCGGAAAGCTGCGCCTTTATGGCCGAGAATCGATCGGCTCCTGGTTCGAGCAGGCGCTGGTCGCGCGCCGGCAGACGCATTTCTCCTACGATGCCGAGGTGACGCTCGATTTCTCTCCCGCCGACGAGCGGCAGTTCGCCGGCCTCGTCTGCTATTATTCGCGCTACAATTTCCACTATTTGACCGTCACCGCCCATTCCGACGGCCGGCGCGAACTGCTTATCATGAGCTCGGAAGCGAGCCATCCCGATGGCGCGCTGCGCTTCCAGGCTCCCGTGTCCATCCCCAATGACGGCCCGGTGCGCCTCGCCGTCTCGATCCGCGGACCGGCGCTGCAATTCGCCTGCGCCTTGGGCGATGCCCCGCTGGTGCCCATCGGCGAGGTGCTCGACGCCTCGCTCCTTTCGGATGAATGCGGCGGCCACGCCGAGCACGGCAGCTTCACCGGCGCCTTTGTCGGCATGGCGGCGTCCGACCTCAACGGCACGGCCAAACCGGCGGATTTCTCCGGCTTCGTCTATCGCCCGATGCGGGACGCAACGGATCGCTACGAGGTGTAGGCGGAAAAGGCCTCCTCACCCGGATTGCTGTCGCAATCCGACCTCTCCCCCAAGGGAGAGGTGATCGAGGGCAGTGCCGGATCGCAGCGTCACCTCTCCCTCGGGGGAGAGGTCGCCGCGAAGCGGCGGGTGAGGGGGCCTTCGCTCGCGCCACGCAGTTCTCCACAGACCCTGTTGGCATCCCGGCCCAAAATCCCTAACCTCCCGGCTTCCGCTCCATCCGGCAGTCCATGACCGAGCAGGCTCCCTACGATCCCGAACCGGCCGTCGCGATCTCGTCCGCGGCCGTGACCCCGATGATGGGCCAATATCTCGAGATCAAATCGGTCAATCCGGGTTATCTGCTGTTCTATCGGATGGGCGACTTCTACGAGATGTTCTTCGAGGACGCCGAGATCGCGAGCCAGGCGCTGGGCATCGTCCTTACCAAGCGCGGCAAGCATATGGGCGAGGACATCCCCATGTGCGGCGTGCCCGTCCATGCCGCGCAGGACTATCTCAAGAAGCTGATCGCGCTCGGCCACCGCGTCGCCATCTGCGAGCAGGTCGAGGACCCCGCCGAGGCGAAGAAGCGCGGCAGCAAATCGCCGGTGAAGCGCGACGTGGTGCGGCTCGTCACCCGGGGAACCATTACCGAGGACGATCTGCTGCCCGCCCGTGCCAGCAATTTCCTCGCGGCACTGGCCATGGTGCGCCATGGCGAACGCGCCTTTTCCCTCGCCTGGGCCGACATTTCGACCGGCGAGGTGTCGGTGCTCGACCTCGTACCCGAGGCGCTGGGGGACGAACTCGCCCGCATCGGCCCGGTGGAGCTGCTGGTTTCCGAAAGCGTCGAACAGGCGCTGGACGACCTGCATGTCCGGCTCGCCGATACCGCGCTGGTCGTGCTGCCCTCGGAAGGTTTCGAATCCGAGCGGGCCGCCAGGGAAATCGCCGCCGCCTTCGGCGATGCCGTCGATCCCACCGCCTATTCGCGCGGCCAAAGGGCGGCGCTCGGCGCGCTCCTCGCCTATGTGCGCGACAGCCAGAAGGGCCGGCCGCTCGCCCTCGCGCCGCCGGCCGGCGAAACCGTCCGCCACATGGCGATCGACGCCGCGACCCGCGCCTCGCTGGAACTGCTCGAAACCCAGAAGGGCGCCCTCAAGGGTTCGCTGCTCGGCGAGATCGACTGGACGGTGACTCCCGCCGGCGCCCGTCTCCTCGCCCAGCGCCTCGCCGCCCCGCTCTGCGATCCCGAGGCGATCAACGCCCGGCTCGACGATGTCGAAACGATCGCCGCCGATGCCGTCCTCGGCATGAAGCTGCGCGGCGCGCTCAAGGCGGTACCCGATCTCACCCGCGCGCTCACCCGCCTCGCGCTTGATCGCGGCGGTCCGCGCGACCTGCGCGCCATCGCCGCCGCCATTTCGGGCGCCCGCGAACTGGGCGGCCATCTCGGCGCTTTACGCGATGCACCCGCGGGCCTTGCCCGCATCGGCCGCAGCCTCGCCGCCGCACCCGAGGCGCTGGCCCGCGAACTCGATGCCGCGCTCGATGAGGACCCGCCGCTTCTCGCCCGCGACGGCGGCTTCGTGCGGCAGGGCTATGACCAAAGGCTCGATGCCGAACGCCAGCTCGGCAGCGAAACGCGGGCCGTGGTCGCGGCGCTCCAGGCGCGGCTCGTCGCCGAAACCGATTTGAAATCGCTGAAGATCCGCCATAACGGCGTGCTCGGCTATTTCCTCGAAGCCCCGGCGGCCCAAGGCGCGAAGCTCCTGGAGGAGCCGTTCCGGCAGCATTTCATCCACCGCCAGACCCTCGCCAATGTGCTGCGTTTCACCACGCCGGAGCTTGCCGAGCTCGAAGGCCGGATCGCCCGCGCCCATGACGCTGCGCTCGAGATCGAGGCCGCGATCTTCGCCCGGCTGGTAGATGCCGTGATCGCCGAAACCGAGGTGCTGCGCCGGACCGCCGAGGCGCTGGCCGAACTCGATGTCGCCGCGGCCCTGGCGCATCTCGCGGCGAGCCGCAATTTCTGCCGGCCGCGCGTCGATGCGTCGCTCGCCTTCGCCGTGGAGGCCGGCCGACACCCGGTGGTCGAGGCGATGGCGCAGAAAGAGCGGCAGAGCTTCGTCACCAATGACGCCGACCTTTCCGGCGACAATGACGGCGGCCGCATCTGGCTGGTGACGGGACCTAATATGGGCGGCAAATCCACCTTCCTGCGGCAGAATGCGCTTATCGCCATCCTGGCCCAGATGGGCAGCTTCGTGCCGGCGGCGAGCGCCCAAATCGGGGTGGTGGACCGCGTCTTCTCCCGCGTCGGCGCTTCCGACGACATCGGCGGCGGCCGTTCGACCTTCATGGTCGAAATGGTCGAAACCGCCGCCATCCTCAACCGCGCCACCCGTTCCTCGCTGGTCATCCTCGACGAGATCGGGCGCGGCACCGCCACCTTCGACGGGCTATCGATCGCCTGGGCGACCGTCGAGGCGCTGCACAATGACGTGCGCTGCCGCGCCCTGTTCGCCACTCATTTCCATGAGCTGACCAGTCTCGCCAAGACCCTGCCGCGCCTCACCAACCACACCATGAAGGTCAGGGAATGGGAGGGCGAGGTGGTGTTCCTGCACGAGGTCGCAACCGGCGCCGCCGATCGCAGTTACGGCATTCAGGTGGCCAAATTGGCCGGGCTGCCCGACGCCGTGCTGGCGCGGGCGAGGCAGGTTTTGGCGGTTCTGGAGGCGCGCGCGGCGCAAGGGTCTTCCGGCCGGATAGGGGCTGTGCTAGACGATTTACCTCTGTTCGCCCATCAGGCCGCACCGCGGCAGGCGGAAATTAACCCCCTCGATGCCATGCTGGACGACATCCGGCCCGACGATCTGACGCCGCGACAGGCCATCGAACTGGTGTATGAGTTGAAGAAGGCCCGCGATGCTTCTCGTCGAAGCCGATAGCCGCCCACGAAAATCCCTGTTCGTGCTGAAGACCGCCAGCGATCTGGTGGCCGAAACCAAGGCGCTGCTTGGCGGTGAGCCGGCGGGAACCCAGGGCGCGCGGGCCATCGTGCTGGCCCATATGCGCAAGGCCCTGCAGGATGCGCGCGAGGGCGCCGAGGCCGAGCTGATGGCGACCGGCAAGGGCACGCGCTGTGCCATGAACCTCGCCGCCGCCCAGGACGAGATCATCAAGGCGATCCATTTGTTCGCCACCCGCGACGTCTATCCGGTCGACAATCCCTCGGGCGCCGAAGCCATTTCGATCGCGGCGGTGGGCGGCTATGGTCGCGGCACGCTGGCGCCGGGCTCCGACATCGACCTGCTGTTCATCCTGCCCTACAAGCAGACGCCCTGGGGCGAGCAGGTCACCGAATATATACTTTATATGCTCTGGGATCTGGGCCAGAAGGTCGGCCACGCCGTCCGCTCGGTCGACGAGTGCATCCGCATGGCCCGCTCGGACATGACGGTCCGCACCGCCACCCTCGAGGCGCGCTATCTGACCGGCGACAAGGGCCTCTACGACACGCTGATCGCGCGCTTCGATCGCGAGATCGTGCCCAAGACGGGCCCCGAATTCATCGCCGCCAAGATGGCCGAGCGTGAAGAGCGCCACAAGCAGATGGGCAACACCCGCTATCTGGTCGAGCCCAATATCAAGGACGGCAAGGGCGGCCTTCGCGACCTCAACACCCTGTTCTGGATCGGCAAATATTTCTACCGGGTCAAGACGGGCGCCGAGCTGGTCGACAAGGGCGTGCTCTCTGCGGATGAATACCGCCTCTTCACCCGCGCCGAGGACTTCCTCTGGGCGATGCGGTGCAACCTCCACTTCATGACCGGCCGCGCCGACGAGAAGCTGACCTTCGACGTGCAGCCCGAACTGGCCCGCCGCCTCGGCTTTACGGATCGCGCCGGCATGCTCGGCGTCGAGCGGCTGATGAAGCGCTATTTCCTCGTCGCCAAGGATGTGGGCGACCTGACCCGCATCTTCTGTACCAGCCTCGAATTCAACCATGCCAAGACGCCGGAACTGCCGGACCTTGTCGGCGTGCTGCTCGGCACCTTCCGGCGCGGCAAGGTCAAGATCAAGGGCGAGCCGGATTTCGTCATCGATTCCGGCCGGCTCAACATCGCAACCCCCGATGCCTTCGAAAACAGGCCGGTCAACCTCATCCGCTGCTTCCTCGTCGCCGGCCAGCAGGACCTGCTCTTTCACCCCGATGCCATCAAGGCGATCCGCCGCTCGCTCCGCCTGATCGACGCCGATCTGCGCGGCGATCCCGAGGCCAACGCCAATTTCCTTTCCATTCTCACCGATCCGCTGTCGGTCGAGCGCATCCTGAGGGCGATGAACGAATCCGGCGTATTGGGCCGCTTCGTCCCGGAATTCGGCAAGATCGTCGCCCTGATGCAGTTCAACATGTACCACCATTATACGGTGGACGAGCATCTGATCCGCGCCGTGGGCATCATGGCCGAGATCGCCAATGGCGGCTTCAAGCAGGAACTGCCGCTCACCCACGAGCTGCTGCCGCACCTCAACGACACGCGCCTCATCTATGTAGCGCTGTTCCTGCACGACATCGCCAAGGGCCGGCCGGAGGATCATTCGGTCGCCGGCGCCCGCATCGCCCGCAAATTCTGTCCGCGGCTCGGCCTCTCGCCGGCCGAGACCGACACCGTCGCCTGGCTGGTCGAATATCACCTGCTGATGAGCGAGATCGCCCAGTCCCGCGACATTCAGGACCCCGAAACCGCCAAGGCCTTCGCCGATGTGGTACAGTCGCCGCAGCGGCTCGCCATGCTGATGATCCTCACCGTCTGCGACATCATGGCGGTGGGCCCCGGCGTCTGGACCGGCTGGAAGGGCTCGCTTCTGCGGTCGCTCTATTTCGCTACCGAGCCGCTGCTCTCCGGCGGCCACTCCCAGGCGCCGCAGCGCAATCGCGTCGAGGACGCCAAGCAGGCGCTGCGCCGCCAGCTCTCCGCCTGGCCCGCGGAGGAGGTGGAAGCCTATCTCGCCCGCCATTACGACCATTACTGGCTGAGGGCCGAGCCGGAGCTGCAGCTCGAACACGCCCGGATGATCCACGCCGCCGACCAGGCCGGCCGCACCTTCGCCGGCGCCATCCGCGTGCAGGCCTTCGAATCCATCACCGAGGTGTCGTTCTACACGCCCGACCACCCGCGGCTGCTCTCGACCATTGCCGGCGCCTGCACCATGTGCGACGCCTCCATCATCGGCGCGCAGATTTTCTCGATGCGCGACGGGCAGGCGCTCGACACCTTCCGCCTGCGCCGCGCCTTCGCCTCCGACGAGGACGAAAAGGTCCGCGCCACCCGCATCATCGAGACCACCAAGCAGTTGCTGCAGGGCAAGCGGCAGATTCTCATCGATCTCGGCAAGGAAAGCCGGCATAACCGCCGCCTCAAGCCCTTCCGCCTGCCGGCCTCGGTACAGGTATCGAACACGATCTCGGAGAAATTCACCGTCATCGAGGTTTCCGGCCTCGACCGCAACGGCCTCCTCCACCAGCTCACCCGCGCCATTTCCGATTTGAACCTGACGATCGGGTCGGCCCATATCGGCACCTATGGCGAAAAGGCGGTGGACGTCTTCTACGTCACCGACCTCACCGGCCACCAAATCCACTCCAAGATCCGCCAGCGCAAAATCCGCGACGCGCTGCTTGCTGTGTTCGAGCAGCCCCAGGCGCAGGCTGAGCCGGGGCCGCAGCGGGCCGTGGGTTGAGTGGCAACGACTTGCTAGATAGCCCCAGCAGAACCCCCCTCCCATCCTCCCGCGCCAGGGGGGAGGAGTGCCCTGAGGCGCGGACGGTGCAACATCGTCTCCCTCCCCCTTGCGGGGAGGGGATAGGGGTGGGGGTCCGCAGCGAAAGCCCTTCACACCGATGAGCCTCTACCGCAATTTCATCAATGTCGGCGCAATGACCACCGGCAGCCGCATCCTCGGTTTCATCCGGGATGCACTGGTGGCCGCCGTGCTCGGCACGGGTCCGGCGGCCGATGCCTATCTGGCGGCTTTTCGCTTCCCGAACCTGTTCCGCCGGCTCTTCGCCGAGGGCGCCTTCAACACGGCCTTCATCCCGCTCTTCGCCAAGTCGCTGGAGCAGGAGGGCATGGAGCCGGCGCGGCTCTGGGCCGGGCGCATCATTTCCTGGCTGACCGTGGTCGTCTTCACGGTGACGGTGCTGGTCGAAATCTTCATGCCCTGGATCCTGCCGCTCTTCGTGCCGGGGTTCCTCGACGATCCGGCCAAGTTCGACCTCACGGTCCTGCTGACGCGCATCTGCTTCCCCTATCTCATGTGCATGTCGCTGATGGCGGCCTATGCGGCGGTGCTCAACGGGTTGGGGCGGTTCACGGCGTCGTCCTTCGCGCCCATCCTGCTCAATGTGGTGATGATCGCCTTCATGCTGCCCCTCGCGCTCTACCACAACACCGATGTGGAAACCGCGGTCTGGATCGCGGTGGGCACGCTGGCGGGCGGCATCGCCCAGCTCTGGATGGTCTATGCGGCAATCCGCCGGGCGAAGTTCGTCCCGCCGTTCAAATGGCCGAAATTCGATGCCGAGGTCCGCCGCTTCTGGGTGCTCGCCGTGCCCGCCGTGCTGACCGGCGGCATCACCCAGATCAACATCTTTATCGGCACCATCATCGCCTCGGGCGCCCCCAGCGCCATCGCCTATCTCTATTACGCCGACCGGCTCTACCAATTGCCGCTCGGGATCATCGGCATCGCCATCGGCACCGTGCTGCTGCCCGAACTCGCCCGCCACCTCAAGGGCGGCCGCGACCGCGAGGCGGATGCGGCGCAGAACCAGTCGCTGCTGATCTCGATGCTGCTCTCCATGCCGGCGGCCACGGCCCTCATCGCCATCGCCTATCCCATCGTCCGCGTGCTGTTCCAGCATGGCGCCTTCGACGCCAACGCCACCGTGCAGACCGCCGATACGCTGATCTGGTTCTCGGTGGGCCTCCCCGCCTATGTGCTGATCCGCGTGCTGCAGCCCGGCTTCTTCGCCCGCGAGGATACGCTGACGCCGACCTGGTTCGCCGGCGTTTCGGCCGCCACCAACATCGTCATCTCGCTCGTCCTCTTCCCCTTCCTGCAGCATGTCGGCATCGCCATCGCCACCTCGGTCGCGGCCTGGGCCAATGCCGTGCTGCTCGCCATCTGGCTTGCCCGGCGCGGCCACTTCCGGCTGCCCGCCGAGGACTGGCGGCGGCACGGGCTCGTCGTCGCCTGTTCGGTGGTGATGGGGGCGGTGCTTTACGCGCTCTCGATCCCGCTCGCGCCCTTCTTCGCGCCCCATGCCCATATCGTGGTGCAGCTCATCGCGCTGGCCTTCCTCTGCGGCGTGGGGCTGGTGCTCTATTTCGTGCTGGTGCACGTCACCGGCGCCCAGCCGCTCGGCCTCTTGCTCAGGCGGCTCAGAAGAGGGTAGAGCACCCGTCCACCCTGGGGCTTGCTATGGCTTTCACTCCGCGCGTCTTTTCCGGCATCCAGCCGTCCGGCGATCTGCATCTCGGCAATTATCTCGGCGCCCTGCGCCGCTTCGTGCCGCTGCAGGAGACGCATGAGACGATTTACTGCATTGTCGATATGCACGCGATCACTGTCTGGCAGGACCCCGACGACCTGCGCCGGGCGACGCGCGAGCTCGCCGCCGCCTATGTCGCGGCCGGCCTCGATCCCAGGAAATCGATGATCTACAACCAGTCGCGCGTACGACAGCACGCCGAACTGGCCTGGGTGTTCAATTGTGTGGCGCGGGTCGGCTGGATGTACCGCATGACCCAGTTCAAGGACAAAGCCGGCAAGAACTCGGAGAATGTCTCGCTGGGCCTGCTCGCCTATCCCTCGCTGATGGCTGCCGACATCCTGCTCTACAAGGCGACCGCCGTGCCGGTGGGCGAGGACCAGAAGCAGCATCTCGAGTTGACGCGCGACATCGCCACCAAGTTCAACAATGATTTCGCCGCCTCGATCGCCGAGCAGGGCCTCGAGGCCGAATTCTTCCCGCTGACCGAGCCGCTCATCACCGGCCCGGCGCGCCGCATCATGAGCCTGCGCGACGGCACCAGGAAGATGAGCAAGTCGGACCCTTCCGACCAGTCGCGCATCTCGCTCCTCGACGACGCCGACGCGATCAGCAAGAAGATCAGGCGCGCGACCACCGATCCCGAGCCGCTGCCTTCCGAGGAGAAGGGCCTCGACGGCCGCCCCGAGGCCGACAATCTCGTCTCGATCTATGCCGCGCTCGCCGACCGCTCCAAGGCCGACGTGCTCCGCGAATATGGCGGGCAGGGCTGGGGCGTCTTCAAGCCGGCGCTCGCCGAGCTCGCCGTCTCCGTGCTCGGCCCCATCACCGGGGAGATGAAGCGGCTGACCGCCGATCCCGCCACCATCGACGCCTTCCTCGCCGACGGCGCCGAGCGCGCCGCGGTCATTGCCGAGCAGACGATGAAGGACGTCCGCGCCATAGTCGGCTTTCTCGGCTGAGAGAGATAGGATAGCCTACCGGCCTGATCGAGTTAGGGCGGGAGGTCGGTCTTGGCGGGAACCGAAGACCATCGGCGCAAATATCTCGTCATCATCGATGACACGCCGGAGTGCTCGCGCGCCGTCGCCTATGCGGCCTACCGCGCGCAGCGCGTCGGCGGCGCCATCGTTTTCCTGGCGCTGATCGATACCGCCGATTTCCAGCAATTTCTCGGCGTCGAGGAGGTCATGCGGGCCGAGGCGCTGGAGCAGGCGGAACGCCTCATCGATACCTACCTCGCCAAGGTGCGGGCGATCAATGCGACGACCGCCGTCGAGACCCTGATCCGCGAAGGCCGCGGCACCGCCCCCATCGAGCAGCTCATCGCCGAGGACCGGGATATCGCCATCCTCGTCCTCGCCGCCTCCGCCGCCGGCGAAGGCCCGCTCATCGCCGCCTTCGGCCATGGCGGCAGCGGCCTCCATATCCCGGTGACGATCATTCCCGGCGCCATGACCGACGAGGAAATCCAGGCGGTGAGCTAGGCGAGAGGGCGCCGCGCGCCAACCCTCGCCCCTCTGGGGAGAGGGTGCCCGGCAGGGCGGTGAAGGGTAGCCACAGGCACGAGTTGAGCGCGCCGCTCCCCTCACCCTGACCCTCTCCCCAGAGGGGCGAGGGGACGATGTGATAAGGCAGCGCGCACCACCCCCCGATTTGTCGACTTCCACTCTCAGCTTTT